>JAQUDN010000004.1 GCA_028685665.1 Burkholderiaceae bacterium | reverse complement strand
AGTTGGCCCAGGCGCGACAGCAGCAGCGGAAACACCACGATGAGCGCCGCGCCCAGAAAGGCCCCGCGGATGGTGGCCAGTCCGCCGATGATTATGATGAAAAAGATCTGGAACGATCGGTCCAGGTTGAAGCCCGCAGGCTCCACCGTGCGCAGATAGACAAAGCCCCACAGCACGCCCGCCACCCCCACGATGAAGGAGGACAGGGCAAACGCCAGCAGCTTGGTGCGCAGCACCGGCACGCCCATCACGCGTGCGGCCAGTTCGTTGTCGCGCACGGCAATGAAATGGTGGCCGGTCTGCGTGCCCACGAGCCGGGTGGCCAGCGCCGTGATCACGGTCACGATGGTCAGCGCAAACAGGTAGCGCCCCACCGGCGTGTCAAAGGCGTAGCCCGCCACCACCAGCGGCGGGGCATCGATCACCCCCGAGGGGCTGTCATTGCTGAACCAGCTGAACTTGGTCAGCGCCCATTGCACGAAAAACTGTGCCGCCAGGGTGGAGACAGCCAGGTAAAAGCCCCGCAGGCGCAGGCTGGGCAGGCCAAACACCACCCCCACCAGCGTGGCCGACAGGCCGGCCAGAAACAGGCTGACCAGCAGCGGCAGGCCTTCGATCCGCAGCTGGAAGTTGTAGGCGGCAAATGCGCCCACCGCCATGAAGGCGGCGGTGCCCAGCGAAAGCTGGCCGGCGTAGCCCGTGAGCAGGTTCAGTCCCAGCGCCGCCAGCGACAGCGCCAGAAAAGGAATCAGGATGGCATCCAGCCAGTACCCCGAAGCCACCCAGGGCACAAGGCCAAAGGCCACGAGGAGGCTGAGGGCCGGCGTGGCCCAGGCGGGCCAGCGCCCACGGTCCGCCGGGGCGGTGGAGTGTGTCGTGTCCGCCATGGTCAAGCCCTTTCCACCAGCTTCTGGCCAAAGAGGCCGCCGGGGCGCACCAGCAGAAAAGCCAGCGCGATCACATAGGCGCACCAGCTCTCGATGCCGCCGCCGACATAGGCGCCCAGATAGACCTCGGCCAGCTTTTCCAGCGCGCCGATGATGAGGCCGCCCACGATGGCGCCCAGAATGGAGTCAAACCCGCCCAGCACCAGCACCGGCAGGGCCTTGAGCACCACCAGCGACAGCGAAAACTGCACCCCCAGGCGTGCGCCCCACAGCAGCCCGGCCACCAGTGCAATCACCCCCGCCGCGGCCCAGACCGTGGCCCAGATGCGCGGCAGGCGCAGGCCCACGGCCAGCGCGGCGTAGGTGTCGTCGGCCACGGCGCGAAAGGCCAGGCCGACATGGGTGTAGCGAAAGAAGGCCGACAGCAGCGCCACCATCAGCGCCGCGGTCCCGGCCGCGAACAGATCGAAGGTGGAGATGAGCACGCCGAACACCTCCCAGGGGGCGTCGGAGACCCCCAGATCGAGCGCATGCACCTGCGTGCCCCACACCAGTTGCGCCACGCCTTCGATCACATAGGACAGGCCCAGCGTGGCCATGAACAGGGTCATGGGCGATTGGTTGACCAGCGGACGCAGTACCACGCGCTCAATCGCCAGGCCCAGCAGCAGCATGAGGGCAAAGGTCAGCAGCAGCGCCAGGGCAAAAGGCACGCCCCGTTCGACCAGGCTCACGAAGGTCAGCGCCGCAAAGAGCAGTTGGGCGCCCTGTGCGAAATTCAGCACGCCCGACGTTTTGTAAATCAGGACAAAGCCAATCGCGACCAGCGAATACATCACGCCGGACAACAGGCCGCCGATCAGCACTTCGGCAAAAAAAGCCAGATCAAAACCCTCCATCAGGCGCTCCTTGGCCGTGGCCGGCCCGGCTGGGCTTCGTCGCCGTGGGCCACGCCCAGATAGGCCTCCACCACCGCCGGGTCCTGGCGCACCTGCGCGGGGGTGCCATCGGCAATCTTGCGTCCGTAGTCCAGGACCGCCACGCGGTCCGACAGGCCCAGCACCACGCCAATGTCGTGCTCGATGAGCAGCATCGTGGTGCCGAACCGGTCGCGCGCCTGGCGTATCCAATGGACCATTTCTGTTTTTTCGGTCACGGTCATGCCCGCCATGGGCTCGTCCAGCAGCAGCAACTTGGGTTCCGCCACCAGGGCCCGCGCCAGTTCCACCCGCTTTTGCAGGCCATAGGCCAGCGTGCCCACCCGGCGCTCGCTCACGGCACCCAGGCCCAGAAAGGCCATCACCGCCTCGGCGCGGGCCCGGGCGTCGTCGCGCTCACGGCGGGCACGGCCCAGGCCGATGAGCTGTTCCACAAAGCTGGAGCGTGCCTGCTGGACCCGGCCCAGCACCACGTTGTCGCGCACCGACAAACCAGGGAACAGGGCCAGGTTCTGGAAGGTGCGTGCCACGCCCAGGCGGGCCAGGCGGGGCGTGGGCACTTCGGAAAACCAGGTGCCGTCGATGGCCACGCGGCCCCTTTGGGGGCGGTACAGACCGCTGATCACATTGACCAGCGAACTCTTGCCCGCGCCATTGGGGCCGATCACCGCGCGAATTTCACCGCGGGCCATCTCCAGGTCCACCCCCGACAAGGCCAGCACCCCGCCAAACGACAGATCAATGCCCTGGAGTTGCAGCACCGGGGGAATGGCTGCGGCCGTCTGGTGCTGCCTGGCCCCCTCCTGCAGCGCGCCTGCGCGGGCCCGCTCGCGCGGGTGCACGCCGTGGCGCTGCACCGCGGCATAGCCCGTGGCGGGGGACAGGGCTGCGCTCATGCCACCGCTTCCAGTGCCACGGGGACCTGTTCCGCTGCGCCGGCCTGGGCGGCCTCCAGTTGGCGCACCAGAGGCAGCACCTTCTGGCCGAAATACGCCACCTCTTCGATGAAGTGCAGGAAGCCGGTCAGCACCAGATCGACGCCCACCGCCTTGAGGGCCACGATCCGTTCGGCAATCTGCTGGGGCGTACCGATGAGGTTGGTGCGGAAGCCGTCGTTGTATTGCACCAGGTCTTCGAACGTGGATTGGGCCCAGTTGCCTTCGCCTTCGGGCGAGGCCTTGCCCGCCTGTTTGACGGCATCGCCAAAAGCATGCACCGCCTCGACGTGGGCATGCCGCAGGATGTCGGCCAACACCGCCTGGGCTTCTTCTTCGGTGTCCCGGGCAATCACAAAGGCGTTCACGCCAATGCGCACCTTGTGGCCGTTCTGCGCGGCCTTGGCCTGGATGTCGTCGATCTGTGCCTTCAGGTTCTCGACGGTATTGCCGTTGGTGAAGTACCAGTCCGACACGCTGGCCGCGTTGTCGCGCGCCGCGCGCGAACTGCCACCCTGGAAGATTTCGGGGTGTGGCTTTTGTACGGGCTTGGGGCTCAGCGTGTAGTTGTTGAAGCGGTAGAAGTCGCCGTGGAACGAGAAGTTGTCCTGGGTCCAGATGCCTTTCAAGGCCCGGATGAATTCGTTCGAACGGCGATAGCGTTCGTCATGTTCCAGCCAGGGCTCGCCAATGGCCTGGAACTCGCCCTTGAACCATCCGCTCACCACATTGATGGCAATGCGCCCTTGCGAAATGTGGTCGATCGTGGCGATCTGCTTGGCCACCACGGCCGGGTTCCAGGGGCCGGGCAGGATGGCTGCCAGGACCTTCAGGTGGGTGGTGGCGTGCAGCAAGGCCTGGCTGAAAGACACGGACTCGTGCTGGTACTCCGCGCCATAGCCCGCCGTGAAGCGGATCTGGCTGAGCGCATATTCAAAGCCCGCCTTTTCGGCGGTCTGCGCCAGGCGCTGGTTGTATTCCAGGCTCCAGTCGGTGCGCTGTTCAATGGTGCTGACCACCAGGCCGCCACTGACGTTGGGCACCCAGTAGGCGAATTTGACAGCGTCCGCTGACGGCTGGGAGGGGGTGTTGCTCATGGTGAATTCCTTGAAAGAAAACGGTTGGCAAGGGCCAGGGCGGGGAAAAAAAGGGGTCAGGCCGCCACGGCTTCCGGCTGTGGGGCCGGGCGTGCGGTGCTGGGGGCCGGCTGGGGCAGCTGCGGCAAGGCCCGCTGGATGGCCAGGGCGATGCGATCGCGCAGGGCGGGGCTGCCAATGGCATAGCCCTCAAAGTCTTTTTCCACGGCGTACACGCCCACGGGCAGCGTGCGCGCCTGGAAGAAGCTGAACAGG
The DNA here is from genome assembly GCA_028685665.1 of Burkholderiaceae bacterium. Classification (GTDB taxonomy): domain Bacteria; phylum Pseudomonadota; class Gammaproteobacteria; order Burkholderiales; family Burkholderiaceae_C; genus JAQUDN01. The sequence continues at coordinate 44,965 of JAQUDN010000004.1, read as the reverse complement.
GGGCGCAGTTGGTGGTCGATCACCAGCGCGTGGCGGTCGCTGCCGCCGGTGGCGGCCAGCAGCACGGGGGTGTCGATCAGGGCATCCTGGTGGACAAAGTCAAACAGGTGCTTGAACAGTCCGGTGTAGGACGCGCGGTACACCGGGCTGGCGACGATCAGAACGTCGGCCTGCTCAATCGCCCGCACCTGGGCCTCGACCGCCGCAGGCAACTGGCTGCGGTACAGCACGCCCGCAAACTGGGGCCCCAGGTCGCCCAGCTCGATCACTTCCACCTCCACCGCCCGCTCTTGCGCCAGCGAGGCCACCAGCTGTTCCACCAGCACCAGGGTGCGCGAAGGGCGTTGCAGATTCCCGGAGACTGCCACGACGTTGAGTTTGCGAGCCATTTCTAAATTACCTTTATGTATAGATAGGAGGATTTTTCTGGTTTGTTGTGGATAAGCGAAAGTCATGCCACCTGCCGATGCCAATGAAATCAAGGACTTGGACGATGGTGGGTGTGGGGCAGCGTGCTGCGGCAACAGCAGCCTGCGCCAGGGGTGCTGCCAGGGAAGCACGCCCTCCCGGCGGGCGTGCCGACCTGGAGCCCCGGACCTGCCCCGGTGCGCGGATGCCAGGGCCTTGGCAGGCCCGCAGGCCGCGCGGATGAAAAAAGCCGACGCCCCAAGAGCGTCGGCCACAGACGGCAAGCCCCCGTGCAGGAGGGCGGGTTGTTCAGGTCGCCAGGGCTGCGCGGGGGGCGTGCTGCCCTGGCGCGCTGGCCGTGGGGCTGGCGGTGGCTGCCGCCTGCCGCGCTTGTGCTTCCTCGCGTTTGATGCGTTCGATGTCCCGGTACCGGTGGGCCGGGTGGTTCTCGGGCAGCAGGGGGCCTTGGCCGAACAGCTTTTCCCGCAGCGTGCCGGGGCGGTAGGCCGTGGGGTAGACGCCCCGGCGCTGCAGCTCGGGCACCAGATGGGTCACTACGTCTTCAAAGGTCTCGTGCGCCACGGCGTAGGCCAGGTTGAAGCCATCGACATCCGTGTGTTCGACCCAGTTCTGCAAGATGTCCGCCACGGTGCTGGCCGAGCCCACAAACACCGGGCCCAGGCCCCCGATGCCACCCCACTGCGCCAGCTCTTCAATGGTCCAGGCTGTGTCGCCGCCCGCCAGATGTTCGACGGCAGACACAATCGCATTGGTTTCCACTTGGCGGACCCGCTCCGTCGGGGCGTACTGGCCAAAGTCGATGCCGGTCCAGCCGGACATGAACACCAGGGCCCCGTCGTAAGACGTATGCCGCTGGTATTCCTTGAATTTGGCCTGGGCCTTGGCATCCGTTTCATCGACGATGAGGGTGACCAGGTTGTAGATCAGCAGTTTGCGGGGGTCGCGTCCGGCGGCGGCGGCTTGTTCGCGCACCTCGCGTACATAGTTCTTCAGCAGGCTCTGGCTGGGTGCCGCCACAAAAACGCACTCGGCATGCTGCGCGGCAAACGCCTTGCCCGGGCCTGAAGCGCCCGCCTGGTAGAGCACCGGCGTGCGCTGGGGCGAGGGCTCGCTCAGGTGGTAGCCCGGCACCTCGAAGTACGTGCCCTGGTGGCCGATTTCATGGATTTTCTCGGGGTGGGCAAAGAGGCCGCGGTGGCGGTCGCGCACCACGGCATCGCTTTCCCAGCTGCCTTCCAGCAGTTTGTAGAGCACCTGCACGTATTCCTGGGCGACCTCGTAGCGGTTGTCGTGCCGCCGCAGCCCGCCCTGGCTGATGTTCTTGGCCCCGCTTTCCAGATAGGACGTGACGATGTTCCAGCCCAGGCGCCCCTTGGTGTGGTGATCGGCCGTGGCGATGCGCCGGGCGAAGGTGTAGGGGTGCTCGAACGAGGTGGACGCCGTGATGCCGATGCCCAGGTGTTCGGTGACCATCGCGATCGGCGCGGCCAGCTGCAGCGGGTCGTTCACAGGAATCTGCGCGCCCTGCTGCAGTGCGTGGTAGTTGCTGCCCTTGTAGACGTCGTAGTAGCCAATGACATCCGCAATGAAGATGCCATCGAAGAAGCCTTTCTCCAGCACCTGGGCCAGGTCGGTCCAGTAGCGCAGGTCCTTGTACTCCCAGGACCGGTCCCGTGGGTGTGTCCACAGGCCCGGCGACTGGTGTGCCACGCAGTTCATCTCAAAGGCATTGAAGCGGATGTTCTTGGCCACGGCAACGGCTCCTCAGCTCCAGGGGTGGCGGGGCAGGTTGACCCCGTTGAGGTGGAAGTTCCCCAGGTGGTAGAACTTCCAGCGCACGGGGTCGTGCAGCGTATGCACGCGGGCATTGCGCCAGTGGCGGTCGAGGTTGTGTTCGGCCAGCGTCGCGCGTGTTCCCGCCAGTTCGAAGAGCTTGTTGCTCGCCTGGATGGCCGCTTCGGTGGTCAGTACCTTGGCCTCTGCCGTGGCCAGGGTGGCGGCGTTCACGGTCTCTTCGCTGGGGTGGGCGTGGGCCGCGTCAATGGCCTGGCCTGCGCGGTCGAGCAGGGCTTCTGCGGCATGCAGGCGCAGCGTCAGATCGCCAATCGCGCTGATGGTGAAGGGGTCTTCGGCGGCCGAGGTCTTGCCACTGTCGATCCAGGGGCGGCTGCGGGTCTGGACGAAGGCGATGGTTTCGGCGATGGCGGCGGCGGCAATGCCGGCATCGATTGCAGCCTGGATGATTTGCGAGACCGCCCCGGCCACGGTCGGGCGCTCGAACGCGGCCACTGGCACCAGGCGGCTGCGCGGCACGCGCACGTTCACGATCTGGATCGAACCCGAGGCCGTGGTGCGCTGGCCAAAGCTCGACCAGTCGTTGTGCACCGTCAGGCCCGGGGCGTCGCGCTCGGCAAAGGCCAGATAGCCTTTGCCCTCCACGGGGTCCACGGCCACGATGGGCACGATGTGCGAGAGCAAGGCGCCCGTGGTGTAGAACTTCTGCCCGTTCACCACGGCGAAGTCGCCATCGAACGCCAGCGTGGTTTCGAAGTCGGCCACGTTCTTGCTGTTCTTTTCCGAGAACGCGTTGCCGAACCGGATGCCTTGCAGTACCAGGGCGAACAGCTCTTCTTTTTGCGCGGGGGTGGCGTCCAGATCGATGTGCCCGACCAGTGCCAGGTGGTTCTGGGTGATCTGTGCCAGGCTGGAGTCGCCTTCGGCCAGGATGCGGATCACCTGGGCCAGCGTTGCAAACGACACCCCGGCCCCGCCATAGGCCTTGGGCACGGTGATGCCCCACAGGCCGCTTTGCGAATACGCGTCCAGTTCGTCCAGGGGCAGCAAGCCGTCGCGGTCGCGCAGTGCCGATTCGGCACGGAACGTTTCCGCCAGGCGGCGCGCGACCGCGATGGCTTCGCTGTCGCTGCGGATGGTGTGTGCCGCTTGCGCGGGGCGTGGGCGTGCCGCAAAGGGGGCGGGTGAGTTGACCCGCGGACGGTCCAGGGTTTCAGTGGTCATGGTGAACTCCAACAAGAAAAAAGGAAGAACAGACAAACAGCGAAAGGGCGCCGTTGCCGCTGGCCTGGGGGCCGGCGTCACGGCAGGGGGGGTCAGCGGGGGCGGCCCGGGCCGTTGCCGATTTGCCACACATAGGGGGGCTCGGTGCCGTTCACGCTCCAGTCGCCGACGATGCGCGCCTTGTAGACAATCGGGTTGTGCGAGGCCACGGTGCGTGCGTTGCGCCAGTGGCGGTCCAGGGCCTTGGCCGTGCTGGCGGCCGAGGCCCCGAGGGCGTTGAACAGATCGGAGCCTGCGCGCAGCACCAGCTCCGAGACCACGATCTGGCCTTGGGCTGATTCGATTTCGGCCTCGATATTGGCCTGCTTCTCGGCCACCGGGTCGTTCTGCAGGCGGGCTTCGTAGGCGCGCTGCGCGGGCAGCGTGGCCCGCAGGGCGATGGCCTGTGCGCTGTAGACCAGCGCCGATATTTGCCCCACCACTTGCAGAATCTGCGCGTCCTGGCTGACCTGCGGGGCATTGCCGGTGCTGTAGATGCGCTGGCGGTCGCGCACTTGCTGGCCCACGTCGCGCTCGATGGCCCGGCCAATGCCTGCCAGGGTGGCCAGGTGAAAGAGCTGGTAGAAGGCGGTCTGGTACTTGAAGCGCGTTTCGAACGGGAAGATGTTTTCCGGATCGATCCGGGCATCGTGGTACACCGACGTGCCGCTGCCGGTGGTGCGCTGGCCAAAGCCGTCCCAGTCATCGTGCTGCACCACGCCGCTTTGGTGGGTGCTGACGGCGGCGATCACATCGGCCTGGTTGTCGGCACGGCGGGCATACAGGTCAATCCAGTCCGCAAAAATGCTGCCGGTGCTGTAGAACTTGCGGCCGTTGGCCACCCACTGCCCCTCTTTCTGCGCAATTTGGGTGATCACGTCCCCGATCGCCACGGCACCGACTTCCGACCAGGCATTGCCCACCAGGTCCCCTTGCACAAAGCGTTGGAACCAGACCTCCCGCTCCGGGCTGGGAGGGGCATTCAGGCGGTCTTCCACAAAGGCAAAGTGCCCGCGCAGCGCCTGGGTCACGTTGGAGTCGGCCTCGCTCAGTTCGATCAGCAGCTGGAACAACTGGGGAATCGACGCGCCGCCGCCCCCGTGTTCGGTCGGCACGCGCACCGCGCCAAAGCCGGCCGCTTTCAGCCACTGGATCGGTTCTGTGGGCAGCACCCGGTTGCGCTCGCGGTCCAGGGCCGTCTCGGCAATGCGCTGAAAAACAGGCCGGAACTTCGCCGCCAGGGCGGGGTGTTCACTGGGCGTCCACGCGGCGGTGGCGGGAGTGGATCGGGGGTTCATGGGCTGCTTCCTTCCTGGGGCCTCGGTTGATATGCCATCTGATTTGAAGTCGTCCGTCTTATGCGACGTATTGGATATAAGCGAGGACCGTGCCACCCTGAAGTGCCTTGCAAATCAACGACTTAGCGCGTATGCCGGGAATGGGCGTGCTGGTGTTTCAGCACTCTGCGGACGGGTTGCTGCGCCAACAGCAGGGCGGATCGCCCTGCCAGGGCCCCGTGCCGGGGTGCGTCTGCGCCATGCCGCCCCGTGTGGCCCCGGGGCCGCCGGCCTTGCGCCCTGCCGGGGCGGGGGTGCGGGCACAGCACCGGGGCACTGGGGGTGTCCGCGTTGGGGATGCCAGGAGGACGCATCATTTTTGATAGCGCAAACCGCCTTGTCTACGGCGCTGGAAGGGGTTTTGGATCGGAGAAAAAGCGCCTGCGGCCCTGGTGCCCCGGGCCGGCGTGGCGGGGCTGGCCCTGGCCCCGGGTGGCCGGGGCGCCGGGAGCACGCCGGCGGGCGAAGACGGCGGAGGGCCGGGCCCCCGCTCAGACAGGCTGGGGGACTGGGTCGTTGGCGATCATTTCGCCAAAGGGGCCGGTCAGGTTGGTGGTGCCCGTGGGGCGCCGGTAGGCCAGGGGCAGCAGGGGAAACAGCAGCTCGGCGACGCGATAGGACTCTTCCAGGTGGGGGTAGCCCGAGAGGATGAAGGTCTCGATGCCCAGGTCGGCGTACTCCCGGATGCGTGCGGCCACCTCCTCGGCATTGCCCACCAGCGCCGTGCCGGCCCCGCCGCGCACCAGTCCCACACCGGCCCACAGATGGGGCGAGACCTCCAGCCTGTCACGCCGTCCCCCGTGCAGGGCGGCCATGCGCTGCTGGCCCACCGAATCAAAGCGGGCAAAGGCTTTCTGGGCCGAGGCAATGGTGTCGTCGGTGACGTGGGAGATGAGTTCGTCCGCGGCCTTCCAGGCCGCTGCGCTGGTTTCCCGCACGATCACATGCAGGCGGATGCCGAATTTCAGGGTCCGTCCATGGCGGGCGGCCGCTGCGCGGGCCAGGGCGATTTTCTCGGCGACGGCCGCAGGGGGTTCACCCCAGGTCAGGTAGACATCCACCTGCTCTCCCGCCAGGGCGATGGCCGGCTCCGAGGAGCCGCCAAACCACAGCGGGGGGTAGGGCGTCTGGATCGGTGGATAGAGCGCCTTGGCGTTTTCCACGCGCAGGTGTTTGCCGTGGAAATGGACGGTCTCGCCCCGGGCCACGCCCCGCCAGATGCGCAGGAATTCCTCGGTCACCTCGTAGCGCTCGGCGTGGGTCAGAAAGCTGCCATCGCCCTGCTGTTCGTCGGGGTCGCCGCCGGTGACCACGTTGATGAGCAGGCGGCCGTTGGAGAAGCGGTCCAGGGTGGCGGCCTGGCGTGCCGAGACGGTGGGCGAGATGGTGCCCGGCCGGATGGCCACCAGGAACTTCAGGCGCTCGGTGAAGGGCATCAATGACGCGGCCACCACCCAGGAGTCTTCGCACGACCGGCCTGTGGGAATCAGCACGCCTTCGTAGCCCAGGCGGTCGGCGGCCTGGGCCACCTGTTTGAGATAGCCATGATCGACGGCGCGGGCTCCGTGGGTGGTTCCAAGGTAGCGGCTGTCGCCATGGGTGGGGAGAAACCAGAAGAGATGCATGGTGGACGGGGCAGGGCAGTGGAGCAGGGGGTGTCTTGAGCACGGAACGTGCCAGTCTTTTCTCCTGCAGCCCCGGCCTTGCGCTGCCTTTGTGCTGCCTTTTGTGCTGCAGAGGCCGCAAGTGCCCAGCACGGTTGCTGCTGGGGGTGCAGCGCGGGGCGTGGCTGCTGCGGCAGAGGCAAATCATGTATCCATATGCGCAAAAAATCATTGTGCAAACCGGGGTGGACGCAGAGAGTTGCTGCCTCATCAGCAGCCGTGCGCAACGCCGTCCTCCATCGTGAATTCTGTTTTTTCTCCCGAGGGCTCCCCGGTCCTGGCGTCCCCGCCCCAGCCCCCGCAGCCGGAGGCCGCGTCTGCGGTGGCGGACCGGCTGGCGCAGCTTTTTGCGCGCACGGCGGTCGAGCGCGATGCCCGGGGCGGGACGCCCAAGGCCGAGCGGGATCTCCTGCGCGCCAGCGGTCTGCTGGCCTTGAGCATTCCCGCGGAGTGGGGCGGTGGCGGTGGAAGCTGGCGCGAGACCCTGGACGTGGTGCGCCGGCTGGCCCAGGGCGACAGCTCGCTGGCGCATGTCTTCGGTTTCCACCACCTCATGCTGGCCACCGTGCGCTTGTTCGCCCGTCCCGCGCAATGGCAGCCCTGGATGGAGCAGACCGCGCGCCATCGCTGGTTCTGGGGGAACGCCCTGAATCCGCTGGACGACCGCACGGTGAGCAGCCCCCACGGGGCGTGGCATGAATTCACCGGGCCCAAGAGCTTTTGTTCCGGGGCCCTGGATTCCGAGATGCTGGTGGCGTCCGCCCGGGATGCCCAGACCGGCGCCCTGGTGGTCGCGGCGCTGCCCACGGCCCGCAGCGGCGTTTTCGTGGTGCCCGACTGGAACAACATCGGCCAGCGGCAGACGGACAGCGGGAGCGTGGTTTTTGAAAAAGTGCGCATCGAGCGGCACGAAGTCCTGTCCGATCCCGGGCCGCTGTCCACCCCCTTGGCCTGCCTGCGCCCGCTGGTCTCGCAGCTGGTCCTGGCCAATATCTATCTGGGGATTGCGGAGGCCGCCTTCCAGGACGCCAGGTACTACACCTTGAACGAAGCACGTCCCTGGCACCAGGCCCGGGTGGACCATGTGCAGGACGATCCTTATGTGCTGCAGCACTACGGTGATTTCTGGGTCGGTCTTGAAGGGGTGCGTGTGCTGGCGGACCGCGCCGCCGACCAGCTGGATGCCGCCTGGCTGCGGGGCGCGGCGCTGACCGAGGCCGAGCGCGGCCAGGTGGCCGTCTCCGTGGCCACGGCCAAGGTGGCGGCCACGCGCACCGGCCTGGATCTCTGTACGCGCATGTTTGATGTGGCCGGTGCCCGCGCCACCCATGGCGACCTGCGGCTCGACCGGCATTGGCGCAATTTGCGGACCCATACCCTGCACGACCCCGTGGCCTACAAGGTGCGCGAGATCGGCGAGTGGGCCCTGAAACAGAAACACCCCCAGCCTACGTTCTACTCATGACATCGACCCTTCGCCCCCTTTCTGCTTTCAGTGCGCCGGATCTGTCCCCCCCGTCCTGGGAGCCGCCCGGGCTTTTGACCTTGCCCGATCCGCGCAAGCACACCACGTCGATCCGGGCGACGGCCCAGGTGTTTGAAGATCCGCAGTCCCTGGCCCTGCTGCAGCGCATCCGCATGGTGGCCCCCAGTGATGCCAATGTCCTGATCATTGGCGAGACGGGAACGGGCAAAGAGCTGATTGCCCGCCATGTGCACGATCTGAGCCGCCGCAAGGACGGGCCTTTTGTCGCCGTCAACTGCGGTGCGTTTTCTGAAAACCTGGTCGAAAGCGAGCTGTTCGGCCATGAAAAAGGCGCTTTCACCGGCGCCTTTGGCGCCAAGCCCGGGTGGTTCGAGGCGGCCCACGGCGGCACGCTCTTCCTGGATGAAATCGGTGACCTGCCTTTGTCCATCCAGGTCAAGCTGCTGCGCGTCCTGCAGGAGCGCGAGGTGGTGCGGCTGGGCTCGCGCAAAAGCATTCCCATCAACGTGCGCCTGGTGGCCGCCACCAATGTGCGCTTGCAGGACGCCGTGGCGGCCGGGCATTTCCGGGAAGACCTGTACTACCGCCTGCATGTCGTGCACCTGGCTTTGCCCACGCTGCGGGACCGGCCCGGCGACATCCTTCCCTTGGCCCGCTATTTCATTGATGAATACCGCCGCCGCCTGGGCTATGGCGCCAGCCAGCTCGATCCGGGGGCGGAGCGCAAGCTGCGCGAACATGCCTGGCCCGGGAACATTCGGGAACTGGAGAACGTGATCCACCATGCCCTGCTGATCTGCCCGGGGGAGGTGCTCACGGCCCATGACCTGCACTTGTCGCCCCTGGCCCTCAAGCGCACGGCCTCGGAGGACGGGGTCTTGCCCGACGATGCCCTGCCCCTTCAGGCCCTGGAAGCCGCCCTGCGCAGCCTGTTCGAGGAGGAGCCGGACGGCCTGTTTGACAAGATCGAGGAGGCGGTCATGCGCACGGCCTTCGACTTCTGCCACCGCAACCAGGTGCAGGCTGCCAAGCTCCTGGGCATCAGCCGCAATGTCCTGCGTTCCCGCCTGATCAAGCGCCGGGAAATCTCGGCCCTGCGGTGAACCCGCCGCGTCAGATCGTCAGCGGGTCCACATCCACCAGCCAGCGGACCAGGCCTTTGTGTTCGGGCTGGCTGCGGGTGGCCTGCAGCACCGGCTGCCAGGCGGCCAGAAAGCGCTGGAGCACGGCGCGGTGGGGGCTTTCCAGCAGCATCTGCGCCCGCTCGACATTGGCCACCCGCTGGATGGCCAGGGGCACGGCGGGGTAGAGCGTGACCCATTCCAGCCCCGGCAGGCCGGCCGCGTGGGCGGCGGCGCTGGCGGCGCTCAGAAAGGCCTGGGCCACCTCCTGGGTGCGGGCGTCGGCGCGCACCAGGGCCTGGAAGGCGAAGGGCGGCATGGCCGCGTCCTTGCGTTCCTGGAGCTGCTGGGCGGCAAACGCCGGGTAGTCGTGCTGGCGCAGCGCCTCGAACACCGCGTGCTTGGGGTGAAAGCTCTGCACCCACATCTCGCAGCGGCTGCCTTGTGCGGCCATGTAGGCGGCATCGCGCCCCGCGCGCCCGCCGGCCTGCATCAGCAGCGCAAACAGCCGCTCGGGCGCCCGGAAGTCGCTGGAGAACAGCGCGCCATCGGGCTGCACGGCCGCCACCAGCGTGATGCGCCGGAAGTCATGCCCCTTGGCAATCATCTGCGTGCCCACCAGCACATCGACCTCGCCGGAATGCACCTGCGCGAGCTGGCTTTCCAGCGCGCCCTTGAGCCGGGTGGTGTCGGCATCGATGCGGGCGATGCGGACCGGCTGGCCGTCGGGGCGCAGCACGCCGGCCAGCAGGGTGCCCAGCTGTTCTTCGAGCTGCTCGGTGCCCCGGCCGATCGGGGCGATGTCGGGGCTGCCGCAGCCGGGGCAGGCCCAGGGCACGCGCACGGTGTAGCCGCAGTGGTGGCAGCGCAGGGTGCGGTCCTGCTTGTGGAAGACCTGAAAGGCGCTGCAGTGGGGGCAGTCGCTCTTCCATTCGCAGTCGGCGCAGTGCAGCACCGGGGCGTAGCCACGCCGGTTCAGCAGCACCATGCACTGCTCGCCGCGCGCGATGCGCTCGGTGATGGCCGCCAGCAGCGGCGCCGAGAACACCGTGCGCCGGGGCTGCTGGTTCATGTCCACCCGGCGCACCTTGGGCAGCTCGCCCGCGCCAATGCGGCTGGGCATGTGCAGGCGCACATAGCGCCCGCCGCCCGGGTCTTCGGGGGTGGCGGGCCGGCTGGCATGCCAGCTCTCCAGCGAGGGCGTGGCCGAGCCCAGCAGCACTTTGGCGCCCTGGGCATGCCCGCGCCACAGGGCCAGGTCGCGCGCCGAGTAGCGGGCCCCTTCCTGCTGCTTGTAACTGGGGTCGTGCTCTTCATCGACCACGATCATCTTCAGCCCGGGCAGGCTGGCAAACACCGCCATGCGCGTGCCCAGCACGATGCGCGCTTGGCCCGAATGCGCCGCCAGCCAGCTCTTGAGGCGCTGGGGGTGGGTCATGCCGCTGTGCAGCGACACCACGGCGCCGGCGCCAAAGCGGCCGGTAAAGCGCGAGGTGAAGCGCTCTTCGAGCTGCTGCGTGAGGTTGATCTCGGGCACCATCACCAGCGCCTGGGCCGGTAGGCCATCGCCCGGGTCGGCTTCGAGCACCTCCTGCACGCAGCGCAGGTAGACCTCGGTCTTGCCGCTGCCCGTGCTGCCAAACAGCAGGAACGGGCCTTTTTCGGCAGAGATTTGGGCTCTGACGCTTTCCTGCTCTGCGCTGAGCGCTATGTTTTTGATAGTCTCTGCTGCGGTCCCGTCGGCCGGCCCCGGGCGGCGCAGGCGGCGGGCCAGCTGCTCGGGGCGCAAATCGCGCAGCTGCGGCGGCAGGGCGGCGAGCGCGACCTCGCCCAGCGCGCGCTGGTAGTAGCGCGCCGCAAAACCCACCAGGCGCCGCCAGCCGGCATCCAGGGGGGCCAGGCCGTCGAGCACGCCCGCCACCGGGCGCAGGGCCCGGTCGGCGGGCCCGTCGCCTGGCCCTTCGGCGGCTTCCCAGACCACGCCCAGCACCTCGCGCGAGCCCAGCGGCACGCGCACCAGGGTGCCGGGGGGCAGCGGGCGCTCGCAGGCATAGCTCAGCAGGTCGCCGACCCCGCTGTGCGACGGGGTGTGCAAGGCCACCTGGACGGTGAAGGAAAGGGCAGACACGGCGTTAGCGGGCGTTGTGACAGTGGATTTTCAAAGGCGGGGGCTAAGTCGTTGACGCCATTGGGTTTTTGGCAGATATCCCAGGTTTCTGTGGATAACTTTGTTGACATCCTGTCGCGATGCCCGCGCAAGCCGCGCCAAATGGAGCGCACAGCAGATTGCCCACAAAATCGGCATGCAGAAAAAACCTTTATGAATCAACGATCTTTCTTTCGGGTGTTCCCCGGCCCAGAGGGTCTGGGAGACGGTGTATTTTCCCGGGTCGCTGGCTTCTTGGTGTGCATAAGTGCCTGGGGCAAAGGGCTGGGAGCCTGCCATTTCGGCCGAAATATGCTAGGCAAGGCAGAAAAACCCCGGGCTTTTCGGGCCCGGTGTGCGCAAGTGCTTGATCTGCAAGGGCTTTGGGAGGTTTTTCCGGATTTCTGTGGATAACTTTGTTGACATCCCTGGCATGGAATCCTTGCCATGGGGCCTGGTGGGGCGCGGAGTGGGGCAGAGGGCGGCCGCTTGCTATCAAAAAAATCAAATGAATCAAGGGTTTATCACGGTTTTTGGATTTTCAGGCCCGATGGAAATCCCCTGAAAATCCCCAAGCGACTTGTCCTGCCGCTGTGCATAAGTCGCATTGCCTCTTGTTTGGGCAGTGGGCAAGGCGGCCCTTCACCCCTGGCGTTGCGCGCGCGAATGGCGGTGCACCGCCTCCACCAGCGCGGCCACGTGCTCGGGCGGGGTGAACTGGCTGATGCCATGGCCCAGGTTGAAGATGTGGGTGGGGCCGGTGGTGGTCTTGTCGGTGTGGGGCGCGCCAAAGCTGTCCAGCACCCGGGCCACCTCGGTGGCGATCTGCGCGGGCGGGGCAAACAGCACGTTCGGGTCGATATTGCCCTGCAGCGCCTTGCCGGGGCCGCCCACCGCGCCGCCGACCAGGGCGCGGGCCTTGCCCAGGTTGGCCGTCCAGTCCAGGCCCAGCACTTCGCAATCCAGGCCGTTCATGTCGTCCAGCCACAGCGCGCCGCCCTTGGTGAAGACGATGCGCGGCACGTCCTGCCCATCGACGCCCGTGCGCTTCAATTGCGCCAGCACGCGGGCGGTGTAGGCCAGGCTGAAGGCCTGGAAGGCGCCATCGGCCAGCACGCCGCCCCAGCTGTCAAAAATCATCACCGCCTGGGCGCCGGCGTCGATCTGCGCGTTCAGGTACTGCGCCACGCTGTCGGCGTTGATGGCCAGGATGCGGTGCATCAGGTCGGGGCGGCTGTACATCAGCGTCTTGACCCGGCGGTAGTCGTCGCTGCCCTTGCCCTCGACCATGTAGCAGGCCAGTGTCCAGGGGCTGCCCGAGAAGCCGATCAGCGGCACGCGGCCGTTCAGCGCTTTGCGGATGCTGGTGACGGCGTCGAACACATAGCGCAGCTTGTCCATGTCCGGCACGGCGAGTTGATTCACCGCCGCCTCGTCGCGCACCACCTGGGCGAAGCGCGGGCCCTCGCCCTCGGCAAAGCTCAGGCCCAGGCCCATGGCGTCGGGCACGGTGAGGATGTCGCTGAACAAGATGGCGGCGTCCAGCGGAAAGCGCTCCAGGGGCTGCAGCGTGACCTCGGTGGCGTAATCGACGTTGGTGGCCAGCCCCATGAAGCTGCCGGCCTGGGCGCGCGTGGCCTTGTATTCCGGCAGGTAGCGGCCGGCCTGGCGCATCAGCCACAGGGGCGTGTAGTCGGTGGCCTGGCGGCGGCAGGCGCGCAAAAAGGTGTCGTTGTGCAGGGGGGCGAAGGCGGTGGAAGTCATGCGGGCGATTGTCGCAGGGTGCTGCGGGCCGCTTGGGGTGTCGTGTCGTCCCCGTGGGACACTTCAGGCGCGCCGTCGCAACCTGGTCCCCAAAAAACTAACCCCGGGTTCATCACCAGACTCGTTGGAATCTGGGAGAGGAATCGCCCGGGGACTGCGCGCGAAATGTAGCACACCAACGCCGCCGATTTGCAGCTCCGCTGCTGCGTCTGGGGCCACACCGGAAGGTCTTTCATGTCATCGCCAAGCGCCAGCAGCCACGTTCCAACCGCGTCCACCATGACCGTCACTTGGTCCGAGATGGAGGCGGCTTTTGCGCTCGAGCGCTTGGCGCCCTACCTCGACCACGCCGCTGGCAATCGGGACAAGGCCCTTGCCCTGTACCTGTGGAACATTGCCCTCTGTGAGAGCCTGTACCCCCTGCTCAACTTCAGCGAGGTCACCTTGCGCAATCGTTTCCATCAGGTGTTGAGCCAGCATTTCCAGCGGCAGGATTGGTATGACGACACTTGGTTGGATCCGCGGGATGCTGCCAAGGTGACGGAGGCCCGGCAGAAAATCGTCCGCCACCGGATGGCCCCGACCCCCGGCCGGATGGTGGCAGAGCTGACTTTCGGGTTTTGGACCAGCCTGTTGGATGTTCGCTACGAGCGCAGCCGTACCTTGTGGCCCGTGCTGGCGCCCCAAATCTTTGCCCATGCCCCACGTAAGCTGCGCACGCGCAAGGATCAATCTCCCTACGCGGCGCGGCTTCGCACCTTGCGCAACCGCGTGTTCCACCACGAGCCGGTCTGGTACTGGCCCAATTTGCCAGCCTTGGTCAGAGAGTCCGAGACTTGGCTGCTGTGGTTGCAGCCAGACGTGGCCCGTTTGCATGGGGCGCTCTATCGCTTTCACAGCCTACATGCAGCTGGCCCCGAGGCCATGCCCCTGGTCAAGGCGGTTTGATGGAGGGCGTGAAAGCGCCGTTTACGGCTTGAAGGTGTCCACCGCCAGGCGGCCCACGGCGGAGTCGTCGGTGAAGAAACCATTCAGGCCGGTCTTGAGGTACGCCTGGATCTCGGCCACGCTGTTGCCGCGTGCGGTGGGGTCGCTGGCCGGGTTGCCCTTGAGCGCGGTGGGCAGGAAGCTGTTTTCGGGGCGGAAGGTCCAGCTGTGCACCTTCAGGCCAGCCGCTTGCGCGTTCTTGACCACCTCGGTGGGCTGGCCCAGGCCCGTGGGCACGCCGGCGGCGTCGCGCACGAAGGGAATGATCAATTCCTTGAACGGCGCCACGGCATAAGCGTAGGTGGCGATGTCCTTCAGGCCGGCGGGGGTGACCAGGTCGGCATAGCTGCGGGTATTGGACGCACCCTGCACCACGAAGTCGTAGGGCCGGCCGTTGTTGCTGACCAGCTGCGCCAGGCGCACGGTGGTGAGCTTGCTCAGGTCCTTGAGGTTGGTGACTTCAAAAGACTGCACGATGACCGGAGCGTTCCGGTGGTTCCAGTCGTTCTTCTCCAGCGTGGCCAGCAGCGGCTTTTCGAGCGGCAGGCCGATCGACTGGAAATAAGTGGGGTGCTTGGTCTCGGGCTCGATGCCGATGGTGCGGCCCTTGGCCACCGACTGGGCCTTGGCCAGGTCGATGATTTCCTGCAGCGTGGCCACCGGGAACTGGTCGTTGAACGCCGTGTTGGCCGGACGGATCGCCGGAATGCGCTCGCGGGCGCGCAGGGTTTTCAGCTCGGCCAGCGTGAAGTCTTCGGTGAACCAGCCCGTGATGGCGGTGCCGTCGATGGTCTTGGTGGTCTTGCGGTTGGCGAATTCAGGGCGGTCGATCACATTGGTGGTGGCCTCGCGCACCGAACCATCGGCGTTCAGGATGGCGATGGCGTTTTCGTGGCGGGAGACCAGCACGCCGTCCTTGGTGATGACCAGGTCGGGCTCGATGATGTCGGCGCCGTCGTCAATGGCCTTTTGGTAGGCGGCCAGCGTGTGCTCCGGGCGCAGCGCCGAGGCGCCCCGGTGGGCAATCACGGCGCGCTCGGGGGGCCAGGTGGGATCATCGCTGCCACCGCAGGCGCTGAGGCTGAGGGCGGCGCTCAGGGCGCAAACGAGCGGGGCAAGGGCAGGGGTGCGGATCATGCAAACATCCTAAAGCGGTGGGAAACCCGCGAGGCTAGGCGACTGGGATGACCGCGGTGTGACGAAGCGGTGTCCTGGGCATGCCATCCAGCCCCAGGCCCCGGGAGTGGGGCGGTGTCAGCTAGGCCAGACAGAGCGTTTGCTCCGCAAAGCACCCCCCGCTGTGCGGTTCCCGGGGAGGCTCCACGCCCGCCAGGTGCCTGGGCTCACCCCGGGGGCGGTCTGTGTCGGCATGGCCCTTGTCAATCCGCTGCTGCAGCGCCAGGCTCTCGGACACGGCATGGCCTGCTGCGTTGTTGGCCAGACAGTCCAAGCGCGCCAGGTAGCCGTCTGGGTACCCGTGATCGATGGAGGCTGTGGGGGCCAGGGGTTCTGGCCTATTCCGTACGGACCGCCGCGACCAGCGCCTTGAGCGCCGGAATCTTGCTACGAACTTGCTCCAGCGCGGGGAGCGGAAAATGCCTCGTGTCGTAGCGGGCGTCCGTGGGGTCTCCTGGCGCATGCTTTTGCAGCGCGTTTTTGCACATCGCTGTGAGATGCGGTGCGTGCTGGCCAAGAAGGGTCAGCAAGGTGGCCTCGATGGCGGGCACGGAAATGATGGTTTCGATCTTTGCGCTCCGTAGCCACTTGTCTTCTGCCGCCTTCAGCGGAATGTCGGCATCCAGCTAATTTTTAACAATAATTGGTTGATGATTCGCCTGCGGAGGAATTTTTCAGGTGTGAACAGTCCTTGATGTCCGCAGTCACCGCATCACCGCACCCAGCGCCGGGCGTACTTCAGGAGCAGCAGCAACTGCTGTTCGCGCAGCGGCGAGGCGATGAAGCCGAAGCGGGTGTAGAAAGCCGCAGCCTCTGCGTCGATGGGGTGGGTCAGCAGCGCCCGGATGCCCGCTTGCTCGGCCATGAGCATCGTGCGGCGGATGGCGTCTTGCAGCAAACCAAAGCCAATGCCGCGCCCCTGGTCTTGCTGGGACACGGCCAGTCGCGCCAGGATCACCACGGGAACCGGGTACAGCCCCATCCCTTTGCGAATCCGTTCCGGCGCCTCCAGGGCGTCGATCTGCCCCACGGTCAGGCTGAAATAAGCGGCGACCCGGTCGTCCTCGCTCACCACGAAGGTCTTGGCGGAGCCGCTGCCCTGCGCTTGCCGGGCATGGCGCAGCAGCCAGTCGTTCAGCGCGGGCTTGCCGCAGTCAAAACCTTCCAGCCGGTGCTGCGGGGCCAGCGCTTCGGGCCCGCGCAGGCTCATGCCGCGTCCCAGGGCGCCTTGCGCGAGAACAGGTCGCGCAGCCCCTCGTTGGGCTGCTCGGGCTGGTCCAGCAGATCCATCAGGGCCTGGAACTGGTCTCCGCTCACCATGAACAGCCGCTGGTCCAGCAAGGTCTGCTCGGCGGCCGTGCAGGCGCTGTCCAAAATGAACTCGGTCAACGATTTGCGCGACACCTCGGCCGCGCGGCGCAGCACGGCCTCTTGCGCGGGCGTGGCCCGCAGCCCCAGACGGGCCGACCGGGAGCGGGAAGACGAGGCAGTGGCGGGCATGGCGGCACCTTGGGGCATGGACGGGGTGTGATGTTAGTACAAAAGGCGTACATACGCCGTGCTGGGTTCCGCCACGCTGGCTGGGAGATTGATGGTCAAACGTGGCTTGAAGCCAATGGATACCAGCGGTAATTGCTCCTAAAAAGAGAGTGTTTTTCCCCTCTGTAGCTTCGCACTTCACCCGTGCATGGCCTGCTGCGCCGCCTTGGCCAGAAAGCCCGAGCGCGTCAGATGGTGGGCTCTGGCGTAGGCGTCGATCTGTTGCACCCGATGGGCCGGCAAGCTGATGTTGAGCCGCACTGGCTTGGCGGCGATCCGGGTCAGGTCAATGTCCACCAGCATCCAGACGTCGCCTTGGTAGTCGGGGTGGCTGGCCAGTTGTTCCAGGGGCGTGGGCGGTGGCACGGTCTCGGGCGCTCCGTGGAAATGCGCTTGCACGGCCTCCTGGATGGCCGCAGGCAAATCGGTCCACTCGTCCGCCGCCGAAAAACAGCCGGGAAAGTCCGGAAAGATCCCACCGTGGGCCTTGTGTGCGTTGCCCACCTGCACATAGACGGGATACAGCATGGTTGTTCTGGGGGGGCCTTACAGGCCGTTTTTCAGGAAAATCCGCGCATCTGACAATCCACCATCCTCCTCCACCGCATATGAAAAATGACATCTCTGGTTGCCGCGCCATGCTGGCTATGCTTTGTTTGGGCGGTGTATTGGCCTCTCCGTGCGCCTATGCACTGGACACTGAAATCCTGGCCAATGCAGTCCAGAGGGAAGCGCAATTGCTAAACGCTCGTGTGGGGATGGCCGTCATCGATACGCTGGATGGTCGGCGCTGGAACCTCCGTGGAGATGAGCGTTTTCCGCTCAACAGCACCCACAAAACCTTCACGTGTGCGGCTCTGCTTCATCAAGTGGATAAAGGTGTCCTGTCGCTGTCGCAGGTTGTGGTAATTCGTCCGTCACAGCGGGTGGGTTATTCGCCCGTGACGGAAAAGCACTTGCCTACCGAATCCATGACGTTACAAGCCTTGTGCGAGGCGGCAGTCAGCTTCAGTGACAACACCGCAGCGAACCTTGTTACCAGTGTCAACGGTGGGCCGTCTGCCTTGACGACCTTCCTTCGCGGGCTGGGTGACTCAAGCACTCGACTGGACCGTTTGGAGCCAGAGCTCAACAGCGCAGTCCCAAATGACGAGCGTGATACGACAACGCCAAATGCCATTGTTGATGATTTGAAAAAGCTCTTGCTGGGTGAAGTGCTCACCCCGAAATCGCGTGCATTGCTTGAGGACTGGATGATCAATGACAAGGTGGCGGATGCATTACTCCGAGCTGCATTGCCTGTCGGTTGGAAAATCGCCGACAAATCGGGAGCGGGAGGCTACGGTTCCAGGTCCATTGTGGCCGTCATATGGCCTCCGCATCGAGCCCCTGTCGTGGTGGGAATCTACATTACGCAGACGCTGGTACCAATGACCGATAGCAATGCAGCGATCGAAAGAATTGGAGCTGCTCTGGTAGCAGCAATCCAACAATAAAAGTTGTTGTCCGATTGGCATGACTTCTTCGGATTGAAGGCAGAGCAAGCAGATCGCCCGACCACTCACATCAGGCGGTAGAACCCTGTAATCGTTCCATCTAATCCCCCTCACCACCCCCTCACCGCTCCGCAATAAAGTGCGACATCTCCGCCGTCTCCCCCGGCGCGAGGAAGGCGCGCACGGTGGCTTCCAGGGTCTGGTCGGCCACGGTGGCGCGGGCGCGCTGGTGCAGGTAGCCGGCCCAGGATTCGACGATGAAGCGCTCCACGTAGCGGGAGCTGGCGCCCAGGTCTTTGTAGACGCGCCAGAAGGTGGCGCCGTCGCGGCGGCGGGGGGCCTTGAGGTGGGCGATCTGGTCCAGGAACGCGGCGTCCGTGCCGGGGCGGATCTGGTAGCGGATTTCGACGGCAATGGGGCCGTCTTCGGGGCCGGGTTCGGATTCGATGAACAGCTCGTGCCAGGGGGTGGTGGCCTGGGTGACTTCGTGCACGCCGCCGATGCGCAGCGGCAGGGGCCGGGCCAGGGCCAGGCTGGCCACCAAGGTGACTGCGGCCGCGATCAGCGTGGGGCTCAGGCCCACCAGGTCGGACACGGCGCCCCACAGCGCCGAGCCCAGGGCGAAGGCCCCCAGCGCGGCCACCATGTGCATGGCCACCGCCCGGGAGCGCACCCAGGGCGGGGCGCTGGCCTGGGTGGCGGTGTTGAAGGTGGACATGGACGCCATCCAGGCCGCACCGCCCAGCACCATGGCGCCATAGACCAGCGCGTGTGTCTGGCTCAGCGCGGCCACCAGCATGGCCGCGGCAAAGACCAGGCTGCCCGCGTTGACGAGGGCCTCCAGCCCGACGCGTGCGCGCAGCGGGCCCAGCACAAAGCCCACGGCGATGGCGCCGGTGCCCATGCAGCCCATCAGCAGGCCAAAGCCTTCGGCCCCGGTGCCCAGCTGGCGCTGGGCGATCACGGGCAGCAGCGCCCACAGGGCCGAGCCGGCACCGCCAAACACAGTGACCCGCACCAGTTGCGCCAGCACCAGGCGCGAATGCCAAGCAAAGCGCAGGCCGCTGAGGGTGCCACCCCACAGGCGCTCGGCCGGCAGGCGCGAGGGCAGGGGCGGGCGCGGCGGCCAGCGCTGGACCGAGTACCACATCACCAGCGTGCTCAGCACGGTGATGGCAAACACCCAGCCCGGGCCCCAGCGCGCAAAGATCAGGCCGGCCAGGGTGGGGCCCACGGCCCGTGCGGCGTTGTAGGCAATGCTGATGGCGGTGATGGCCTGGGGGAGTTCCTCGCGCGGCACGGGATCGACCACGGCGGAGTTCCAGGCGGGCGTCAGCACCGCGATGCAGCAGCCGCAGGCAAACACCAGCAGCAGCATGCCCAGGGGGCTGTTCACCCCGGCCAGGGTCAGCACGGCCAGCAGCGCGCAGGCCAGGGCCTGTACCAGCAGGGCAGCGGAGATCAGGCGCCGCCGGTCGGTGGTGTCGGCCAGCACGCCCGAGGGCAGGGCCAGGATGAACATGGGCAGGAAGACGGCGGTCTGCACCAGCGCGGCCAAAAAGGACGAACCCGTCAGTTCCACCATGCGCCAGGCGGCGGCCATGCCCTGCATGCCGTTGCCGATGAAGAACACGGCGCCGCACAGCCACCAGCCCCGGAAAGCGGGTTGGCGCAAGGGGCTCCAGAGGGAGGTGGAGGCGGCCATGGAGGTCCTAGGGTGCAATGATTTTGATAGCTAGAGGCGCTTGCTGTGCATGGCCTTATAGCCATTTTTGTGCATTTTCTTGCAGCGATGGGCTGGTGGCCCTTACCGCGTGGCCCGGTCCAGCGCCTGGTCGATGTCCCAGAGGATGTCGTCGATGTCTTCGATGCCCACGGAGAGGCGCACCATGTCGGCGCTGACGCCGGCCCGGGCCAGCTCTTCGTCGTTCAGCTGGCGGTGGTGGTGGAGGCGGGGTGGATCACCAGGGTCTTGGCGTCGCCGATGTTGGCCAGGTGGCTGAGGAACTCGCAGGCGTCGATGAACTTCTCGCCCGCCGCCGCGCCGCCTTTCACGCCAAAAGTGAGGATGCCCGAGGCCCCGGGCTGCCCATCCACCGTGCGGAACTGCTTTTGTGCCAGCGCGTAGTAGGGCGATTCGGGCAGGCCAGGGTAGTTGACCCAGCTCACCTGGGGATGGCTTTGCAGGAAGCGCGCCACTTTCAGTGCATTGCGGCAGTGCTCGCGCATGCGCAGGTGCAGGGTCTCGGTGCCCTGCAGCAGCAGCCAGGCGCTCATGGGGGCCAGCACGCCGCCAAAGGTGCGGTTGACCTCCATGCGCGCCTTCATGGTGAAGCCGAAGTCGCCAAAGGTCTCGTAGAACTTCACGCCGTGGTAGGCGCGGCTGGGTTCGGCCATCTCGGGGAACTTGCCGTTGTCCCAGGGGAATTTGCCGCCCTCCACCACCAGCCCGCCCAGCGTGGTGCCATGGCCGCCCAGGTACTTGGTGGCGCTGTGCACCACGATGTCGGCGCCCAGGTCGCAGGGGTTGCACAGGTAGGGGCTGGCCACGGTGTTGTCGATCACCAGCGGCACGCCGTGCGCGTGCGCCACCTCGGCCACGGCGGCGATGTCTAGCACATTGACCAGCGGGTTGCCGAGGGTCTCGCCATAGACGGCGCGGGTGTTCGGGCGCATGGCGCGGGCAAAGTTCTCGGGGTCGGCGGGGTCGACGAAGGTGGTCTCGATGCCCAGCCGCGCAAAGCCCACGCCCAGCTGGCCCACGGTGCCGCCGTACAGCGTACTGGCCGCGACGATGTGGTCGCCGGTTTTCAAAATGGCGAGCAGCGCGGCCATCTGCGCGGCCATGCCGCTGGCGCAGGCCAGGGCGGCGCGGGCGTTCTCCAGGCTGGCCACGCGCTCCTCGAGCACCGCCACCGTGGGGTTGCTGATGCGGCTGTAGACGTTGCCGAAGGTCTGCAGGTTGAACAGGCTGCTGGCGTGCTCGGCGTCGTCGAAGACGAAGCTGGAGGTCTGGTAGATGGGCACCGCGCGGGCGCCGGTCACGGGGTCGGGGATGGCGCCGGCATGGATGCTGCGGGTGCCAAAGCCGTAGGCACGGTCGCCAGGGGGCGGGTCAGAAAAAGCGCTCATGGGGGGCTCGGGGTTGGCGGTGCGGGGGCCGCACTCAATAAGGCAGTTGGTGGGGGCGCTTGGCCGAGATCACGCGGGTGTTGACGCCCGCCCAGCCCAGGCCGCCGAACAGCCGGGCGTGCTCGATCTTCATGCAGCGGTTCTGGATGACCTGCAGCCCGGCGTCTTCGGCGCGCTGGCCCGCCGTCTCGTGGAACACGCCCAGTTGCAGCCACAGGCAGCGCGCGCCGATGGCAATGGCTTCTTCGGCCAGGGGCGGGATGTCTTCGCTCTTGCGAAAGCAGTCCACCAGGTCGATGTGCCCGCCCTGGGCGGCGATGGCCTGCGCCGCCTCGGTCACGCTGGCGTAGCAGGTCTCACCCAGGATCTGCCCGCCGTCGCGCGCCACCAGCGGGTTGATCGGCACGATGCGATAGCCGTGGGCCTGCAAGTACTTGGCGGCGAAGTAACTGGGGCGGTGCCATTGCGGCGACAGGCCCACGACCGCAATGGTGCGGCAGTGGGCCAGGATGTCGCGCAGGGTGCTGATGGTGTCGGGCGTGCGGAGCATGGCGGACAGTGTACGCAGGCCAGGGCCTGGCGCCCGTCGCCCCCTATACTGGTTTGCCCTGTTTTTCTGCGCGCCTTTCAGGAGTGTTTGCATGGCCCCTGTTTCCTGTATTCAGCGCCTGCTCGGCAGCCCACGGGCCTGGGGCCTCGCGCTGGCCTGGGCGGCCCTGCCCGCGCCGGCGCAGACGGCGGCCCCACGCCCCCACCCCACCCAGGCGGCCCCACGGGCCGCAGCGGCGGTCTGGGTCAATTCCCTGGGCATGCCGTTTGTGCGCGTTCCGGCGGGCCGGTTTCTGCGGGGCAGCAGCGAACCCGCCGAGCGCCTGGCCCAGGCCTATCCGCAGCTGGAGCGCGGGCGCCTGGACGACCTGGCCGATGAAGCGCCGGTGCGCACCGTGCGCATCACCCGGCCCTTCTACCTGGGCCAGACGGAGGTGACGGTGGGGCAGTTCCGCCGCTTCGTGCAGGCCTCGGGCTACCGCGCCGAGTCCGAGGCCGATGGCACCGGGGGCTATGGCTACAACCCCGCCTACGACCCGGCCCAGAGCGCGCGGGGCGATGCCTTCGAGGGGCGCGATGCGCGCTATTCCTGGCGCAACCCCGGCTTTGCCCAGGGCGAGGACCACCCCGTGCTCAACCTCACCTGGCACGACGCCCAAGCCCTGGCCGCCTGGCTGAGCGCCACCGAAGGCCAGCGCTACCGCCTGCCCACCGAGGCCGAATGGGAATACGCCTGCCGCGCGGGCACTTCCACCCGCTACCCGCATGGCGACGACCCGGCCCCGCTCGCGCAGCACGCCAATGTGTTCGACCAGGACGCCGCCCCCTACTGGCCGCGCTGGCAGGCGCAGGCCGCCCCGGGGCACGACGGCCATGCCTTTACCGCGCCGGTGGGCAGCCACGCCGCCAACGCCTGGGGCCTGCACGACATGGTCGGCAATGCCTGGGAATGGGTGTCCGACTGGTATGGCGAAGACAGCTATGCCCACGCCCCGCGCGACGATCCGCAAGGGCCCGCGACCGGGCAGGTGCGGGTGCGCCGGGGCGGCTCGTGGCACACCTGGCCCTTCTATGCGCGCTGTGCCTTTCGCAACTGGAACACGCCCCAGACGCGCTACACCCTGGTGGGCCTGCGCCTGGTGCGCGAGGTGGATGTGCCGCCGGCCCCCAGGGCGCGCCAGCGCACGCCGCGCTGAGGTGCCTGGGCTTGGGGCCTGGGGCCCGGCCTTACAGGCGGGCGATGGCCTGCCGGACTGCGTCCCCGCTCAGGATTTCGGTGAACACCACGGGGGCCTTGCCCGGGGCATGCAGCACGTACACCGGCACGCCGCTGCGGCCCAGTTGGGTGAGCGCGGCGGTGATGGCCGGGTCGCGCCGGGTCCAGTCGGCGCGCAGCAGCTGCACCTTCTTGGCGGCCAAGTCCGCCAGCAGGGCCGGATCGGCCAGCGCGTTGCGCTTGTTGTACTGGCAGGTGATGCACCAGGCGGCCGTGAAATCCACAAACACCGGCTGGCCCGCCGCCGTCAGGCGGCCCACCTCTTCGGCGGACCAGGGCTGCCAGAGGGCCAGGGAGCCCGTGGCGCCTGAAGCGCCAGAAGCGCCCAGGGTGGACGGGCCCGCCCCCTGGGCCGACGCGGGCAGGGCCTGCGCCGGGGTTTCGGTGATGTTGGGGCCCCAAGCGCCCATGAATAAAGCGGTTGCAGCTATCAAAACAGAAGCGAAAACCACCCGCGTGCGGCCCGCCAGCGTCAGCGACCAGACCACGCTGCTGCCGGCCACCAGCAACATCAGCAGCGTGGCCGCGCCGTCGATGCCGCTTTGCTGGCCCAGCACCCAGACCAGCCAGACCACGGTGGCAAACATCGGAAAAGCCATGGCGCGGCGGAAGGTCTCCATCCACGCACCGGGCCGGGGCAGCCAGCGCACCACGGCGGGGGCCAGGCTGGCGGCCAGGTAAGGCAGGGCCATGCCCAGGCCCAGCGCCGCAAACACGCCCAGGGCCTGGCTGGCCGGCAGGGTCACGGCCACGCCCAGCGAGGCCCCCATGAACGGCGCGGTGCAGGGCGAGGCCACGGCCACCGCCAGCACGCCGGACAAAAACGCATCGCCCACCGGGTGCCGGGCCTGCAGGGCGGCCAGGCGCCCGGGCACGAACATGCCGAACTCAAACACGCCCGCCAGGTTCAGCCCGATCAGCGTGAACAGCGCGGCCAGCGCGGCCACCACGGCCGGCGACTGCAGCTGGAAGCCCCAACCCAGCTGCTCGCCCGCTGCGCGCAGCGCCAGCAGCAAGCCGCCCAGGGCCATGAACGACAGCACCACGCCCACGGTGTAGGCCGCGCCGGACAGGCGCTGCGCGCGGCGGTCCGTGCCGTGCTGGGCAAAGCCCATGACCTTGATCGCCAGCACCGGGAACACGCAGGGCATCAGGTTCAGCAGCAGGCCGCCCAGCAGGCTGGCCAGCAGCGCGCCCAGGTAGGGCTTGAGCGGCGCGGGGGCGCTGTCGGGAGCGGCCGGCACGGGGGGCGCGGCATTGGCTGCCAGCGCCGCCGCCAGCGCGGGCGAGACCTGGGCCTTGGCCGCTGCGGCCCAGCGGCCTTCGACCGTGGCGCTGGTGCGCCAGCCGGTCTCGCTGTCTCCCTCGACGGCCAGCACCAGCGGCAGGCGATCCGGCGTGTCGCCGCGCTGGGGCGACAGGGGCAGGTCGGCCGTCCAGACCGCGCCGTCCCAGGCCTGGGTCCAGTCGCGTCCCAGGCGGGCGGCGGGCACCAGCACCTCGGGCGTTTCGGGGAAGACCGCCAGCGTCCGGCCCCGCAGGTGGGCGGGCAGGCCGGCCACGCGCAGCTGCAGGCGCTCGCCCTGCACGGTGGCCCGGGAGGCCCCGTTCAGCGGCTGGGCCTGCCGTGCCTGGGCCTGGGCAAAGGTGCTGGCATGCAGGGCGGTGGCGCTTTCGACGGGCAAGGTCAGCGTGAAGGCCCCGTTTTCGGGAATGCATTCCACGCGGCAGACCAGCCAGGTGGCCTGCAGGCGCAGGGTCAGCGTGCCGTCGGCGGCGGGCGCGAAGCCGGGCGCCACCTGCATCGCCACGGGCAGCAGCAGTTCGCCCTCGTAGCCGTAGTTCGCCAGGTTGCCAATGGGCAGCCGCTGGGGCACCGGCCAGGCGATGTCGCCGGCCCCCAGGCCGGGGGGCAGTTGCCACTGCAGTTCGGTGGCCAGGCCCGAGTCGCCGGGGTTCTTCCAATAGGTGTGCCACCCGGGCTGGTGGACGAGGTGCAGGCCCAGCCACAGCAGCTTGCCCGGGCCCACGCCTTCGGGCGCGTGGGCCAGCAGCTCGGCCCGCACATGCGGGGTGGTGACGACCGCCCCGCCAGCCGTGTCGGCACGGCCCCCGCTGGGTTTGAAGGCTATTTGGGCTTGGGCGCCCGTGGAGAGGGCGGTGCTAGCTATTAAAAAAATAGCAATGGCCAGGTGGCGGAGCAGGTTCAGGGACATAGCGGTGTCGGAGCGCTGGGCGCGGGGTTTGGTTCCGTGGGCCCGGGGGCTGGGCCCCCCGTGGCACGGCCGGGGCGCGCCGGGGGCGCAGCAGGGCCGGGCGGCTGCCAGCTCATGGCATCGACAGGCTCAACTGGGCCCGGGGCGTCCAGGCGTCTTCCTGGGGGCCGGTCTGGGGCGTCTTGAGCTGCAGGCGGCTCGCCGGCAGTTTCTGCTCGGCCAGGTAGGCCTGCACGGCCAGCGCCCGGCGCTGGGCCAGTGCGCCGGCCTGGGTGTCGGTGGCGGGCAGGTAGGCCCGCAGCAGGGCTTCCATTTCGGCCTGGGGCAGGTCTTTGGCCAGGCCGATCAGGTTGCGCGGCTTGGGCATGTCGGTGTTGCGGTACACCGCGCGCAGCAGGCCGGGGTATTCGGCGGCCTGTACCGGGTCGGTGTTGTCGGGCGTGCGCCGGCGTTTTTCGGCCAGCACCAGGGCGTCGAGCTGGGCACGGCGCAGGCCGTCCTGCTCGCGCGCCAGGCTGGCCTGGCCCGTCACCGCGAGCTGGAGGCTGGGGCGGTCGGTCAGCGCCTGCACCACCTTGTCCAGGCCCCTGCGTGCGCTGGCGCTCAGTTCGGCGCTGCCCGGCGCAAAAGCCACATGGTCCAGGTCGTCGCCGCCGCCCAGGGCGCTGGCCAGCAGCGCGAACGGCGAGACCAGGGCCTTGCCGATCAGGTTGACGATCACCTGGAAAAGGATGGGCCCGATGCGGAACTCCGGGTCGTTCAGCGAGCCGCTGAGGGGCAGGTCCAGGTTGATCACCCCATTGCGGTCGGCCAGCAGGCTCGCGGCCAGGCGCACGGGCAGGCTGTTCGGCGCACCCTCCACCGGGTCGCCAAAGGTGAGCTGGTTCAGCACCAGCTGGTTGCGGGCGGTGAGCTGGCCGCCGGGCTGGATGGTGTAGGCCACGTCCAGGCTGAGCTTGCCGCTTTCGATGCCATGGCCGGCGTACTTGATGGCGTAGGGCGTGAGCGGCGAGAGTTCGAGGTCGCGCACCTTGCCCTGGATATCCAGCGCCAGCGGCTTCGCCAGGGGGTTGAGCTGGCCGGTGATCTCCAGCGAGGCCGTGCCTTCGGCCTTGCCGCGCAGCTCCAGGTCGGCCAGCACGGGCTGGCCCGAGGGCGGCACCGAGGAGAACGCGCTGAGCTTGCCGGTCAGTTCGGTCAGGTTGGCCCGGTAGTTCGGCCGGATGAAAAAGTCCGAGAACAGCACCTGCCCGTTGACCAGGCTGAGCGGTCCGAACTGGAACACCGGCGCCAGCGGGTCGGGGGCGGAGGGCGGGGCGCTTGCCAGCCGGGCCGGGGCGGCGGGAGCGGAAGCGCTCGCCGGCGCGGTGCCCGAGGGGGCTGCACCCGGGGCGCTGCCTGGGGCCGGCTTGAGCAGTTCGGCCAGGTTGAGCTGGCCTTTGTCGTTCAGCACGACGCGGGCATAGAAGTTGGCCAGGCTGGTTTCCTGCACCGCGATCCGGGGCGCGGTGCGCGGGGCGATGGCCACGTTCACGCCGCGCAGGCCCAGGCTTTCCCAGGCCAGCAGTTCTTCGCCGGCTTGCGGGGCCTGGGCCGCCTGGGCGGTGCTGGCCGTGGCCGCCGGGCCGGTGCTGCGCGCCTGTAGGCGGTCGAGCGCGGCATCGCCCTGCAGGCGCAGCGCCAGGCCTTCGGGGCGCTGGGCAAAGTCCACATGCCCCCGGAAACCCGCCAGCGCGCGCACCAGGTGCAGGGCCAGGCGGTCGGCCAGGTAGCCGTCCAGCGCATGCAGGGGCAGGCGGCTGGCCTCGACCTTGCCGTCCAGGGCCAGGGGGGCCAGGCGCAGGTTGCCCTCGAAAGCGAACTGGCCGCTGCGCTGCCGGTTGGCGCGTGGGGCGTCGTCCTCGTCGGGCGCCGGTGGCGGGGCGCTGGCCTTGCGCAGGGGGCTGCTGGGGGCGGCAGGGCTCGCCCTGGAAAGGGCGGGGGCCGCAGCCGCGTTCTTGCCCTGCGGGGCGCTGCTGGCGGTGGATTGTGCTGCGGTGGTTTTCTGTGCGGTGGCCGTGGGTTCGGGCGGGCGGGCCTGCACCCGGGCCAGGGTGCGGCCATCGAGCAGGCGGGCCGTGATTTTCAGGGGCGAGGGCTGGGGGTTGTCGAGGGCCAGTTGGCGCGCCTCGATCGTCAGGTCGCTCAGGCCAAAGGCCACGGGGCGGGCGGGCAGCGCGTCCTTCCAGGCCAGGCGGCCGCCGTTCAGCTGCAGTTCCCCCAGTGCCACGCGCCAGGGGCGGGGGGCGGCCAAAGCGGCGGTGGCAGGGTCGGTCGGGCTGCTGGCCGCCGGGGCGGGGCTGCCCGCGGCCTTGAGCCAGTGCTCCACCATCCAGCGCCCATCGCGGTCGCGCTCCACGGCGATGTCGGGGTCGGTCAGCGTGAGTGTGTCCACGCTCACGTTGCGCCGGTCCAGCGGCAGTTGCACCCCAGACAGGGCCAGTTGGCCGATGCGGCCCAGCTGCTGCCCACCTTGCCGCAGCGCGACCTGGTCCAGCGTGAGCTGGCGGGCCGTCAGGCTCAGCCCGGTACTGCCGGGCGCGGTGTGGCCGGGGGCCTGCCATTGCAGGCCGAGTGCGCCGCTGAGCTGGCCTTCCAGCGTGGGCTCCAGCCAGGCGGCCAGGTAGGGCGCGGCCAGCGGCAGGCCCAGGTTTTTCAGGGTCAGCTGGGCCTGGGCTTGCTGGCCGGTGGCTTCGCCCTGGAACTGCAGCGTTCCACCCGGCACAGGCTGGGCGCCCGCTGCGTCTTGCAGGGCCAGCTGGCCCTCAAAGCGCAGTGGCTGGGCCAGGGGCCAGGCGATGTCCCGCACCTCCAGGGCCAGGTCCGTGGCCCGCAGCACGGCCGCGGGCTGGGTGGTTTGGTCTTTCCAGTGGATTTGCCCTTCGTGGATGCGGGCTTGGGCGACCTCCACCTTCCAGGCGGATGGGGCAGCCTGGGCAACGGGGGCCTTGTCCGCGCCGGGCGCCGGGGGCTTGCCAGGGGCGGAGGGGGGGCGCGTCGGGGCCGCTGCTGGGGTGGGCGCTTGGGGGGGCGTTGGTGCGGGTGTTGGCGCCCGTTGCAGCCCGTGGATCTGGCCATTGGCCTGCCGGCTGGCATGGACCACCGGGGCCTTCAGGGTGATTTGCCCCAGCTGGGCCACCTTCTCCAGCGGGCGCAGCTCGCTCAGGTCCATCGCCAGCAGGTCCGCAGAAAACAGCGGCTGGCCCGTGCGGTCATTCAGGCGCAGGTCGCTGACCTGCACGCTGCCCCGCAGCGCCACCTTGCGCTCGGGGCCCTGCACGAAAGCCAGGGTCAGGTCGCCGGCCAGCACGGCGCTGTGGACCTGCAGGGGCAGGCTGGTGGGCAGGTAGGCCTTGTAATCGGCCAGGTCCAGGCCCGTCCAGCGCAGCGTGACCTCGCCCTGGCGCACCTCGGCAAAAGGCGTGGCGTGGGCCCGGCTGTCGAACGTGCTGTCGTCCAGGCGAAACGCCAGATGGGGCTGCACTTCCACCGTGCGCTGCGAGGGCAGGGTGCTCAGGAAGGGCAGTTGCAGCGCCAGGTCGCGCAAGGCGTGCCGGCTGCCGGTGGCGGCGTCCGCAAAATCCACCGTCCCCCCCGAGACCACCAGGTTGTACAGCGCCAGCCGGGCCGGGCCCGTGTCGGGGCGGTCGGGCGGCGTGGCCAGGCGCTCCAGGATGTCGTCGATGTCGTAATGGCCCCCGCCCTGGTGCGCCAGGCGCAGGTGCGGCGATTCGAGGGTCAGCGCATCCACCACCGGCGCCAGGCGCAGCAGGGATTGCATCTCGGCATCCAGGTACACGCGGTCCACGGTGAACTGCGGGGGCAGGGCGTTGGCGCCCTGGGGCCCCGAGTCCGCCGCGCCGGGGGCCGCTGCCCCCACCGCCAGTTCATGCAGCGTCAGCTCCAGCGACCAGGGCCGAAAATCCACCGACCCCACCGCCACAGAGCGCCCCAGCGCCTGGCTGCCCAGCCGCTCGATGCCCCAGCGCAGCGCAGGCGGCACGGCCAGCCACGCCACCAGCCAGAGCAGCAGCAAGGCCGCGCCAGCACGCAAGACACGGCGCGACCAGGGGTTTTGGCGCAGGGAGAGGAGGGCGGCAGGCAGACGGGGATGGAGCATGGGTCTCAAAGGCAGCGAACCTTGCGCACGACGCAGGCAAGGCGCCCGATTGTCGACCCTCCGGGGCGCGGGAGTTTGCCGCTGGGTTGTCCTGTTGGATTAGGGGGCAGGGCGCACCGTGCCGTTATGGGGACAAAGTGATCTGCGGTTCAGGGATGGTGCTTCGGTGGTGCAGCGGCTGTCGACGGTCTTCTGCGAAGGGGAAGTAATTTCTTGCGTATTTTCCCGGAGTATGACCTCTGCTCGCTTTGAGTACACGGTTCAAGTGGGCTTGATCTGAAAATCCACACATGGTGGCGACATCAATAGGTTTATTGCCTTGGAGGAGGAGATTTTCTGCAATTTCCAGTTTGATCTGGTTTCTGAAGAAAATCGGGGTGACTCCAAAATATTTTTGAAATGCCCGACTGAATCCCTGGTGTGACATATTCATGTGGCGGGCCATGCTGGCGATGGAGTCATTTTGAAGGAGTGACTCGCGCATCCAATGCATGGACCGAACCCGCCACCCGAGTGATGATGCATCTGGAGGGATCTGACGGGCGTATTTTTGGATAATTTCCTTCGCGACTGTGGCGCTGGAGTGTGATGTGCTTTGCACCATCGCTTCTCGCAGTTTTTGGGCAAGTGTGTTGTCTGATACAACATAGGGTGTTTCCCACTGCACAGGGATACCAGGACTCTCTCCCGTCATCCATTCATGTATCCCAGGATGGGCTAGGTAAACCGCAAAATATTGCATGTCTTCGGTGCAGTGCGCCGTATGTACGTGGAATGGTGGGATCAGGCTGATGTCTCCCGTTTTCGCTGTATATGATTTCCCTTCGCATTCAAAATGACATTGGCCTTGGAGTGTGGTGCTGATGAAAAATTCGGTATGAAAATGGGGTTGAAAGCCGTGCGCCTGAGAAGACCACTTTAAGATTTTTGTCATTTTATTTTTATTTTGTTGTGGGCGTGATAATTTCTATTTTCTCGTTGATGAGAAGATTTTTGATCAGAAAGTGAACTGAAAAAACGGTGCCCAAAGACATCAATGTAATGCTTGAAAAACCGTTGTATTGCATCATCCATCCACCGGCTCCCGCCCCCAAAGCTACGGCCAAATAGGTGGTGGAACTCATGCATGCCAAGGCAAATCCTCTTGATTTTCCCGCGCTCAAGGTCATCAGGGTCGCGGTACTGGTCTGAGCAATCCCTTGAAATATTCCCCATGCCCCCATACAGAGGGCCATCGCTGCTATATGAGTGAAGCTCATCGGGAGTAAAAGGAAAATAGCCATCAGACCAAAATTGGAGCCCCATAGGGCTTTTTGCTTTCCTAATTTGTCCAGTCGATTTCCATTCATGGTGCTGAGCATAAGTCCCATTCCGTAACAAATGACCAGCATGCCAAAAAGGGCACTTCCAATTTGTAGACTTTCTCTGGTTGCAATTCCTAAGAAACTGTAGCAGCTATAGAAGCCAAGCATGTTGAGAAAGTTAATCCGTAGAATTTTGCTTGATGGTCCTGTAAGAATGGAATGGACTTCATCACGGAGGGAGGGCCTTGAGACTATTTCGTTTTTAAAAATAGGAAGTAGAAATATTCCAAGTAAGGCGAGTAATGAGATGGCCGAGATGGCGAAAAAAGCAGATCGCCAACCGAAAGCTTCTGCTAAAACAGTCCCAAAGGGTACCCCAAGGACCAGCGCCATCGACCATCCTGCCATAATTCTCCCCATGACCTGGGCGCGTATTTCGTAGGGAACATGGTCCCCAATCCAAGCGTAGCACGATGGAATATAAAGCCCTGCGCCCATGCCGCACAGCGCACGGGCTAGTACCAATCCAGAGAAGCTGTTGGATATTCCGCACCAGAGGCTGGCAATGAAAAAGACGAGCATGCCTACGAGCATAAGGTGCACACGGGCGGTTTTTCTACAAAGAAGTCCAATGGCCGGTGCTGTGATGGCCAAAGCGATTCCATATGCGCTGACTGCCCACCCAGTCATCCCGATATCATTTCCAAAAGATTCACCTATTTCCTTCAGAAGAGGGGACATGATCAAAGATTCAGTGCCAATGGCTATAATTCCGAAAATAATTCCAATGTAATGGATTGATTTAATTTTTAAAATTGATTCCATTTTAATTGTCTGTCTGGTAATTTTGTCTTTGGTATTTTTATTTTTCGGATTTTCATTTTATTTTTGAGTTGATCTAAATAGTATCCGTGGCATTGATATTCCATTCCGTAAAATTTGAATTTTTCTTAGATTGTAATAATTGGCGCAAATTTCATTTGTTATGCATGCTGATGCATTCATGTCGCTTATTGTTTGTTTCCATGCCTCGCTGTTCGATGTTGTTTTTAGCTTTCAAAATATTTGTTAATTACTTCTACCTCTTGTGGTAGAGGGTTAACTGCTGGATGATGGTATATTTTTATTGGCTTTGAGGTTAAATCTTCATTTGTGATGTTTTTGGGGCATGCGTAGATAAGTGCTGGAATTCTATGGATGCATGTCTGGAATGTCTCTAATTCTTCATCCATTACGAATTTATTTAAACCTGGGTATGCTGCAGGTACTAAAAAAGCATCTGCATTTTGATGTTTGACATGCGTTGCTGCTTCTTCGAAAGTTTGAGAAAAAATTATTTTTCCTATCATGCCTATTTTTCTTGCTGCATCAACGCTGCATGTTAGTCCTACAGGTTCATCGCAGAGAGTGGCTACTTTTAATTTTATTGATTCATTTACGTTAGATTTTTATGGTGATTTTTGATAATTAATATTTGATTGAAAGTTTTCATAACTTGATTGCTTTGATTTGCATCAATCCTGACTTTCGCCGGATGCTTTTTACGTCCCACTTGGACGTCAAGCGCAAGCTATCTTTGTTGAGAAGTTAAGTCTTGAATTTATTTCGCAGGTGCTGCGTATTGGCATGCGATCTGCAGCTATACCGCGTGGGCTGTATTTGTCTTGAGCGAAGCCCCGCCCCTTCTGCTCAGCAACGCTTTCGAGGCAGGTGGCTCTCCTACCTGTCCCGGTAGGGAGTCGGCCCTGAACAATCCCGCCAACCCGCATGAACACAGGCGCGGCCATACTTTGAGGCCGTTCGCCAACTCCCACTTCAATTTCCCATCAGCTCGCGCTTCTGGGAGATTTGTGATGTTCGCCGACGCTGCCACCGAAGACTTTTCCGCGACCGCCTCGACTCCATGATCGATCTGCGTCATCCCCTGGTGGTGCTCGCTTCGCGCATGCCCTGGCAGCAGATCGAAGCAGCCGTGGCCCACCTGTTCTCCCGCAAGGCCCGCACCAGTGGCCAGCCCATGCCCGATCTGGACCTGTTTGGCGAAGCACCCACCCCCGTGGCCCGCCACTCCAACGCTGAAGCAGAGAAAGCTGCTCAAGCGCCGCCAGGCGATTGAGCCGATCCTGGGGCACCTGAAGGCGGATCACCGGCTCGATCGCTGTCACCTCAAGGGAGAGCTGGGCGACAGCCTGCATGCGGTGCTGTGTGCGGCCAGCTACAACCTGCGCTGGCTGCTGAGCATGATGGCCAAGAAGGGCGTGGCCTTCTTGTGGGGGCTTTTTTTGCGCCTGTGCAAATCAGCGCAGCTGCAGCCAAACGCGCCGCAGATGCTGCGTGCGACGCTGATGGGGACGCCACGAACGCCGCTGTCGGACTCCGTTCCAGCGTGAAATGAATATTTCAGGGCCGACGAAGGATTTCAGCCACTTTCTGCCGCAGCCACCTGTGCGCGCCTGCCTTGTCCTTGTTTGCATGCCAATACATTTCCAGGCGTATTGGTTTGATGCGGAAAGGGAGCGGACGCAGGGTAATCGGCAGGCAAGGGGCCAAATCTTCCGCATAGCGACCGGGCATGGTCAGAAGCATCTCGCTGGCAGCGGCTGCTTTGCACGCAGAAAAATAGTTTTGGCACACCAAGCCAAGACGACGGGAGTGTCCGTCTTCGTGGAGCAGGGTATCGATGGATTCCTGGGTTCCTTTGCGGGTCACGGCGATGTGTTGTGCGCGCAAATACTGTTCGCGTTGCAGGGATTGCGATGCGAGCGGATGCCCGATGGCCATGACAACGACCAAGGGTTCATCGCAAAGGTATTCACTGCATACCATGGCATCCATGTGGAGGCGCCTGTCTACGACCAGGTCGACGCTGCCAGAAACCAGTTCTTTGGCCATTTCGTTGCGCAATATATGGCGGCTGATGATGGTGACCTTGGGCGCTTCCCGCAAAAGTTGCTTCATCAAGTCTGGAAAAACGATGGACTCCAGCGCATCGCGAAACCCCAGTGTGAAGGTGATTTCCATGTCGGAATAATTCAATCCCTCGTCGGTCAAAACGGTGGAATTCAATCCAGAAAGAGACTGCTGGATTTTGGGCATGATGGCCCTTGCCTTCTCCGTGGGGACGAAATGATTGCCTTGCCGGATGAACAAGGGGTCCTTGAATATTTCACGCAGGTGGGCCAGTGAATGGGAGATTGCTGGCTGTGTCAAATGCAATGCTTTTGCCGCACCCGATATGCCATCGTTCGTGTAAATGGCGTCCAGCACCCTGAACAGGTTGAGGTCTATTCTGCTTTTTCGATGTGTCATGGAGAAAGCGTTCTGTGTCGGGGGCATTGCCAGAGGGTCATGAATGTAGCTTATGACCAGCCTGAAAAACAAATCAATTCCCGTGCATGACCTCCGTGCCTAAAATTTTGCTGAGCAAGGTTTCTCGCTGGGAAATTTTGTCTGGGTGTGCCAACGGGAACTGAACACTGCGCGAACCGCGACCTTGTCTCAGCGCTGGTTGTCACCTGCCAATTACATGAAAAGCAATGCCAACGAGGAGACAACATGTTCAAGTCACACCGTTCCATCAGGCCGGCAGCGCCTGTTTTTTCGCGCCGAAGGGCGGCGGCAGCCCTCGCCATTCCTTGGCTGGCGGGCGCGCTCCTCGGCTGCGGTGGTTCCGAGCCGCCGCCCAACGTGCAGCGCGTCATCGTGTTTGGTGACAGCCTGTCTGATCTGGGCACCTACAAAAAACGGTCTGTGGCCTTGGGTGAGCCCAGTGGTGGAAAATTCACCGTCAATCCTGGGCCCTTGTGGGTCGAGAATGTGGCGTCCTACTACGGCACCACGATAGGCTTGAACCGGACGGCTGGTTTTGGGTCGGCGCCGACCCTTGAAGGCGGGACCGGTTATGCGGAAGGTGGTTCCCGTGTGGCGGAGCAGCCTGGCTCGAACAATACCGATGCCACCATGGGGCCGAACTCGGGTGCAAGCACTTTGCCGGTCAAGGACCAGATTACTGCGCACCTTCAACAAAAAGGCGCTTTCAATGCCAGCGACCTGGTTCTTGTGTGGGTGGGCACCAATGACGTGTTCCGTCCGATAGGAATCGCGCCGGTGGCTCCCGAGGTCGGTGTTCCCCAGGTTCAGAAAGCGGCCGACGATTTGGCAAAAGAGCTTGCACGCCTGAAAGCCAATGGCGCGCTGAAGATTGCCGTGCTGAATCTGGATGATTTGGGCAAGGCCCCCATCGTCGCTTTCAGCAGTGCTGCGCAAAGTTATGCCACCGCCTTGTCGGCGGCTTTCAATGCCAGGCTTGCCACCCATGTCAATGGACTGGGGGGCGTTGTCCTGGTGGATATTCAAGGGCTTTTCTCCGATGTGCGAACCAATCCATCGAAATATGGATTATCGAATCTGACCGGCACGGCCTGCCTGCCGCGGACGGATATTTCCAGCTATTCGGCTGTCTGCACGAAGTCCACGCTGGTGGCTCCGAATGCCAATAACACCTACCTTTATGCGGACACGGTGCACTACACCGATAAAACCAATCAAATCATCTCCGATTATGTGATTGGCAAGGTGAGCCCTCTGTTTCCGAAATAAGCCGGCTGCGTTCGGGATCGGTAAGCCAAGGGCCTGAGTGCAAGGGTCCGGCAGGGCGGTGGGATCGCAGCCTCGGCGGTGGGGCGGACGGACTTTCACGCCCCTCCCCGCTAGGATGGCGGCATGCCTGCAACCTCTGCCGTGACCCCCCTCGCCTTGCCCTCCCGCTTTTGGGCGGATCTTTCCACGCGCGACTTTGCGCAGCTGCAGGCTTCGGGCCGGGCGGCCGAGGTGGTGGCGGTGCTGCCGGTGGCGGCCATTGAGCAGCATGGGCCGCACCTGCCCTTGTCGGTGGACGCCACTTTGTTGCAGGGCGTGATCGACGCGGCCTTGCCTGGGTTGCCCGCCGAGCTGCCGGTGCTGTTCCTGCCGCCGCAGAACCTGGGCCTGAGCCTGGAGCACCAGCGTTTTCCCGGCACCTTGACGCTGTCGCCCGCCACGGTGATCGCGCTGTGGACCGAGATCGGGGCCTGCGTGGCGCGGGCCGGGGTGCGCAAATTGCTGTTGTTCAACGGCCACGGCGGCCAGGTCAGCGTGATGGACATCGTGGCGCGCCAGTTGCGCAGCCAGTGCGATCTGCTGGTGTACAGCGCCAGCTGGTTCAGCCTGCCTTTGCCCGAGGCGGTGGCGGGCCAGTTCAGTGCCGAGGAGCACCGTTTTGGCATCCATGCCGGTGAGATCGAGACGTCGATGATGCGGCACCTGGCCCCGGCCACGGTGCGGATGGAACGGGCGCGGGATTTTCGCTCGACCTCGCAAGACCGGTCCGAGCGCTATGCCCTGCTGGGCAACGGCAAGTCGGCCAAGCTGGGCTGGCAGATGCAGGATTACCACCCGGCCGGGGCCGTGGGCCAGGCCGCTGCGGCCACGGCCGAGAAGGGGCAGCGCGTGGTGGAGGCGGCTGCCGTGCAGTTGCGGGCCTTGCTGCAGGAGCTGCATGCCCTGCCGCTGTCCACCCTGGTGGACCAGCCCGATCTGTCCTGACCTGGATGGTGCGCGGCGCTCAGCCGGCGCGGAGCCGGTACCAGTCCACGCCCTGCGCATCGGCTTCGCAGACGGCTTCTCCGGTGTGCACCAGGTAGTTCAGGCAGGCCAGGCTTTCGCCGGTGGCCAGGCTGATCAGCGAGTGCTGGGCTTCGGTGATCGGGCGGGCAAACAGCGCGCCAAACACATCGACGGCGCGGCGCGGTTCGCGCAGGCTGCGGCGCAGGCGCTCCATGGCCTTGTCCTGGCCGCTTTGCAGTTGCGTGATGCGGGTGTGCAGGCCCCGGAAGCAGTCGTTGTGCGAGGGCAGCACCAGCACGTCGTCGGGGATGTCGCGCCGCAGCCGGGCCAGGGAGTCGTTCCATTCGGCCATGGGGTTGGCCTCGGGCTCGACCGGGTACACCGACACGTTCGAGGAAATGCGCGGCAAGACCTGGTCGCCTGAAATGAACAGCCCCTGCTCGGGGCAGTACAGGCAGGCGTGTTCGGGCGAATGGCCTGCGCCCACCCAGATTTCCCAGCGGCGGCCGCCGATCTGCACGGCTTCGCCCTGCTGGATGCGCCGGTAGCTGTCGGGCAGGGCATGGATCACTTTGCCGAAGTTGCCAAAACGGGTTTGGTAGCCTTCCAGCGCCGTGTCGCCCCAGCCCGCGCGGCGGTAGAACGCCAGGCCTTCGGCGGGGGCTGGGCGCCCGGTGTCGGAGACCAGGGCGCGGCAGTGCAGGTATTCGAGCCGCGTCATCCACAGGCGCGCACCGAAATGGCGGGTCAGCCAGCCGGCCAGGCCGATGTGGTCGGGGTGCATGTGCGTCACGAACACCCGGGTGACCGGGCGGCCTTGCAGCAGGGTGCTGAACAGCGTGCGCCAGGTGTCCAGGGTGATTTCGTTGCAGACCCCGGTATCGACCAGGGCCCAGCCTTCGCCGTCTTCCAGGGCCCACAGGTTGATGTGGTCCAGCGAGAACGGCAGGGGCATGCGAATCCAGTGCACCCCGGGTGCGACTTCGAGGGTCTGGCCGGGCAGGGGCGGGCTGGCAAAGGGGTAGCCCAGCGCGGGGGCGGGCGTGGAGCCGGTGGGGGCGGTGGGGTTCAAGGCGGTCGATTCGGTCATGGCAGCGTGGGGGAGGGGGGGGGCGTGGTGCCCACCATGGCCCCACCTTAGCGGATTCTTTTTTGGCGGCGGTGGCCGGGGCGTGGGGCGGCTGTCGCCCCCGTGACCCCGGTTCCCTCGGGCATCATCCTGCCATGGACCGCTGGATCGACACCCATTGCCACCTCGACGCCGCCGAATTCGCCCCCGACCGTGCTGCCGTGCGTGCCCAGGCCGCCCAGGCAGGGGTGGCGCATTGCGTGCTGCCCGCTGTGGAGCGCGCCCATTGGGAGGTGGTGCGCCAACTGGCCCACCAGCACGGTGACAGCTATGCGCTGGGCATCCACCCGCTCTACACCGCCCAGGCCGACGAGGCCGATCTGGAAAGGCTGGCGCAGGCCCTGGCGCAGCACCACCGCGACCCGCGCTTGGTGGCGGTGGGCGAGATCGGGCTCGATTTCTGGGTGCCGGGGCTGGACCCCTTGCGGCAGATGCACTTTTACCGGGCCCAGCTGCAGCTGGCGCGGCGGTTTGACCTGCCGGTGATCCTGCATGTGCGCCGTTCGGCCGATCTGTTGCTCAAGGGGCTGCGCGAGGTCGGCGTGCGCGGCGGCATCGCCCATGCCTTCAATGGCAGCCTGCAGCAGGCGCAGGCTTTCGGGGCGCTGGGCTTCAAGCTGGGTTTTGGCGGGGCGGTGACCTACGAGCGTGCGCTGCAGTTGCGCCGCCTGGCGGCCGAACTGCCCCTGGACGCCCTGGTGCTGGAGACCGATGCGCCCGACATGCCCCCGCATTGGCTCTATGCCACGGCGGCGCAGCGGGCGGCGGGGCAGCCGCAGGGGCGCAACACCCCGGCCGAGCTGCCGCGCATCGCCCAAGTGGTGGCAGGCCTGCGCGGCCTGCCGCTGGCCGAACTGGCCCGCGCCACCGGCGCCAACGCCTGTGCCGCCTTGCCGCGCCTGGCGGCGCTGCTGCCAAAGACCTGAGGTGTTTGAGGCCTCTGGAGCACGCCAGTATTGCGCTGGCAGCTATTTTTTTGATAGTAAATAAAGGGCCTGCCGGGTTTCAGGCCAGAATCCACCCATGCACGAACGTGGTTCCCTTTCCGCCGACGCCTCCGGCCTGCCCCCGCCCGGGGGGAGCCCGGTCCTGACGGGCCTGCCACCCGTGGTGTCCGAGCGCACCGTGGTGCTGGTGCTGGGCAGTTTTCCGGGGGTGGCTTCGCTGCGGGCAGGGCAGTACTATGCGCACCCGCAAAACCATTTCTGGCGCATTCTGCAAGCGCTGTGGCCGCAGCACCCGCTGCCCGGTCCCGCGCACTACGCCCTGCGCTGCGAATGGCTGCTGGCGCGCGGGCTGGGCCTGTGGGATGTGTATGCCCGTTGTGAGCGCGTGGGCAGCCTGGACAGCCGCATCCGCAATGCGCAGGTGAACGACTTCGCCCGCTTGCGGGCCGACTGCCCCCGGCTGGCGGCCATCGCCCACAATGGCGCCGAGAGCTTCAGGCATGCCCGCAGCACGGCCTTGCTGGAGGTGCCGGTGTTCCGGCTGCCGTCCACCAGCCCGGCCAACGCCTCGTGGAGTTTTGAACGTAAATTGAACGCTTGGGCCGAACTGCTGGCCCGGCATGGATTGGTGTGAATGGCCCGCAATAAAACGACCGAAAAAATGACCGTGTCAGAGCTTCCTGAGGTGAGCGTCTCCGACGATGGCGAGGTGCGCCACCTGCACCTGGGCACCCCCTGGATCCAGGGCTCCATGCGCGTGGCCGAGCCCTTCGAGCTGGAGCTGGAATATGTGCAGCGCATGATGGCCTGGCTGCTGTTCGTCGAGCCGGCCTCGGTCAGCAAGCGCCACGCCATGCAGCTGGGGCTGGGCGCGGGGGCGATCACCAAGTTCTGCCACAAGAAATTGCGCATGTGCGCCACGGCCATCGAGCTCAATCCCCAGGTGCTGGCCGTGTGCCGTGCCTGGTTCAAGCTGCCACCCGACGGCCCCAAGCTGCGCGTGGTGCTGGCCGATGCGGCCGAAGAAATCCGCAACCCCATGTGGCTGGGCACGGTGGACGCGCTGGCCGTCGACCTGTACGACCACGAGGCGGCGGCCCCCGTGCTGGACAGCCCGGACTTCTATGCCGATTGCCGCGCCTTGCTCAGCGAAGACGGCTGCATGACGGTGAACCTGTTTGGCCGTTCGTCGAGCTTCGAGCGCAGCCTGCAGAGCATGGCCACCGCCTTTGGCGAAGAGGCGCTGTGGGCCTTCAAGCCCACGCGCGAAGGCAATACCGTGGTGCTGGCGCAGCGCACCCCGGTCCGGCCCAAGCGGGCCGATCTGCAGGCCCGCGCCGAGGCCATCCAGGCCCGCTGGGACCTTCCTGCCGCCAAATGGATGCGCGTCTTCAAACCCGTGGCCGCCTGACGTGGCGCTCTTTCCGCTGGTGCCTCTCGCATGAAACGCGTCCCTGCCTCTGTGCATGCCGCCTCTTCCGCTGCGGTGCCTGAGACCTATGTCGGCCCCCTGGACTGGCGCATGCTGGTGAACTGGCTGTGCACCGACGGGGTGATCACCACCGACGAGGCCCGGCGCACCGTGGCGCGCTGCTCCCAGGCCGAAAGCCGGCTGCACCCCCTGGTGCGCCTGGCCAGCGTGTCGATGGAGCGCGCCAGCGATGGGCGAGCGCTCGACCTGGAGATGCTGACCGAGTACCTGGCCCAGCGCAGCGGCCTGCCCTACCTGCGCATCGACCCCCTCAAGGTGGACGTGGCCCGGGTCTCCGACACCATGAGCGCTACCTACGCCGAGCGGCACAAGCTGCTGCCCGTGCAGGCCACGCCCGAGGAGGTGGTCGTGGCTACAGCCGAGCCTTTCCAGACCGACTGGCTGGCCGAGGTGGAGCGCCAGGCGCGCCGGCCCGTGCGCCGTGTGGTGGCCAATCCCGAGGACATCCACCGCTACACCGCGGAATTCTTCGCCCTGGCCAAGTCGGTGCGTGCCGCCCAGCGGGCCGGCGGCAGTGCCGGTGCCAGCAGCTTCGAGCAGCTGGTCGAACTGGGCAACACCAACAAGCAGCTCGATGCCAACGACCAGGCGGTGATCCGGGTCGTCGATTGGCTGTGGCAATACGCCTTCGACCAGCGGGCCAGCGACATCCACCTCGAACCCCGGCGCGAGCAGGGCGTGATCCGCTTCCGCATCGACGGGGTGCTGCACCCGGTCTACCAGATGCCCATGGGGGTGCTCAATGCCATGATCGCGCGCGTCAAGCTGCTGGGCCGCATCGACGTGGTGGAAAAGCGCCGCCCGCAGGACGGCCGCATCAAGACCCGCAACCCGCGCGGCGAAGAGGTGGAAATGCGCCTGTCCACCTTGCCCACGGCCTTTGGCGAGAAGATGGTCATGCGCATCTTCGATCCCGACAACGCGGTCAAGGACCTGGATGCGCTGGGGTTCTCGCCGCAGGATGCGCGGCGCTGGGAGGCGCTGATCCAGCGGCCCCACGGCATCATCCTGGTGACCGGGCCCACCGGCTCGGGCAAGACCACCACGCTGTATTCCACCCTCAAGCGGGTGGCCACTGAGGAGGTCAACGTCAGCACCGTCGAGGACCCGATCGAGATGATCGAGCCCCGTTTCAACCAGACGCAGGTGCAGCCGCAGATCGACTTCAACTTTGCCGAAGGCGTGCGCGCCCTCATGCGCCAGGACCCCGACATCATCATGGTGGGCGAGATCCGCGACCTGGAGACCGCCGAAATGGCCGTGCAGGCCGCGCTGACGGGGCACCTGGTCTTCACCACCTTGCACACCAACGACGCGCCCGCGGCGATTTCGCGGTTGCTGGAGCTGGGCGTACCGGCCTACCTGATCAACGCCACCCTGCTCGGCGTGCTGGCCCAGCGCCTGGTGCGCACCCTGTGCAAGCAGTGCAAGCAGGTGGACGACGAAAGCGCGCCCGCCGCCCTGGCCGAGGCCGTCAAGCCCTGGACGCTGGGCGGGGGCTACCACCCCTACCGGCCGGTGGGCTGCGTGGACTGCCGCATGACGGGGTTCCGGGGGCGCATGGGCCTGTACGAGCTGCTCACGGTGACGCCTGCGCTCAAGCAGGGCATCACCGCCACGCCCGTGCTGGACCAGTTGCGCCACCAGGCCGTGGCCGATGGCATGACCCCGCTGCGCATGGCCGGCGCCCTGCGCGTGGCCCAGGGCCTGACCACCCTGGACGAGGTCATGGCC
Source organism: Burkholderiaceae bacterium (assembly GCA_028685665.1). Taxonomy (GTDB): domain Bacteria; phylum Pseudomonadota; class Gammaproteobacteria; order Burkholderiales; family Burkholderiaceae_C; genus JAQUDN01. Next base: position 3,221 of record JAQUDN010000004.1, on the reverse strand, counting down.
TCGACGCCGCCACCCCAGTGAGCCGGGGTTTTGTCCCCGCGCTGGCGGGGGCGATCGGGCCGGCGCAGGGCCTGGCTGGATCAGGGTAAACCCCGGCCGTTCCGTAGGTGGAATCCACATGGGGCGGAGCCCATATCGGCGACACAATTCCCACCCTTGGATCGTCGTCTAGGAGTTATTCCGTGAAAATCAAGAGTCAAAAAGACTTTTTTTCCGGCCTCATGTTCATGGGGGTCGGTGGCGCATTTGCGTGGGGAGCAACCACGTACAGCGTCGGCTCTGGCGCCCGCATGGGGCCAGGCTATTTCCCCCTGATGCTGGGCATCTTGCTGGCCGTGATCGGTCTGGTCATCACCTTCAATGCGACCGTGGTGGAAACCCAGGACGGCGACAAGATCGGCAAATGGGCCTGGAAGCCGCTGTTCTTCATCCTCGCCGCCAACCTGGCCTTCGGCGTGCTGCTGGCCGGTCTGCCCAGCCTGGGCATTCCCGCCATGGGCCTGATCGTGGCGATTTACGCTTTGGCCTTCATCGCCAGCCTGGCGGGCGAAGAGTTTGCAGCCAAGGCGGTGTTCATTCTGGCCACGGTGCTGGCGGCGGGCAGCTATGTGGCGTTCGTCCTGGCGCTGAAGCTGCAGTTTCCGGTCTGGCCCAGTTTCATTTCCGGTTAAGCAGGAGTCACGACCATGGAATTGTTTGACAACCTGGCGCTCGGCTTCGGCGTCGCCTTCACGTTTCAAAACCTCATTTACTGTTTTGTCGGCTGCCTTCTGGGCACGCTGATCGGTGTGTTGCCCGGCATCGGCCCGGTCGCCACCATCGCCATGCTGCTGCCCGCCACCTACGCGCTGCCCCCCGTGGCGGCGCTGATCATGCTGTCGGGCATCTACTACGGTGCGCAATACGGCGGTTCGACCACCGCGATCCTGGTGAACCTGCCTGGCGAATCGTCCTCGGTGGTGACCGTGATCGACGGCTACCAGATGGCGCGCAATGGCCGGGCGGGTCCCGCGCTGGCGGCGGCCGGTCTGGGCTCGTTCTTTGCGGGCTGCGTCGGTACGCTGATCCTGGCGGCCTTTGCGCCTCCGCTGACCGAAGTGGCGTTCAAGTTCGGCCCTGCCGAGTACTTCTCGCTGATGGTGCTGGGCCTGATCGGTGCCGTGGTGCTGGCTTCGGGCTCCCTGCTCAAGGCCGTGGGCATGATCGTGCTGGGCCTGCTGATGGGCCTGGTCGGGACCGACGTGAACTCGGGTGTGGCCCGCTTCAGCTTCGACATTCCTGAACTCACCGACGGTATCGGCTTCGTGACCATCGCCATGGGCGTGTTCGGCTACGGCGAAATCATTGCCAACCTCTCGCGCCCTGAAGAAGACCGCGAAGTGTTCACCGCCAAGGTGCAGGGCCTGTTCCCCACCAAGGAAGACTTCAAGCGCATGGCCCCGGCCATCCTGCGCGGCACGGCCCTGGGCTCGGCCCTGGGCATCCTGCCCGGTGGCGGTGCGCTGCTGGCGGCCTTTGCGGCCTACACCATCGAAAAGAAGACCAAGCTCAAGCGCGGTGAAGTGCCGTTCGGCAAGGGCAACATCCGTGGTGTGGCCTCGCCAGAAGCCGCCAACAACGCGGGTTCGCAAACCTCCTTCATTCCGCTGCTGACCCTGGGCATTCCCCCCAACGCCGTGATGGCGCTGATGGTGGGCGCGATGACCATCCACAACATCCAGCCTGGCCCCCAGGTGATGACGAGCAACCCCGAGCTGTTCTGGGGCCTGATCGCCTCGATGTGGATCGGCAACGCCATGCTGGTGATCCTGAACCTGCCGCTGATCGGCATCTGGATCAAGCTGCTCACCGTGCCCTACCGCTGGCTCTACCCCTCCATCGTGCTGTTCTGCGCGATTGGCGTGTACTCCACCAACAACAACACCTTCGACATCTGGATGGTGGGCTTGTTCGGCCTGATCGGCTACGTCTTCCACAAGCTGGGCACGGAACCTGCGCCCCTGCTGCTGGGCTTCATCCTGGGCCCGATGATGGAAGAAAACCTGCGCCGTGCCCTGCTGCTGTCGCGTGGCGACTGGAGCGTGTTTGTCACGCGTCCGCTGTCCGCCGGTCTGCTGGCCGCCGCCGCCCTGTTGCTGGTCGTGGTGCTGCTGCCTGCGGTGAAGAACAAGCGCGAAGAAGCGTTCGTCGAGGACTGATCCGGTCTTTCGATCGGCAACTACCAGCAAAAACGGCACCTTCGGGTGCCGTTTTTGCTGGGGCCATCGCCGGGTGTCCAGCCGGCCTTGCCGCAGGCCACAATGGCGCCGAGAGGATTCCATGAACACACTTTTGCGCACCGCGCAGCACCCCCAGCGGGCCCTGCTGCACAACGAGATCCATGCCCGTCCCCCCGAGGCCTTGACGGCCCCCCTGGCCATCGCCCACATCGTGATGCTGGCCGATGCCGCCGAGCGTGAAGCCAGCCGGGCCCACCTGGCCGCTCTCTTGCGCGACCACCACCAGGCCCCGCCCGACGCCGAGACCACGCACCTGCGCGTGGACCTGGCCGCGTTCCGGCTGCGCTGGGAGTTGCACACCGAGTTTGTGACCTGGACCTTCACCATCCCCACCCAGGTCGAGGTCTTCGCCGACCGGGAGCCGGTCGGTGCTGCCACGGTGGTCCCGCACGATTGGCTGGCCGCCTTGCCGGGGCGCTGCCTGTGCAGCCTGAACCTGTGGGTGCTGCCCACCCAGGCCTTTGGGTCCGGGTCGATCGTGCGCCATGTCCTGCACGAGGACACCCTGGTGGCCTCGACCGTGGCCGATGGCCATGGCGAGGTGTACACCGACTTTGTCATCCACGCCGACGGTTTTTCCCGCATGGTGCTGCTCACCGGGGGCATGACCCCGCGCCGCCAGGGGCGGCTGGTGCAGCAGCTGCTGGAGATCGAAACCTACCGCATGGCGGCGCTGCTGGGCCTGCCCGCCGCGCGCGAGGCCAGCACGGTGCTGGCCTTTGCCGAACGCGAACTGGCCGGGCTGGCCGATGCCATCCGCACCGCCAACCGCGATGCCGAACCGGCGCTGCTCGACCGCTTGACCCGGCTGGCCGGGCAGGTGGAGAGCCAGTACGCCGCGACCCATTCGCGGTTTTCAGCGAGCAGCGCCTATTTCGAGCTGCTGGACCGGCGCATCGATGGCATCGCCGTGTCGCGCCTGGCGGGCCTGCAGACGATTCG
>JAQUDN010000093.1 GCA_028685665.1 Burkholderiaceae bacterium | reverse complement strand
GTGGGGGAGAGGAGGGCGTCATAGCCGCTGATCGCGGCGTCCATGCGTTCACGCCAGTCTTCGCGGGCCTGCCGCAGATCCAGGTAGTCAGCCGCCCGCATGGTGGCGCCACGCTCGATCCGGCTGCGCACCCGGGGATCGTAGGGGGCTGAGGGGTCGGCCAGCCATTTCCGGTGCCATGCATGGCTTTCGGCTGCCGCGAAGCTGCCATGGGCCTGCATCGGTCCCAGTTCGCTGGTGTGGGGCAGGGCTATTTCCTCGATGCGGGCGCCGGCACGGCGCAGCCGGTCAAGGGTGCGCGTGAAGGCCCGTGCCACGCCTTCATCCAGGCCGTCGAGAAAGGTGGTGCGGGGCACCGCCAGGCGCCACAGCGCTAAAGGGGCCGGGCTGCGCACGACCCTGCGGGCGGCCAGCACCTCATGGGCCACGATGGCATCGCGCACGCTGCGGGTCAGGGCGCAGGCCGTGTCCAGGGTGGTGGAGAGTGGGATGGTGCCGGTGGTGGGCACCAGCCGGGCCGTGCTTTTAAAGCCGACCAGGCCATTGAATGCCGCCGGTATGCGGATCGAGCCCCCGGTGTCCGAACCCAGTCCGATCCATGCTGCGCCACTGGCGACCGAGACGGCCGCGCCGGACGATGAGCCGCCCGGAATCCGGGGCGGGCTTGGCAGGGCCCCATGGCGGGCATCCCAGGCGGCCGGGGTTGTGCGGTGCGGATTCACGCCCACGCCGGAAAACGCAAATTCAACCATGTGCGTCCGACCCAGAATCGCCGCACCGGCTGCGCGCAGCCGGACGACCGCAGGGGCGTCATGGCGTGCGGGCGATGCCCCGGCGAGAAGGATCGATCCTGCGGGCGTGGGTTGGCCAGCCATGTCGAACAGGTCTTTCACGGTGACCGCCAGGCCTGCCAGTGGCAAGCGCTGGATGCCGGGCGTTGCCGCGGTGGAGCGCGCGGTCTCCCACAGGGGCGTCACGATGCTGTGGGCGCCGTGGGGGGAGCAGGCGGCCGCGATGCTGTATTCGATTTCCAGCGGGGCCGTGGAGGCGCCTTGGGCAAGTCGCTGGCGGGTGCTGACGAGGTCTTGAAACATCGGTGTGCTAAAATCGTCGGGCTTTGCTGAGTGCAAAGGTACATGCGCTGCATGGGCCTTTGTTGCCGGTAAAACAATCGCAAACCAGCCCTGTCAAGGTGCTGCTCCCGCCGTGTATCAAGTGGTGGGAGCAGATATTGGGGCTGGATTTTAGACCCAACCTTCGGAGAATATTCATGTCCGTTACTATGCGCGAAATGCTGGAAGCCGGCGTCCACTTTGGTCACCAAACCCGCTTCTGGAACCCCAAGATGGCTCCGTACATCTTCGGTCACCGCAACAAGATTCACATCATCAACCTGGAAAAGTCGCTGCCACTGTTCCAGGATGCAGCCAAGTTTGCCAAGCAGTTGGCGGCCAATCGCGGCACCATCTTGATGGTCGGTACCAAGCGCCAAGCCCGCGAAATCCTGTCCACTGAAGCGCAGCGCGCTGGCGTGCCTTACGTGGACCAGCGTTGGTTGGGCGGCATGCTGACCAACTTCAAGACCGTCAAGACCTCGATCAAGCGTCTGAAGGACATGAAGGCACAGCTGGAAGGCGGCCTGGAAAACCTGAGCAAGAAAGAACAGCTCACCTTCAGCCGTGAAATCGAGAAGCTCGAAAAAGACATCGGCGGCATTCAAGACATGACCGCTTTGCCCGATGCCATCTTCATTATCGACGTGGGCTTCCACAAGATTGCTGTGGCCGAAGCCAAGAAGCTGGGCATCCCACTGATCGGCGTGGTTGATACCAACCATTCGCCTGAAGGCATTGACTACGTCATTCCTGGTAACGACGATTCCGCCAAGGCTGTCGAGCTGTATGCCCGTGGCATTGCCGACGCGATCATCGAAGGCCGCGCCAATGCGGTGAACGACGTGGTCAAGGCGGTTGCTTCCGAAAGCACCGACGAATTCGTGGAAGTGCAAGAATCCGCCGCCTGAGCTCCAGGCTGCGCGATGCATCGCGAATGAAAGCGGGGCTCCTGGTTAGCCCCCTTTTTTTTAGCTCGAATCCTGATTGATTGAACTGAAGATTAAAGGAATACAGATGGCTGCAATTACCGCAAGCATGGTTGCCGAACTGCGTGGCAAGACCGATGCTCCCATGATGGAATGCAAGAAAGCGCTCACCGAGGCCGATGGCGACATGGCCAAGGCGGAAGAGCTGCTGCGCGTCAAGCTCGGTACCAAGGCAGGCAAGGCGGCTTCGCGGATCACGGCCGAAGGCGTCGTGGCCAGCTACATCGACGGCACCTCGGGCGCCCTGATCGAAGTCAACAGCGAAACCGACTTCGTCAGCAAGAACGACAGCTTCATCGCCCTGGCGAAGGCTGCCGCTGAACTGGTGGCCAAGCACAATCCCGCCGATGTGGCGGCCCTGGGCGCCTTGGCTTACGAACAAGACAGCTTTGGCCCCACCCTGGAAGACGTGCGCAAGGGCCTGATCGGCAAGATCGGCGAGAACATGTCTTTCCGCCGCTTCAAGTACTTTGGTGGCAGCAGCAAGCTGGCCTCCTACCTGCACGGCACCCGTATCGGTGTGGTGGTCGAGTTCGACGGCGACGAAACCGCCGCCAAGGACGTGGCCATGCACATTGCCGCCATGAAGCCTGTGGCCCTGACCAGCGCAGAAGTGCCTGCAGAGCTGATTGAAAAAGAGCGCTCGGTGGCTGCTGCCAAGGCCGCAGAAGACAAGGCCAAGGCGGAAGCCGAAGGCAAGCCCGTGCAGTCCGATGAAATCGTTGCCAAGCGCATCGAAGGCGGCGTGCAGAAGTTCCTGAAGGAAGTGTCCCTGTTCAACCAGGCCTTCGTGAAGAACGACAAGCAGACCGTGGAGCAAATGCTCAAGGCGGCAGGCACCCAGGTGAAGGGCTTTACCCTTTACGTCGTGGGCGAAGGCATCGAGAAGAAAGTCGACGACTTTGCTGCTGAAGTGGCTGCCCAGGTGGCCGCTGCCAAGGCCGCTGCCTGATTGTTTCGTGTCCCCCCTCAGCCCAGTTCATACCCACGGAGAAATTGCCCATGTCCAACGCCGCACCAGCCCATAAGCGCATTCTGCTCAAGCTGTCTGGTGAGGCCTTGATGGGCGATGACCCCTTTGGCATCAACCGGGCCACCATCGTGCGCATGGTGGAAGAGATTGCCGAAGTCACGCGCCTGGGTGTCCAGGTGGCGGTGGTGATTGGCGGGGGGAATATCTTCCGTGGTGTCGCGGGGGGATCGGTCGGAATGGACCGGGCGACCGCTGACTACATGGGGATGCTGGCCACCGTGATGAACGCCTTGGCCCTGGCCGATGCCATGAACAAGCAGGGCTTGATCGCCCGGGTGATGTCCGCGATTGCCATCGACCAGGTGGTCGAGCCCTATGTCCGTCCCAAGGCCCTGCAATACCTGGAAGAAGGCAAGGTGGTTGTCTTCGCCGCCGGTACGGGCAACCCCTTCTTCACCACCGACACTGCAGCCGCCCTGCGGGGGGCCGAGATCGGTGCCGAGGTGGTGCTCAAGGCCACCAAGGTGGATGGTGTCTATACGGCCGATCCGCACAAAGATCCCACTGCCACGCGCTACACCCAGCTCAGTTTCGATGAAGCCATGTCCCGCAACCTGGGCATCATGGATGCCACGGCTTTTGCGCTGTGCCGCGACCAGAAGCTGCCCGTGCGGGTGTTCTCGATCATCAAGCATGGTGCGCTCAAGCGCGTCGTGATGGGCGAAGACGAAGGTACGCTGGTATACGCCTGACCTGCTGACCGCCCTTTGCAGGTCAGCCTTGAGGAGAAAACATGACGATTGCCGACATCAAGAAAAACACCGAAACCAAGATGGACCAGTCCATCCAGGCGTTCAAGAACAACCTGCAGAAGATTCGCACCGGGCGTGCCAATCCGGCCCTGCTGGACACCATCCAGGTCGAATACTACGGATCCTTCGTTCCCCTGAGCCAGGTGGCCAACGTCTCCCTGCTGGACTCGCGCACGATCAGCGTGCAGCCCTGGGAAAAGGGCATGGGCGCCAAGATTGAGAAAGCCATCCGCGAAAGCGATCTGGGTTTGAACCCCGCCTCCATGGGCGATCTGATCCGCGTCCCGATGCCCCCCATGAGCGAAGAGCGCCGCAAGGAAATGACCAAGCTGGCCCGCAACGAAGGCGAGAGCGCCAAGATCGCCGTGCGCAATCTGCGGCGCGATGCCAACGAATCTGTCAAAAAGCTGGTCAAGGACAAGCTGGCTTCGGAAGACGACCAGAAGCGTGCCGAAACCGATGTGCAAAAAGTCACCGACAAGCACATCGCCGAGATCGACATGCTCGTGGCGGGCAAAGAGCAGGAAATCATGGCGGTCTGAGCCTCCGATTCCCGGGGCTGATCGTTTCCATGTCTGTACCGTCCGTGGTTCCACACCACATTGCCATCGTCATGGATGGCAATGGCCGCTGGGCCAAGCGCCGCTTTCTGCCGCGTTTGGTTGGCCACAAGCAAGGCGTGAATGCCCTGCGCCGTTGCGCCCAGGCCTGTGCGCAACGCGGCGTGGGTGTCCTTACGGTCTTTGCTTTTTCTTCTGAGAACTGGAATCGCCCGGCCGACGAAGTGTCCGGGTTGATGGAGTTGCTGGCCCTGGCCTTGGCCCGTGAAGTGCCCCAGTTGCAAAAAGATGGCGTGCGCCTGTTCTTTGTCGGAGAGCGCGCCGGTTTGTCTCCCAAGGTCCGTGCCGGTTTGGCCCAGGCCGAAGCCGCAACGGCCGAGAACACCCGGCTGGTCCTCAATGTCTGCTTCAACTACGGCGGGCGTTGGGATGTGGCCCAGGCTGCGGCTTCCCTGGCCGCACGCGGCGAGCCCATTACCGAAGCCTCTATGAACGCAGCCATGGCCCTGGCCCATGTGCCAGACCCCGATTTGCTGGTGCGTACTGGCGGGGAAATGCGCATCAGCAATTTTCTGCTCTGGCAGACCGCGTATTCCGAACTGTATTTCAGTGACCGCTTGTGGCCTGATTTCGATGAAGCGGCCCTGGACGAGGCGATTGCCGCCTTTGCCGCCCGTGAACGCCGTTTTGGCAAAACCTCTGAACAAGTCCTGCCAGGGCACACCGCCTTGGCCCCGGGCTGAGAAGGCCCCATGCTCCAACAGCGTGTCATCACGGCGCTCGTTTTGCTCGGCATTTTGCTGCCGGCTTTGTTTTCTGCGTCACCCCTGCCTTTCACGCTGGTGGTTCTGGTGCTGATGGCTGCCGGGGCCTGGGAGTGGGGGCGGCTCAATGGTCTGGGGCACAGAGGCTCTTTGGTGATGGGCGCGGCCTGTGTGGCTTTGTGTGCGCTGTCCTGGCAGCAGGGCTGGCTGGATGCGCCGCTCCCCTGGCTCTGGCGTGTGGGCGGATGCAGCTGGGTGGTGGCCAGTGCCTGGCTTTTGTATGCAGGCGTTCCTGCCTGGTCCCGTATTCCCACTGGGGTGCGCTGGATCGCCGGGGTTCTGGCCCTGTGGCTGGCCTGGCTGGCCGTGGTGCAGGCCCGGATGGTGGGCATCAATTTTCTTTTGTCGGTGCTGCTGCTGGTCTGGGTGGCCGACATCTTTGCCTATTTTGCGGGGCGTGCCTGGGGGCTGCGCTTCACACGCCGCAAGCTGGCACCTTCCATCAGTCCTGGCAAAAGCTGGGAAGGGGCAGGGGGCGGGGCTGCCGGTGTGGCCGTGCTGGCAACCGCCTGGGTGCTTGCCGATGCCTACTTTCAAAGTCCTGTTTTGAGTTTTTACAGCCAATTGGCCTCGCGAGGCCTTGGTTCTTTGGCGGCCGCTGTGCTGTTCATGGTCGCGATGAGCGTGGCCGGAGACCTGGTGGAGTCGCTCATCAAGCGCAGTGCGGGTGTCAAGGACAGCAGCGGTTTGCTGCCGGGCCACGGCGGGGTGCTTGACCGGGTGGATGCGCTCTTGCCAACCCTGCCGCTGGCCATGATGTTGATAAGTGGGGCACAGGCATGAAACAACGACTGACGGTCTTGGGGTCCACGGGCTCGATTGGAACCAGTACCCTGGATGTGGTGGCGCGCCATCCGGATCGTTTTGAGATCTGGGCCCTCAGTGCGGCCACCCAGGTGGACCTCATGCTGGCGCAATGTGCGCAGTTTCGCCCCCGCTTTGCCGTCATGGCGAGCGAGCCCCATGCCCGGCTCCTGGCCGATCAATTACAGGCAAATAGCCTTCCAACCCAGGTCCTGCTTGCCAAAGATGCTCTCGAAATAATAGCGTCGCACAAGGAGGTCGATACGGTCATGGCGGCCATCGTCGGCGCTGCGGGCCTGGCCCCCTGCCTGGCTGCGGCACGGGCCGGCAAACGCTTGCTCCTGGCCAACAAAGAGGCCCTGGTGGTGGGCGGCCAGGTGTTCATGGAGGCCGTGCGCCAGGGAGGTGCCACCCTGCTGCCGATCGACAGCGAGCATTCTGCGATTTTTCAATCGCTTCCTGAAGACCCGGCCACCTGGTTGCAGCGCATCGACAAGATCATTCTCACGGCCTCGGGTGGGCCGTTTCGGCAACGCGCTCCTGACACGCTGCGTGACGTCACGCCCGAGCAGGCCTGTGCCCATCCCAACTGGAGCATGGGGCGCAAGATTTCGGTGGACTCGGCCACCATGATGAACAAGGCGCTGGAAGTGATCGAAGCGCGCTACCTGTTTGGCGTGGCGCCTGCACAGCTGGAGGTGGTGATTCACCCCCAGAGTGTCATCCACTCGATGGTCCAGTACCGCGACATGTCGGTGGTTGCCCAGTTGGGCACGCCCGATATGCGGGTGCCGATTGCCTATGGCCTGTCCTGGCCTGAGCGGGTGGCTTCCGGTGCTTCAGCCCTGGACTTCCATGCCCTTTCGGCCATGACCTTCGAAGCCATTAGCGACCATGGCCATGCCGAACGTTTTCCGGGTTTGCAATTGGCCTGGGATGCATTGGCCGCCCCTGCGGGCACCACGGCTGTTCTCAATGCGGCCAACGAAGTCTCTGTGGCGGCCTTTTTGGCCAAACGCATCCGCTTTGACCAGATTCACCACGTGAATCTGGCTACGCTGGAGGCCGTTCCGCTCTCCGGCTCCGATTCCCTGGCGGCTTTGCTGGCGCTGGATCTGGAGTCTCGCCGTGTGGCCGAGCAGGCGGCGCACCGCCTGGCGGCCTGAAGCCTTGCCTGGTCCCTGAATCCATGTTGACCCTTGTTGCTTTTCTGGTTGCCCTGGGCCTGCTGATCGCCGTCCACGAATACGGCTACTACCGGGTCGCGGTGGCTTGCGGGGTAAAAGTGCTGCGTTTTTCCGTGGGGTTCGGCAAGCCTTTATGGCATTGGCAACCCCAGGGATCTCCCACCGAGTTTGTGCTGTGTGCCTTTCCTTTGGGGGGGTATGTCCGCATGCTCGACGAACGGGAGGCCCCGGTCGCTTCGGCAGAACAGCACTTGGCATTCAACCGCCAGCCTCTGCGTGCACGCGCTGCGATCGTTGCGGCTGGGCCGCTGGCCAATCTGCTCCTGGCGGTGCTCTTGTATTCGGTGGTCAATTGGAGCGGGGTCGAAGAGCCCAAGGCCCAATTGGCCAGTCCCCTGTCAGGATCGATCGCCGAAGTCGCCGGTTTACGGGGTGGCGAGTGGGTGCGCCAGGCGGCCATCGGGGACGATGCGCTGGCCCCGGTGCATTCGTTTGAAGATTTGCGCTGGTTGCTGACGCGCGGTGCGCTGCAGGGGGCCCGCGTCCAGCTGGAGGTACAGCCTGCCGCCGGGGGCTCCTTGCGGGCATTCAGCCTGGACATGTCCCGGCTGGACAGCCGAGAGGCCGATGCCCAGCTGTTCCGGAAAGTGGGTATCACCGGGCCCTGGACGCGGCCGGTGCTGGGCGAGATCATGCCCGGTGGTGCCGCAGAGCGCGCGGGCCTGCGCCAAGGCGATCTCATCCTGAAAGTGGGATCGACCGAGGTGGTCGATGGCCAGCAATTGCGCGAGTTGATTCGCCGCTCAGTGCGCGGCAAGGTGGCCTTGTCCCAGACTTGGCTCATTGAGCGGGCCGGTCGTTCTCTGTCGCTGGAGGTCTTGCCGGAAGTCCATGCCGATGCCTCGGGGCCCGTGGGGCGCATTGCCGCCTATGTCGGGGCCCTTCCTGAGTTGGTGACGGTGCGCTATGGCCTGTGGGACGGCCTTTCGACCGGCATCGTTCGCACCTGGGATGTCTCTGCCCTGACCTTGCGCATGATGGGGCGGATGGTGGTGGGTGAGGCCTCCCTGAAAAACCTGAGCGGTCCCTTGACGATTGCCGACTATGCCGGCCGTTCTGCCAGTCTGGGGCTGACGCAGTACCTGGTATTTCTGGCCTTGATCAGTGTCAGTTTGGGTGTCCTGAACCTGCTGCCCTTGCCCGTCCTCGATGGCGGGCACCTGATGTATTATCTTTGGGAGGGGTTGACGGGCAGGGCGGTCCCTGAGGCATGGATGGAGCGCCTGCAGCGTGGCGGTGTCGCGCTGCTCCTGCTGATGATGTCCATTGCCCTGTTCAACGATATCTCCCGTCTCTTTGGCTAATTTTTTGCCACCTTGCACAGCAAACGCAGGGGCATTCCATTCATGAAAAAACACATCAATCGCCTGGGCGTGCGCACCGCATTGGCTGTCGCTGCCATGGTTTTCGCCGCCAATGCTGCTGCTTTGGAGCCGTTCAAGGTCCAGGATATCCGCGTGGAGGGACTGCAGCGCGTCGAACCCGGCACCGTGTTCGCCTCCATGTTGTTGCGCGTTGGCGATGACTACAACGATGAAAAAGGGGCTTCGGCGATTCGGGCCTTGTTTGCGCTCGGTCTCTTCAAGGACGTACGCCTGGAAGCAGTGGGCAATGTGCTGGTGGTCGTGGTCGAAGAGCGGCCCACCATTGCCGACGTCGAGTTTGCCGGCACCCGGGAGTTCGACAAGGACATCCTCAAAAAGAGCATGCGCGATGTCGGTCTGACAGAAGGCCGGCCGTTCGACAAGGCCCTGGCCGATCGGGCGGAGCAGGAACTCAAACGCCAGTACATCAACCGCAGCCTGTACGGTGCGGAGGTCGTGACGACGGTCACTCCCATTGAGCGCAATCGGGTGAACCTCACGTTCACCGTGATGGAGGGCGAACCCTCCCGGATCAAGGAAGTCCGGATTGTTGGCAACAAGGCCTTCAGCGAATCCACCCTGACAGACTTGTTTGACCAGGACACCGGGGGGTGGCTCAGCTGGTACACCAAGTCGGATCGCTATGTCCGTGCCAAGCTCAATGCCGACCTGGAAACGCTGCGTTCGTACTATTTGCAGCGAGGCTATCTGGAGTTCCGGGTGGACTCCACCCAGGTGGCCATATCGCCCGACAAGCAGGATATTTCTATTGCGGTCAATGTGACCGAAGGCGAACGCTTCGTGGTCGCAGGGGTCAAGCTGGAAGGCAATTACCTGGACAGAGAAGACGAGTTCAAGTCGCTCGTCACCATCCGTCCTGGGGAGCCTTACAACGCAGACCAGGTAGCGCAGACCACCAAGGCTTTCTCCGAGTATTTCAGCCGTTTCGGTTTTGCCTTTGCCCGGGTCGAAGCCGTGCCTGAGATCGACCGGGAGAACAACCGTGTCACGTTTGTCTTGCAGGCCGAGCCCGCCCGCCGGGCTTACGTGCGGCGCATCAATGTGAGCGGCAACAACCGCACGCGCGACGAGGTCGTCCGGCGTGAGTTCCGCCAGTACGAAGCCTCCTGGTACGACGGCGAGAAGATCCGCTTGTCCCGTGACCGCGTGGACCGTCTGGGCTTTTTCACCGAGGTCAATGTCGAAACCCAGGAAGTCCCCGGCTCGCCCGATCAGGTCGATCTGGTGATCAATGTCGCCGAAAAACCCACGGGCTCCTTGCAACTGGGCATGGGATTTTCCAGTGCCGAGAAGGTGTCCTTGTCCTTCGCGATCAAGCAGGAAAACTTCATGGGCTCCGGGAATTACCTGGGCGTGGATGTCAACACCAGCAAGTACCGTCGCACCCTGATTTTCAGTACGACAGACCCTTATTTCACCCCGGAAGGTATTTCCCGGACCCTCGACCTGTACTACCGCACCGACAGGCCCTATGAGTTCCAGGGCGGCAATTACCAGCTGGTCACTACGGGGGGATCGGTCCGTTTTGGCGTGCCCTTCAGCGAAACAGACACCGTGTTTTTTGGCGGCGGACTGGAGCAGACCCATATCAAGGCCGGTACCAATATTCCTGCGGCTTACCTGGCCTACTCGGAGATGCATGGCTCGACCAGCAACTCCATTCCCTTGACGATCGGTTGGTCTCGTGACGACCGTGACAGTGCCCTGGCGCCCAATTCGGGCCGTTTCCAGCGCTTGAATTCGGCACTGTCGGTGGCAGGGGATGCCCGTTATGTGCGGGCCAATTACCAATACCAGCAGTACGTGCCCTTGAACAAACGCTTCACACTGGCCTTCAATGGTGAAGTGGGCATGGGCAAGGGGATGAATGGCCGTCCATTTCCGGTCTTCAAGAACTTCTATTCCGGGGGACTGGGTTCGGTGCGGGGTTTTGACCAGGGAACCTTGGGTCCGCGCGATGTGACGGGGGCTGCCCTGGGGGGAGCCAAAAAGGTGACCTTGAATGCCGAGTTGATTGCGCCCTTCCCGGGTGCTGGCAATGACCGTACCTTGCGCTGGTTTACCTTTGTGGATGCCGGGAACGTCTACGGTGATGGCGAAAAGGTGATGTTCAGTGACTTACGCGCTTCTGTGGGGGTTGGTTTGAGCTGGATTTCGCCCCTGGGTCCCTTGCGTCTGGCCTTTGCCAATCCGGTACGCAAGTTTGCCGGCGATAGAATTCAGAAACTGCAATTCCAGATTGGAACGTCCTTCTAATGAAATCAATTTCTCGCCATTTCACAGGGGCCTTGTGTGCCGCAACGTTCGCCATGGCGATGCCTGTGCATGCACAAGACTTCAAAGCCGGTTTTGTCAACACCGACCGAATCTTCCGTGAAGCCAATACCGCCAAGTCGGCACAAGCCAAGCTGGAACAAGAATTCGCACGCCGCGAAAAAGAGCTGGTGGATCTGGGCAATACGCTGAAGAACGTCACGGAAAAGTTCGAACGTGAAGCGCCCACCATGTCGGAAACCCAGCGCACGGCACGCCAGCGCCAGCTGGTAGACCAGGACCGTGATTTCCAGCGCAAGCGCCGCGAGTTCCAGGAAGACCTGAATTCCCGCAAAAATGAAGAATTGGCCCAGGTGCTCGAGCGTGCCAACAAGGTTGTCAAGCAAGTGGCCGAGGCTGAAAAATACGACGTCATTCTGCAAGAAGCCGTTTACATCAACCCCAAGCACGACATCACTGACAAAGTGATCAAGGCCTTGAATGCGGTTGCAGGCAAGTAAATTGCGCGGGATGGGGGGCGCGTGAGCTTGCAGTTAGGGACCATCGTCGATGCGCTCGGAGGCGTTCTTGAAGGGGGCGACAGGCAGACAGAGCTCCAGCGGATTGCGCCGCTGGAGGTCGCAGGCCCCGGAGACCTCAGTTTTCTGAGCCATCCCCGCTACCAGTCACAGCTGGCCGCCTCCCAGGCGGCCTGTGTCATTGTGGCGCCTGCGATGCGCGAGGCCGCCTTGGTCCGCGGTGCCTGCATCGTGACCGACAACCCTTATGCCTATTTCGCACGCGCTACGCAGCTCTGGCGTCAGCACCATGCGCCAGCGCCCCGGATGGGCGTGCATCCCTCTGCGGTGGTCGATGCTTCTGCCTGGGTCCATCCGACGGCCTGGGTCGGTCCGCTCTGCGTGGTCGAGCGGGGGGCTTCCATCGGTGCGGGGACCGTCCTCCAATCCCGCGTGACCGTGGGCGAGGACTGCCATGTGGGGGAGCGCTGTCTCTTGCACCCTGGTGTGGTGATCGGTGCCGATGGGTTCGGCTTTGCCTCAGACCGCGGAGCCTGGGTCAAGATCGAACAGTTGGGCGCGGTGCGCATTGGCAACGATGTGGAAGTGGGCGCCAACACCTGCATTGACCGTGGCGCTTTGCAAGACACCGTGATTGAAGACGGGGTCAAGCTCGACAATCTGATCCAGATCGGCCACAACGTTCGCATCGGACGCCACAGTGCGATGGCGGGTTGTGTCGGCGTGGCAGGCAGTGCCACGATTGGTGCCCATTGCACCGTGGGAGGAGGCGCCATTGTGCTGGGCCATCTGGCGCTGGCAGACCATGTGCATGTCTCGGCGGCCACGGTGGTCACCCATGCGCTGACAAAGCCCGGCCAGTACACCGGCATGTTTCCCATCGACGACAATGCAAAATGGGAAAAGAACGCTGCAACACTCAAACAATTGCACCGCCTGCGTGAGCGCATCAAAGCGCTGGAGCAGGCACATAAAGCAGCATGAACGGAACTCGATGATGGATATCCACGGCATTCTCAAACAACTACCCCACCGCTACCCCTTTTTGCTGGTCGATCGGGTACTCGAGCTGGAGCACAACGAACGCATTCTGGCGGTGAAGAACGTCACGATCAACGAGCCCTATTTCGCAGGCCATTTCCCCGGACGCCCGGTCATGCCGGGGGTGCTCATGCTGGAAGCGCTGGCGCAGGCTGCAGGCCTGTTGGCGTTCGATGCCATGGGCAAGGTGCCCGATGAAAACAATATTTATTACTTTGTCGGGATTGATGCCGCACGCTTCAAGCGTCCGGTGGAGCCTGGCGACCAGTTGCTGCTGGAAGTACGGATTGACCGCGTGCGGGGCGGTATTTACAAGTTCAAGGGGATTGCCCGGGTGGGCGAAGAAGTGGCCTGCGAGGCTGAGTTGATGTGCACCATGCGCAGCGTGGGTTGATTCTTCGGCCGTGAGCAACATCCATCCTACCGCCCTTGTGGATGCAGGGGCCTGCATCGACCCTAGCGTATCGGTCGGGCCCTATGCGGTGATTGGTCCCCATGTCACGATCGGGGCCCGCTCCGCCGTAGGAGCGCATTGCGTGATCGAGGGGCATACGACCATCGGCCAGGACAACCGGATTTTCCAATTCGCCT
>JAQUDN010000092.1 GCA_028685665.1 Burkholderiaceae bacterium | reverse complement strand
AACCTCCAGCTCAAAGGTCATCACGCCTGACCTTCACTAGCGGCTGTCCAGTGCGCGCGTCCGCGATGGCGTTGAACTCGATGTCCTCCAGCCTTTCCATCAGGGCCTCGAAGGCTTTGGCGGGAGGTGGGCTTTGGTTCATTCATGTCCGGTCAGCACTCGCGCTGCAGGCAAGAATTTCGCCAGAATGGCCAGCATGGTGGCGGCCTCCGCCTTGGACAAGGGTGGGAATGGTGAGTGGTACGAGGTGCCGTTGCGGCGCTCGTGGGCCTTGGTGATGAAGGCAAATTCTTGGGGGCTGGCCCCCAACGAGGCAGAGACGCGCTGGATGGCCAGGTTGCGGCCGGCCTCCTTGGTACGAACTTCGTAAAACTCCAGCACGGCCTGGACCAGCTGGAAATAGCCTTCGTAGGCCAACGTAAAGACCTGCAGGTGTCGAGCAGGGTCCAGTCCTTGGGCAACGGCCAGGTAATCCGCCGCGTTCCGCATAAAACCCGCGATGGCCCCGGGCGTGGGCGCGACGGCTTCCAGGGCTCTGGTCTTGATGAGGTTTTCGTATTCGACGGGACGGTTCATCACAGCACCTTCAGGGTCGGGCCCTGCGCAATCTGGGACAGGATGGGGTCGGATTCTGTGAGGGCGGTCCACTCCGCAGGCTCGTACAGCGAAAAGTTGATGGGCCGCAGCAGCGTTTGCTCGGCCTGTTGCATCGCCTCGGACAGCGCCAGCAGCAGGGCGCTCCCAATGACGATAAGGTCAATGTCGCTGCGTACGTTGTCGGTGCCCTTGGCCACGGAGCCAAAGACAAACGCCGACTGGATCTGGTCCGCAAAAGGCGCTAGGGCTTCTTTCAAAGGCTCGACGATGGCGAAGGTCTTGCGGGCGATGCTGAGCAATTCCGGATAGAGGACAAAGTCGGTATTGGCCCGGATGCTCCGCTGGTGGCCCCGACGGGGGTCTTCCCGAAGAACGCCCACCTCGACCAGCCGGTCCACCTGTTTTTGCGCGCTGCCACGGCCACTGTCCGCCAGGCGCAGCAATTCCTGTAGCGTGAAGCTGCGGTCAGGCTGCAGCAAGGTCGCCGCCAAGACGCGCTGGATGCCGGGGGTAAAGAGAAAGTTGGCCAGACCCATTAAAATCCTTTAATCAGGGATAAACGTCCCTATTTTAAGGATTTAAAACATCGGCCATCCAAGTGGCCTCAATCCTGGTGCCCCCAATACACCAGCGCATCCCGCCCCTCGACGGACAGGGACACCTGCGCGCCCACGGGCAGCAGGACCTTGGTGGGCTCGTGGCCGAAGGGCAGGCCGGTGAGGACGGCGGTTTTCTTCAGCTGGCCGCGCAGCCAGTCCACCACGGTCTGCAGCTTGTAGCCCTTGTCGTGCGGGCTGAGCTTGAAGTCGGAGAACTGGCCCAGCAGCACCGCCTTTTGCCGGGCCAGCACGCCGGCGTGCAGCAGCTGGGTCAGCATGCGCTCGATGCGGTAGGGGTGCTCGTTCACGTCTTCCAAAAACAAGACCCCGCCGCGCACCTCGGGGAAATACGGCGTGCCCAGCAGCGACACCAGCACCGACAGGTTGCCGCCCCACAGCGTGGCCTTGGGCACGTAGAGGTCGGCGGGCTGGGCGGGGGCCTCGGGCGCGGTGGGCCGCTCGCGGGGAATGCGCCAGCCCGTGCCCTCGCCATGGCCGCCCAGCAGGTCGTCGAAGCAGGCGGCCATGATGTCGTCGGGCTCGCCTTCGCAGCCCCAGTCGGCCCCCAGCAAGGGGCCGGCCCAGGTGGTGGCGCCGGTTTTCGCCTGGACCGCGGCCTGGAAGGCCGTGAAGTCGCTCAGGCCGACAAAGTGGGTGCCCTTTTCGATGGCCTTGGCCACGGCCTTGTAGCGGATGCCGGGCAGGATGCGCGTGAGGCCGTAGCCCCCGCGCGAGACCAGGGCCAGGTCGGCGCCGCTGGCCGCCGCGCGGTGCAGGGCCGCCAGGCGCGTGGCGTCGTCGCCGGCAAAGCGGGTGTGGCTGGCCAGGGCGTCGGCATCGACCTCGACCTCGTGCCCCAGGGCCTGCAGGCGGGCCACGCCCCGGCGGAATGCCGCCTTGTCGCGCACCGCGCCCGAAGGGGAATAGACGTAGATGCGGCGCGGGCGGCCCGCGGGGGCCGTGGCGCAGTGGGGGCAATCGGAAGCATCGTGCGGGTGGTCGTGGGACGGCATAGGGTTCGGGCGCGCGGGCCGGCGCTATCAAAAATAAGAGCACGTCCTGCTGACAGGACGTGCCCTGGAAGGCTTTTTCATGCCCAGCTTGTTCAGGTGCAGGCAGGGCGAAAGTATTCCACAGCCTGGGCGGCCAGCGCGCGGCTGCCGGCGCGCGTCCACCGTGGGCCTGGGGGCAGGACCTGCACGGGGGGGGCGCCGCGCACCTGCTGCGCCCCGGCCTGGACGACGGCGGCATCCCACCCTGGCTCGGCCCCCCCGGCAACCCACAGGCTGCGCCCCTGCCAGGCCGTGCGCCAGAAGTCGCGGACCGGCCGCTCCTGCGCCGCACGGGCCTCGGCCGCGTCGCCCAAGGCCAGCGCCGCACCGGGGTCGATGGCGGCCAGGGCGCGCAAGGCCGCGCAGTAACCCGGATCGGGAAAGGGCGCCATGTAGGCCGCCGCCTCCCCAGACGCCAGGCCCGGCCCGCCCGGCACGGCGTCCACCGGCCCGCTGGCGGCCTGCTGCGCCGCCCAGCGGGCCAGGTCCTGGGGCGTCCGGACCGGGCGGGGGCGCCCAGCAGAGGGGCGCGCGGCCACCGGGCCGGCTCCCGCAGGCCAGCCGGTGTTCAGCGCCAGCAGGCCCACAAAGCGCTGCGGCTGGGCCGGGGGCAGCGCCAGGCCCAGCCAGCCGCCCCAGCCCTCGCCCACCAGCACCACACGCTCCAGGTCCAGGCGCTCCAGCCATTCCTGCAGCACCTGGCGGTGCCAGTCCGGGCGGTGCGGGGCCTCTTTCTTGGGTTTGTCGCTGCGGCCAAAACCGATCAGATCGGGGGCCAGCACCCGGTCGCCGGCGGCCAGCCAGACGGGCAGCATGTGCCGGAACAGGTAGCTCCAGGAAGGGTGGCCGTGCAGGCACAGCCAGGTGCGGGGCGCATCGCGCGGCCCTTCGTCCAGGTAGTGCAGCCGCAGCCCGTCCAGGCTGGGCAGGTCGCTGACGTAGTGCGGCGCCCAGGGGTAGCCGGGCAGGTCGGCAAAGCGCGCCTCGGGGGTGCGCAGGGCGTCGTCGCGCAGCGGATGGCGTGCCAGGGCCTGGGCGCGCTGCTGCTGGCGCCGCTGCCGAAAAAAGCTGCTCAGCAGCCGGCCGCAGTCTTCGGCCAGCACCCCGCCCTGGACCTGGGTGTGGTGGTTCAGCTGCGGCAAGGCAAACAGATCGAGCACCGACCCGGCCGCGCCGGTCTTGGGCTCGGGGGCGCCAAACACCACGCGCGGCAGGCGGGCGTGCAGCAAGGCGCCGCTGCACATGGCGCAGGGCTCCAGGGTGACGTAGAGGGTGCAGTCTTCGAGCCGGTAATTGCCCAGGCGCTGCGCTGCGGCACGCAGGGCCAGGATTTCGGCATGCGCGGTGGGGTCGTGGCCTTGCAAGGGGGCGTTGCGGCCGGTGGCAATCACCTGGCCGGCGTGCACCACCACCGCCCCCACGGGCACCTCGCCCGCCTGGGCGGCGGCCTGGGCTTCGGCCAGGGCCAGGCGCATCCAGTGCGCATCCAGGTCGGCCGTCATACTATGATTTTAATAGCTTCAAGGGCTTATTCCACGGGCTATAGAAGCATTTTTCAGGGTTCATCGGCGGGCTGGGGCCGGGGCGTCTGCAGCGCTTGCTCCAGCGACTGCTGGTACTGCTGCAGCACTTCAGGGCGGGTGCCCTGCGCCGGCGCGGGATGCGGCACGCTGGCCGCCGGCGCAGGCACCGGCGCGGCCGGGCGCAGGGTCGCGAGCTGCTTTTTGGCCAGCAGGCCGACCAGGGCCAGCACCACCAGCAGGGACACGATGGACAGCGCCGCGCGCACCGCTCAGCCCCCCGTCGGCAGGCGTGCACAGGGGCCGGGCCGGGGCGCCGGAACGGGAGAGGCAGAGGCAGGGGCATGGCGGGGCCTCTCAGTTCAGCGGCACCCGGCTGCCGTCCTTGTAGCTGTACAAGGTCACGGCGGGGGCGGCCAGCTCGCCCTTGGCGGCAAAGGCGATCTGGGCGGTCACGCCCTTGTACTGGGTTTTGGCGATCAGGGGCACGAAGACCTTGGGGTCCACCGAGTTGGCGCGTCGCATGGCGTCGGCCAGCACCATGGCGGCGTCGTAGGCATAGGGGCTGTAGATCTGGAACTGGCCCGGGAACTTGGCGTCGTAGCGCCGCTTCCATTCGGCACCGCCGGCCATCTTGGCGATCGAGGCGCCGCCGGTGGCACAGGTCACGTTCTTGAGGGCCGGGCTCCTGGCCGACAGCTCGGGCAGCTTTTCGGTGCACAGCGCGTCGCCGCCAAAGAACTTGACCTGGCCCAGGCCCAGCTGCTCCATCTGGCGCAGCATCGGGCCGGCCTGCGCATCGAGGCCGCCATAGAAGATGGCCTCGGGCTTTTTGCTGCGCAAGGAGGTCAGGATGGCCATGAAATCGGTGGCCTTGTCGTTGGTGAACTCCTCGCCCACCACCTTCAGGCCTTTTTGCAGCGCCGTGGCCTTGAACACCTGGGCCACGCCCTGGCCGTAGGCGGTGCGGTCGTCGATGATCGCCACGCTCTTGAGCTGGAGGTGCTCGGCCGCAAACAGCGCCAGCGCAGCGCCCAGGGCGTTGTCGTTGGCGATCAGGCGGTAGGTGGTCGGGTAAGCCGGCTTGGTGAGGTCGGGGTTGGTGGCGGCCGCGGTGATGTGGGGCAGGCCGCACTTGAAATAGACCGTGGAGGCCGGAATCGACGTGCCCGACTGCAAATGCCCCACCACGCCGGCCACCTTCTGGTCGCAGAGCTTTTGCGCCACGGCCGTGGCCTGGCGGGGGTCGCCGGCATCGTCCTCGGCCACGATCTCGAAGCGGGTCTTCTTGCCGCCGATCACCAGGTTCTGGGCATTGAGGTCGTCCACGGCCAGGCGCACCCCGTTCTCGGTGTCCTTGCCAATGTGGGCGATGCCGCCCGACAACGGGCCCACGTGGGCGATCTTGACGGTCTGCACCTCCTGGGCCAGCGCCGGACCGACCAGCGCCGCACACACGGCAGCCCCCCATGGCAGCGAAAAACGCAAAGCAGACGGAACAATCACGGTGGTATCTCCTGTAAGGGTCATGGCGAAAACACCGGTCCTCACACCGGCATTCCCGGCCGCCATGGTATCGGGCTGCGGGGCCTGGGGGGTGCAAACCGGGGCCCACGGCACAGAGATAATGGCGCCCATGTCTCTCTTGCCCCACCAGCTCGAACTGCTTGCCCCCGCCCGCGATGCCGACATTGGCATTGAGGCCATCCACCACGGCGCCGATGCCGTCTACATCGGCGGCCCGGCCTTTGGCGCCCGGGCCAGCGCGGGCAACGACCTGCGCAGCCTGGAGCGGCTGATCACGCAGGCCCACCGCTTCCACAGCCGCATCTTCATCACGCTGAACACCATCCTGCGCGACGACGAACTCGAAGCCGCCCGCCGCATGGCCTGGCAGGTGTATGAGGCCGGCGCCGATGCGCTGATCATCCAGGACATGGGCCTGCTGGAGCTGGACCTGCCGCCCATCCAGCTGCACGCCAGCACCCAGACCGACATCCGCACCCCCGAAAAAGCCCGCTTCCTGCAGGACTGCGGCCTGAGCCAGATCGTGCTGGCGCGCGAACTGACGGTGCAGCAGATCGCCGCCGTGCGCGCCGCCACCGACCCGGCGCGCTGCACGATCGAGTTCTTCATCCACGGCGCGCTGTGCGTGGCCTACAGCGGCCAGTGCAACATCAGCCACGCCCAGACCGGGCGCAGCGCCAACCGGGGCGACTGCAGCCAGGCCTGCCGCCTGCCCTACGAGGTCAAGGACAGCCAGGGCCGCATCGTGGCCCACGACAAGCATGTGCTGTCGATGAAGGACAACAACCAGAGCGACAACCTGCGCGCGCTGATCGACGCGGGCGTGCGCAGCTTCAAGATCGAGGGGCGCTACAAGGACATGGGCTATGTGAAGAACATCACCGCCCATTACCGCCAACTGCTGGACGAGATCATCGAAGAGCGCGAAATCTCGGGCCACCCGGTGGCGCGCGCCTCCAGCGGGCGCACCCGCTTCACCTTCACGCCCGACCCGCTGCAGAACTTCAACCGCGAGTTCACCGACTACTTCGTCACCGGCCGCAAGGAAGACATCGGCGCTTTTGACACGCCCAAGAACCCCGGCCAGGCCATCGGCTGGGTGACCCAGGTGGGCGCGAACTTTGTCGAACTCGAAGTCAGCGACCCGGCCACCGTGCTGCACAACGGCGACGGCCTGTGCTACTACGACCTGCACAAGGAACTGGTGGGCATGGCCATCAACCGGGCCGAACCCGTGTCGGCGCGCAGCGTGGGCCAGTGGCGGGTCTTCCCCAAAGACCCCATGGACGGCTTCAAGGACCTGCGCAAGGGCACCGAGGTCAACCGCAACCGCGACATGGACTGGGTGCGCACGCTCGACAAGAAATCCAGCGACCGGCGCATCGGCCTGTGGCTGGAGCTGGCCGAAACGCCCCAGGGCCTGGCCCTGACCGCGACGGACGAAGACGGCTGTGTCGGCCAGGCCCAGGCCGTGCAGGCCCACCAGGGCGCTGCCGACGCCGCCCAGGCCGAAGCCAGCCTGCGCGAGCAGCTCAGGCGCCTGGGTGCCACGGTGTTTGCACTCCACGGCCTGTCGCTGCACCTGCGCCAGCCCTGGTTCGTGCCGGCCTCGGTGCTCAACGCCCTGCGCCGCGAGGCCCTGGCCGCGCTGGAAGACGCCCGCGCCCAGGGTTTCGTGCGCCTGCCGCGCGCCCAGCCCGTCGAGCCCCCCGTGGCCTACCCCGAAGACACGCTGAGCTTTCTGGGCAATGTGTTCAACCACAAGGCGCACGACTTCTATGCCCGGCATGGCGTCACAGTGATCGACGCCGCCTACGAAGCCCACGAAGAAGAAGGCGAAGTCAGCCTGATGATCACCAAGCACTGCGTGCGCTTCTCGCTCAGCCTGTGCCCCAAGCAGGCCAAGGGCGTGACCGGCGTGCAGGGCACCATCAAGGCCGAGCCCCTGCAGCTCATCAACGGCAAGGAAAAGCTCACCCTGCGCTTTGACTGCAAGCCCTGCGAGATGCATGTGGTGGGCAAGATCAAGCGCAGCGTGCTCAACCAGGTGCCCGATGCGCCGCTGACCTTCTACCGCCAGCGCCCCCAGCCCGGGGTATGAGCCCGCCAAAACCATCAAAAATGAGAGCTGCTCCTGCCCGCATCTAAAGGGTTTGATCCGGTTTTGAGGGTTTTTCTGGAACCGCCACAAGGCCATGGCATCCTGGTCTGCCTGTGACCTTGCTCCCGGAAAGGACCCGCCCGTGCCCCCCGCAGCCCCCGTTGCACCAACGCCCGAAGCGCCCCTGGGCATTGCCCAGGCCCCCCACCTGCACCCGGCCGCCGCCGTCGCCCAGGCCCAGGGCGTGGAGCCCAGCCAGGGCCTGCACCCCGACGAAGTCCTGCAGCGCAGCAGCACCCACGGCCCCAACGAACTCCAGGCCAGCGCGCAGCGCAGCCGCCTGCGCCTGCTGCTGGAGCAGTTCACGGACTTCATGGTGCTGGTACTGCTGGGCGCGGCCCTGATTTCCGGGCTGGTGGGCGAGTGGACCGACAGCCTGGTGATTCTGCTCATCGTGGTGCTGAACGCGCTCATCGGCTTCGTCCAGGCCTGGCGCGCCGACCAGGCCCTGGCCGCGCTGCGCCAGCTGGCGGCGGCCCAGGCCACGGTGCTGCGCGGCGGCGCGGTGCAGGTCGTGCCCGCCCGCACGCTGGTGCCGGGGGACATCGTCCTGCTGGAGGCCGGCAACCAGGTTCCGGCCGACCTGCGCCTGTTCGAGATCGCGCAGCTGCAGGTGGATGAATCGGCGCTGACCGGCGAATCCGTCACCGTGGCCAAGCAGGCGGACGCCCTGGCCCACGGCAGCGACAGCGCCCTGGGCGACCGCAGCAACATGGCGTTCAAGGGCACCACCGCCACCCAGGGCCGCGCACGCGGGCTGGTGGTGGCCACCGGCATGCAGACCGAGCTGGGCAAGGTGGCGCGGCTGCTCGACGTGGACGACCGCAGCACCCCGCTGCAAGCGCGCCTGGCCGCCTTTGGCAAGCGCCTGGCACTGGCCGTGCTGGCGATTTGCGCGGTGATCTTTACCGTCGGCGTGCTGCGCGGCGAAGCCCCGCTCCCCATGGCGCTCACCGCCATCAGCCTGGCGGTGGCCGCCATTCCCGAAGCCCTGCCGGCCGTGGTCACCGTGCTGCTGGCGCTGGGCGCGCGGCGCATGGTGGCCGTCAACGCCCTGGTGCGGCGCCTGCCCTCGGTGGAAACGCTGGGCTCGGTGACCACGATCTGCTCCGACAAGACCGGCACCCTGACGCAAAACCGCATGCATGCCGAGCTGCTGATCGCCCAGGACCTGCGCTGGATTCCCGGCGACCCCCTGCCTGGCCCGGTGCACCTGGAGGCCTTGCGCGCCGCCGCGCTGTGCAACGACGCCGCCCTGTCTGCGGGCCAGGGGCCCGAGAGCACGGCCCCGGCCTGGCAAGGCGACCCCACCGAAACCGCCCTGGTGCTCGCCGCCCTGGCCGGCGGGCTGGACAAGGCCCGGCTGGACGCCGCAGCCCCCCGGGTGCAGGAGCAGCCCTTTGACTCCGTGCGCAAGCGCATGACCACCTTCCACCCGGAAGGCCCCGGGGCGGACAGCGGCCTGGTGGCCTACACCAAGGGCGCGCCCGAATCGGTGCTGCCCCGGTGCCAGGCGCAATGGACACCCGCCGGCCCCGCCGCCCTGGATGCCGCCGCCGTGCTGCGCACCGCCGAGCAGCTGGCCGCCCAGGGCATGCGCGTGCTGGCCCTGGCCCGGCGCCACCACCCACGCCTGCCCGACACCAACGCCCTGGAAGAGGTGGAAAGCCAGCTCGAACTGCTGGGCCTGATCGCGCTGATCGACCCGCCCCGGCCCGAAGCCCGGCGCGCCGTGCACGACTGCCTGAGCGCCGGCATCACGCCCGTGATGATCACCGGCGACCACCCCGCCACCGCCCGCGCCATTGCCCACCGGCTGGGCATCGTGGACCGCGCCGACGCCCCCGTGATCACGGGCGCCGGGCTGGGCCGGCTCAGCGAGGCCGCCTTGCGCGCGCAAGTGGAGTCGGTGCGGGTGTACGCCCGGGTCGATCCGGCGCAGAAAATCCGCATCGTCGAAGCCCTGCAGGCCCAGGGCCATTGCGTGGCCATGACCGGCGATGGCGTGAACGACGCCCCCGCCCTCCAACGCGCCGACATCGGCGTGGCCATGGGCCGGGGCGGCACCGACGTGGCGCGCGAGGCCAGCAGCCTGGTGCTGCTGGACGACCACTTCGCCACCATCGTCGCCGCCGTCAAGGAAGGCCGGCGCATCTACGACAACATCCGCAAGTTCGTGCGCTACGCCATGACCGGCAACTCGGGCGAGATCTGGACCATCTTCCTGGCGCCCATGCTCTTCCTGCCCATTCCGCTGCAGCCCATCCACATCCTGTGGGTCAACCTGGTGACCGACGGCCTGCCCGGCCTGGCGCTGGCCGCCGAGCCGGCCGAGCGCGGCGTGATGCAGCGCCCACCCCGCCCCCCGGGCGAAAGCCTGTTTGCCCACGGCCTGTGGCAGCACATCCTGGGCATGGGCCTGCTGATTGGCGGCCTGTGCCTGGGGGTGCAGGCCTGGGCGCTGCACACCGGCCATGCGCACTGGCAGACCATGGTGTTCACCGTGCTCACGCTGGCGCAAATGGCGCATGTGCTGGCCATCCGCTCGGAGAGCGAGCCGCTGTGGCGCCAGGGCCTGCGCAGCAACCGGCCGCTGCTGGGCGCCGTGCTGCTGACGCTGGTGCTGCAGCTGGGCACGGTCTACATCCCGGCGCTCAACCCGGTCTTCAAGACCGAGCCCCTGAGCTGGGACGAGCTGGCGATCTGCCTGGGCGCCGCTTTCATCGTCTATGCCGCCGCCGAGGCGGAAAAAGCCTGGCGCCGCCGGCAAAGGGCCACGCCGGACAGCGCCGCCGACGCCACCGGACCCGGCGCCTGAAGGCCGCGCGGGCCAAATCGCTCCTGAATCCATAGCTACCAAGGCAATATCCATAAGCTCCAAAGGCCTTAAAAGCTTTGAAGCCCTGCGGAGCGAAAGGCGGGGTCGATCATGGGACAATCCCCCCCCATGAACCCGGAACAGTACGTCCAGCACAAAGCCGCCGCCTCGGGCAGCAGCTTTTATTACGCCTTCTTGTTTCTGCCCGCTCCCCGGCGGGCGGCCATCACGGCGTTTTATGCCTTCTGCCGGGAAGTGGACGATGTGGTGGACGAGGTCTCCGACCCCGGCGTGGCGCGCACCAAGCTCGCCTGGTGGCAGGCCGAAGTGGCCAAGGCCTATGCCGGCCACCCCACCCACCCGGTGATGCAGGCCCTGATGCCGCACACCGCCGCCTACGGCATCGAACAACGCCACCTGCAGGCCGTGATCGACGGCTGCCAGATGGACCTGGAGCAGACCCGCTACCTCGACTTTGCCGGCCTGGCGCGCTATTGCCACCTGGTGGCCGGCATCGTGGGCGAGGTCGCCGCGCGCATCTTTGGCCAGACCGACCCGCACACCACCGCCTACGCCCACAAGCTGGGGCTGGCCTTTCAGCTGACCAACATCGTCCGCGACGTGGGCGAAGACGCCCTGCTGGGCCGCATCTACCTGCCGGTGAACGAGCTGCAGCAGTTCGACGTCAAGGCCCACGAAATCCTGAAACGCCAGTATTCCGAGCGCTTCACGGCCCTGATGCGCTTCCAGGCCGAGCGTGCGCACCGCACCTACGACGAGGCCCTGGCCCTGCTGCCCGCCGCCGACCGGCGCAGCCAGAAACCCGGCCTGATGATGGCCAGCATCTACCGCACCCTGCTGCGCGAGATCGAGCACGAGAACTTCCAGGTGCTGCACCAGCGCATCCGCCTGACGCCGCTGCGCAAGTTCTGGCTGGCCTGGAAGGTGCAGGCCCTGGGCCGGATGTGATGGCCGGCCCGCGCACGCCGCACCGGCCGCCCGCATCGCCAGCGCCCCGGGCATGAAAGTCGCCGTCATCGGCGCCGGCTGGGCCGGCATGGCCGCGGCCCTGGCCCACACGGCGCGGGGCCACCAGACCACCGTGCTCGAAGCCTCCCGCAGCCTGGGCGGGCGCGCGCGCGCCCTGCCCTGCTGCCTGCCGGACGGGCAGGAGATCTGGCTCGACAACGGCCAGCACCTGCTGATCGGCGCCTATGCCGAATGCCTGCGCCTGCTGCGCCTGGTGGGTGTTTCTGCCGACCAGGCCTTGCTGCGCCTGCCTTTGGCGCTCTCTTTTCCGGATGGCTCCGGCCTGCGCCTGCCCGACCTGCCCCCGCCCTGGGACGCGCTCTGGGGCATTGCCCGGGCGCGCGGCTGGTCCTGGCGCGACCGGGCCGCGCTGCTGCGCACCGCCAGCGCCTGGCGCGGGCGCGGTTTTCGCTGCGCGCCCCAGACCACGGTGGCCGCGCTGTGTGCCGGCCTCACGCCGCGGCTGAGGGCTGAATTCATCGAGCCGCTGTGCGTGTCGGCCCTGAACACCCCGGCGGACCAGGCCTGCGGCCAGGTCTTTCTGCGGGTGCTGCAGGACAGCCTGTTCAGCGGCCGGGGCGGCTCGAACCTGCTGCTGCCGCGCTGCGACCTGGGCGCCCTGTTTCCCGACGCGGCCGCGCAGTGGCTGCGCGGCCAGGGCGGCGAAGTGCGCACCGGCCAGCGGGTGCAGTCCCTGGCGCAGCGGCCCGACGGGCGCTGGCAGGTGGATTGCGGGGGGGCCAGCCCCGACGGTACTGACGCCCCGGAGGCGGTGTTCGACCACCTCACTCTGGCCTGCCCCCCGTGGGAGGCCGCCCGGCTGGTGGCCGGCGCGGCGGGCCTGCCAGCCGCCCAGCAAGCGGCGGCCCGGCAATGGAGCGCCTGTGCCGGTGCGCTGCGCTTCGAAGCCATCACCACCGTCTATGCCCTGGCCCCGGGCGTGCGCCTGGCGCAGCCCCTGCTGGCGCTGCGCAGCACGGCAGGGCAGCCCGCGCAGTTCGTGATCGACCGGGGGCAGCTGGGCGGCCCCCCGGGCCTGCTGGCCTTCGTGGTCAGCGCCAGCCAGGGCGAGCGCGCGGCCCTGGAACGGCAGGTGCTGGAGCAGGCCCGGGTGCAACTGGCCCTGCCCGTGCTGCAGGCCGTGCAGACCGTGGTGGAAAAACGCGCCACCTTTGCCTGCACGCCCGGGCTGCAGCGCCCCGCCACGCAGGTGCTGCCGGGCTTGAGCGCCTGTGGCGACTATGTGCAGGGCCCCTACCCCGCCACGCTCGAAGGGGCGGTGCTCAGCGGCCAGGCGGCGGCGCAACAGGCCTGCCGGGATCAGGACAAACCCTGATCCGCGCGCCCAAACCGCCCACTGACAGCCTTTCGAAAGCCTGCAGGCCGCACCATGCACAGGCCATGGCGTTTGAGCCCCTACTTTTGATGGAGACCTCCCCGATGCATTCCCACCTCCCCACCCGCCGCCAGCTGCTGGGCACCAGCGGCGCGCTGGCCCTGTCCAGCCTGTTGCCGGGCACGGCCGCGGCCCAGGCGGCCTGGCCCAGCAAACCCCTGCGCTTTGTGGTGCCCTTCGCCCCCGGGGGCAGTTCAGAAATCGTCGCCCGCTCCACGGCCGCCGAATTGGGCAAAACCCTGGGCCAGAGCGTGTTCGTGGACAACAAGCCGGGCGCGGCCGGCAACATCGCCATGGGCGAGGTCGCGCGCTCCGAAGACCAGCACACGCTGATCCTGGGCCACATCGGAACGCTGGCGGTCAACCCCTTCATCTTCGACAAGCTGCCCTACGACGTGCACAAGGACTTCAAGCCCGTGAGCCTGCTGGCCAAGGTG
>JAQUDN010000262.1 GCA_028685665.1 Burkholderiaceae bacterium | reverse complement strand
CCACCAGGGTCAGCACGGCGTTGCACAGCAGATTGCCCACGATCGGCACCAGCCCCGCCACAAACGTCAGCATGATCAGCACCGGTGTATACGGCAGGCCCAGCCCCCATTGCGGCAGCACCAGCAGCAAAAAGCAGGCGGTCAGCAGGGTGTTGAAGGCCGCGATCCAGAACTGGGCGGCCACGATCTGCCGAAAGGCCTCGCCAAACAGGGTGATGCGCTGTGCCAGTTGCTGGGCCAGCGGGCCCGGGGCCTCGCGCAAGGGGCGTACGGCGGCCAGGGCCCCGATCAGCAGCCCCACATAGGCAAACAGCAAGCTCCCCAGCCAGGCCCGCCCGGCCATGGCCAGCGCACCCGCTTTGGCCCCCAGGTAGCTCGCCAGCATGCGCTGGATGTCGGCCGCGCCTTCGGGCAGGTGCTCGGCCATGTCTGCGGGCAGTTTCAGCCGCAACTCCAGCACCGTGCGCGCCAGGTAGTTGAGCAGTTCGCGGTACTGCTGCGGTGCCTCGATGATGTAGCCGCGCGAATGCGTCAGGCCCAGGCCCAGCAAGGCCAGCGGCAGCAGCATGACCAGCGCCGCCGCTGCGATCTGGGCCAGGCGCGGCAGGCTGTGCGCGGCGCCACGGGGGTAGCGCAGCTGCGCAAAGCCCTGCGCCAGGGCCCGTGTCAGCAAGAAGCCCAGGCACACGCACAGCAAGCCCGGCAGCAGGCCCCAGACCATGACCAGCAGCAAGGCGGCGGCCATGAGCGCGTAGCTCGCACCCACGATCCCCCGGCCCGGGACTGGTACCAGGGGGGGGCAGGAGGGCGCGAGGACCGCGCGAACGGAGGAAGGGCGGGGCGGCGCCATGCGCGGGCGCTGGGTCAGCCCACGACGACGGCGGCACCTTCGCCGCGCGGCGCAATGCGCCCGATCGTGAAGACCTGCTCACCCGCTGCGCGCAGCGTGGCAGCCGTGGCTTCGGCCTCGGCCTCGGCCACCACCACCACCATGCCGATGCCGTTGTTGAAGGTGCGGTTCATCTCGATGTCATCAATGCCGGCCGTGGCCTGCAGCCAGGCGAACAGCTCGGTCTGGGGCCAGCTGCCTTTTTGC
This sequence comes from Burkholderiaceae bacterium, assembly GCA_028685665.1. Classification (GTDB taxonomy): domain Bacteria; phylum Pseudomonadota; class Gammaproteobacteria; order Burkholderiales; family Burkholderiaceae_C; genus JAQUDN01. The sequence continues at coordinate 2,039 of JAQUDN010000262.1, read as the reverse complement.
AGCTGGGCCGCCAGGCCCTCGGGCAGCACGCGGGGAATGTTTTCCAGCAGGCCGCCGCCCGTGATGTGGGCCAGTGCCTTGATCGGGTGGACCGCCAGCGCGGCCAGCACGTTCTTCACATACAGGCGGGTGGGTTCCATGATGGCCTGCTTGAAGGGCTTGCCGTCGAGCTGGGCGGGCACCGTGCCGGCGGCTTCGGCGCGTTCGATGCACTTGCGCACCAGGCTGAAGCCATTGGAGTGCACGCCGGCCGAGGCCAGTCCCAGCACGACATCGCCGGCCTGGACGTTCTGGCCGGTGAGGATCTTCGATTTTTCGACCGCGCCGACGGCAAAGCCGGCCAGGTCGTATTCGCCGGCGGGGTACATGCCGGGCATTTCGGCGGTTTCGCCGCCGATCAGCGCGCAGCCACTCAGCACACAGCCTTGGGCGATGCCGCCCACCACGGCGGCCGCCGTGTCCACGTCCAGCTTGCCGCAGGCAAAGTAGTCGAGGAAGAACAGCGGCTCGGCGCCTTGCACCAGCACATCATTCACGCTCATGGCCACCAGGTCGATGCCCACGGTGTCGTGCATATTCCATTCAAAGGCCAGCTTGAGCTTGGTGCCCACGCCGTCGGTGCCGGACACCAGCACGGGTTCCTGGTAGCGCTTGGGGATTTCGAACAGCGCGCCAAAGCCGCCGATGCCGGCCAGCACGCCTTCGCGCATGGTTTTTTTGGCCAGGGGTTTGATGCGCTCGACCAGTGCGTCGCCTGCGTCAATGTCAACGCCAGCGTCCTTGTAGGACAGGGGGGTGGGGGAGGAGGTAGAGGAGCTCATGGCATGGACAGCACGGACCAGCGTGCGGGGCAGACTAAAATTTGCGCAGATTTTACGGGCTGCGCATGCTGCGCTGTCTGTGACCCCCTCTCTTTTCGCTTTGCCGCGATTTCTGCCAGCCCATGCATATCGACGCTTCTTCATTCCGCACGGCCGTGCCCACCCGGGGGCTGTGCCCATGAAGCAGCTCGTTCTCGACATCGGTCTGGCCACCGGGCCGACCCTGGCCAGCTTCTTTCCGGGCGCCAACCAGGCCGTGCTGCGGCACCTGGAGCTGTGCACCAGCGACAGCAGTGCCCAGGTCGATGCCACCGCCCAACCCAGCTACCTCTGGGGCGAATCGGGCAGCGGCAAGACCCACCTGCTGCAGGCGGTGCGCGAAGCGCTGCGCGAGCAGGGCTGCCGCACCGGCTGGCTCGATGCTCACACCGTGCAGCCGATGGCCTTCGATGAGCGCTGGGTCGCCGTGCTGATGGACGACGTCCACCTGTTCAGCCCCGCGCAGCAGGCCCTGGCCTTCAACTGGATCATCAACGCCATGAGCCCCGCCTCGGGCTCGCCCCGCTGGGTGCTGGCCGCGGGCGAGACCCCGCCCGCCGACCTGCCGCTGCGCGACGACCTGCGCACCCGCCTGGGCTGGGGCCATGTGTTCCAGCTGCACTTGCTGGACGAACCCGAACGCCGCGCCGTGCTGCGCAAGGAAGCCCAGGAACGCGGCATCGCCCTGGGCGATGACGTGGTGGACTTCATGCTCAAGCGTTTCTCGCGCGATCTGGGCAGCCTCATGCAGCTGCTCGACCACCTCGACAGCTTTGCGCTGCGCACCCAGCGCGCCATCACCATTCCGCTGCTCAAGACCATGCTGGAGTCCGAGTAGCGCCCCCGCGCTGCCTGGGCCCCCGGCCTTGTCTTGATGCCGATTGTTTGCTTACCTGGAACTGCATGACCTCTGTAAAACCGGTCTCCCGCCCCCGGCTGACCCTGTTCGACCTGGACCACACCCTGTTGCCCATCGACTCCGATTACGAGTGGGGCGAATTCACCATCCGCATCGGCTGGAACGACCCGGTCGAGTTCGGTCGGCGCAACGACGCATTTTTTGCCCACTACCAGGCTGGCACCCTGGATGTGCACGACTACGTGCGCTTTGCCACCGAGGCCGTGCGCCTGCGCGGCCCTGAAGCCGCCGCCCAGGCCCACGCCCAGTTCATGCGCGAC
>JAQUDN010000091.1 GCA_028685665.1 Burkholderiaceae bacterium | reverse complement strand
GCTTTTTGAGCCGGTAATCGAACTCGGCGAACTGCTGTCCGACCAGCTCGCTCATGCGCGTGTCGAGGTTGGCCGGAGGGATCTGCAGATAGGCCTCGGACTCGGACCCGTCGCGCTCCACCAGGGCGCCCGCATTGCGGGCAATCTTCAGCATGGCCGTGTTCTCGGACAGGGCATGGATGAACACCATGCTGACCCCCGCATTGCGGGCATGGATCACCGCGCGCTCGAACAGGCGCGCCCCCAGGCCCCGGCCACGGGCCTGCTTGAGCACCGAGACACCAAACTCGGCGCAACCCTGGTGATCGGGCTCGCCGGAAAACGCCAGATGCGCCATGGCAATCAGCTCCAGGCGGCGGTTGTAGACACCAAAAATCTCGTCGCGCTCGAAGTTGAGCTGCTCGGTGTAGCGGCGGATCTGCTCATCATTGGCGGCATAACCGAAGCGCAAATAGCGATCGGCCGGTTCGAGCTTGAGCAGATGGGCCGTGATGCGCTCACGGTAGGAAGGCCCCAGCGCCCGGATGGGCACCACGACCGGAGCCGGCGTGCGCACCGCGCCGCTGTCATGCCCCGTGACGGGGCTCAACATGTCTTTACTGACCTCCCAGGAGGCCTTGAGCCAGTCTTTGGTTGCGATCATCATGGCAGAACTGTAAGGGTTTTCCCTGATCTTTGCCAGCCAAATTTGTTGCACCGCAGCAAAGCAAAGGGTCTTCCGGGAAATTTAGGCAATTTTCCGAGAAAAGGCAATCCAGGAAAGCCCTTCAAGCTATCAAATACATAGCACCGCAACCCAACAAACCGCCCCCAGGCCCCACCCGCCACCGGGCTGTGGCCGAAAAACCCCGACCCCACACCCAAGGGCACAGCCCCGCCGCCCTGGAGCCGCACTGTCACCTCAGGGACGAAAAGCCACCCCACCCTGGGACAAGCCCGATAGCCCGGACCGGGCTGCGGCTCCCACAATGGCGCAACGCCCCCCTCCCCTTGCGACCCACCCAAAGGACATGGCATGGACAAGATCTGGCTCTCCAGTTACCCCCCCGGGGTTCCCCACGAGGTCCACCCCGAGCAGTACCGCTCGGTCGCGCACCTGCTCGAAGAATCGTTTCGCAAGCACGCCGACCGGCCGTTCTCGGTGTGCATGGACCACTGGATGCGCTACAGCGAGCTCGACGACGGCTCCAAGGCCCTGGGCGCCTACCTCCAGGGGCTGGGGCTGGAGCCCGGCGCGCGCGTGGCCATCATGCTGCCCAACGTGCCGCAGTTCGCGGTGACCATGGCCGCCGTGCTGCGCGCGGGCTACACCTGCGTCAACGTGAACCCGCTCTACACCCCGCGCGAGCTGGAGCACCAGCTCAAGGACTCCGGCGCCACCGCCATCGTGGTCCTGGAAAACTTTGCCCACACGCTGTGCGAAGTGATCGACCACAGCGCCGTGCAGCACGTGGTCATGGCCTCGATGGGCGACCTGCTGGGCGCCTGGCAGGGCCGCTGGATCACCTTTGCCGTGCGCCACCTGGCCAAGATGGTCCCCCCCTATGAACTGCCCCTGACGGGCGGGCGCAGCGTGGTGTCGTTCCCCAAGGCCCTGGCCCAAGGCGAGCGCCGCACGCTGGCGCCCTGCCAGAGCACCCTGGACTCGATCGCCTTTCTGCAATACACCGGCGGCACCACCGGCCTGTCCAAGGGCGCGATGCTGACGCACCGCAACATCGTGGCCGCCACCCTGCAGGCCGAAGCCTGGTTCACCCCGGCCCTCGCCCGGGTGGGCGATGCCAGCAAAATCCACCAGATCGCTGCGCTGCCGCTGTACCACATCTTCGCGCTCACCCTGTGCCTGCTGGCCATCCGCCAGGGCTCCAGCCTCTCGCTGATCCCGAACCCGCGCGATTTCGGGAAATTCATCGAAGTCCTCAAGAAACGCCCCTTCCACATGCTGCCCGCCGTGAACACCCTGTTCAACGCCCTGCTGCAGCACCCGCAATTTGCCTCGGTGGACTTTGCGCACCTGTGCGTCTCCCAGGCCGGGGGCATGGCGGCGTCCGAAGGCACGGCACGCCAATGGCAAAAGACCACCGGCAGCGTGATGATCGAAGGCTGGGGCATGAGCGAAACCTGTGCCATCGGCACCAACAACCCCGTGACCAGCCCCGCCTTCAGCGGCAACATCGGCCTGCCGCTGCCCGGCATCGACATCGCCATCAAGGACGACGCCGGCCACAGCCTGCCCCAGGGATCGGCCGGAGAAATCTGCATCCGCGGCCCCAACGTCATGACCGGCTACTACCGCCAGCCCGCCGAGAACGCCCAGGCTTTCACGGCCGACGGCTTTCTGCGCACCGGGGACATCGGCACCATGGACGCGCAGGGCTACACCCGCATCATCGACCGCAAGAAGGACATGATCCTGTCGAGCGGCTTCAACGTCTATCCCAACGAACTGGAGCAGGTGATTTCGCTCTGCCCCGGCGTGGTCGAATGCGCCGTGGTCGGCGTGCCCGACGCCATGCAGGGCGAGGCCATCAAGGCCTTCATCGTCCGCAGCGACCCCAGCCTGAGCGAAGAAGACGTGGCGCGCTTCTGCCGCGACAAGCTGACGGGCTACAAGCATCCCAAATACATTGAATTCCGCGACGAACTGCCCAAAACCAACGTCGGCAAGATCCTGCGCCGGGAACTGCGCGCCCAGCGCAGTTGACCTGCGGGCTGCCCCTACACTCAGAGCCTGCTCACGGTCTTTCAGGGTGTCCGCAAGAAGGTAAAACGCGCCATCGAGGCGCCCGCCGCAGGTCCGGCGGGGGTGGCCAGGACAAGGCGGGCCACCCGCCCCGGCTGCGGTTGGCGCCTTGCATCCACCGCCGGCACGAAGCGGCGGACCCCCTCAAAAGACCGGGAACAGGCCCTCAGACTTCCCCCACGCGCCCGCCCATGCCCTTCTTCGACCTGCGAACTGCGGTTTTCCTGACCGGCGCCATGGGCGCGCTGATGGCCATGGTGCTGTTTTTCCTGCGCCGCAACTACCCTGCCAGCGTGCAGGGCATGCGCGAATGGGCGCTGGGGCCCCTGGTGGTGGCCGCGTCCACCCTGCTCATCGCCCGGCAGGGCCACGGACCCGATGTGCTGACGGTGGTGCTGGCCAACCTGGTCCTGTTGTCGGGCTCGGCCCTGCTCGTGCGCGGGACGTACCGGCATTTCGCCCGACCGCTTCCACGCTGGCCCGCCCTCCTGGTGTGCGCGGGCGCGCCGGCCATCGCCTGGTGGACCCTCGTCACCCCTTACTACAGCCTGCGCCTGGTGGTGATCAGCAGCATCCTCGCCTGCCACTTCGCGGGCATGGCCCGGGTGGTGTTCGCGCAACCCGTGCAGAGCTTTGCCACCCGCTACACCCTGGGCGTGCTGTCGGCACTGATCCTGGCCATGCTCTTGCGCCTGGTCTCGGCCACCACCCTGCCAGCGGGCGAAGGGCTGTTCCAGGCCACCTTTTTTCAGAGCCTCTACATCCTGAGCCTGAGCTTCGGGCTGCTGATGCTGACCATCGGTTTTGTCCTGCTGGCCAGCGAACGCCTGCACGCCGAACTGGAAAACCTCATCACCCACGACATGCTCACCAACGCGCTGACACGCCGCACCCTGTTCGAACGGGGCCATGCCGAACTGGCCCGCAGCCAGCGCAACGGCCACCCGGTCTCGGCGTTGATGATGGACCTGGACCACTTCAAGAACGTCAATGACCAGCACGGCCATCTGGTCGGCGATGCCGTGCTGCGCGACTTTGCCCTGCGGGCCATGGCCCAGCTGCGCCCCGCCGACCTGCTGGGCCGCTATGGCGGCGAAGAATTCGTGGTGCTGCTGACCGAGACCGCGCTCGACCAGGCCCGCCTCGTCGCCGAACGCATCCGCACCAGCAGCTCGGCCGACCCGCAGCTGCCGCCCTGCACCGTGAGCATCGGCGTTGCCACCCTGGCCCCCGGCCAGCCCGCCTCGTTCGACGCCCTGATCAACCAGGCCGATGCCGCGCTCTACCAGGCCAAACACCGGGGGCGCAACCGCATCGAAACCCTCTCCTCCAACCCCAAAGCCCCATGAACACCGCGCCCCTGCCCGACAACGTCCATGTCTTCGAACGAGGCTGGCTCTCGGCCAACAACATCCTGTTTCTGGGCAAGGACGCCACCGCCCTGGTGGACACCGGGTATTGCACCCACGCCCCCCAGACCCTGGCGCTGGTGCAATCGGCCCTGGGCGATCGCCCGCTGGACCGCCTCCTCAACACCCACCTGCACAGCGACCACTGCGGTGGCAACGCCGCCCTGCAACAGGCCTGGCCTGCGGTGGAGACCGCCATCCCCCCCGGCCAGGCCGCCCACGTGCGCGCCTGGGATGCCAACGCGCTGAGCTACACCCCCACGGGCCAGCACTGCCCCCCGTTCCGCTGCGACACCCTGCTGCAGCCCGGTACCGAACTGCGGCTGGGCGACCGCCCCTGGCAAGTGCACGCCGCCCCGGGCCACGACACCCACGCCATCGTGCTGTTCGAGCCCGCAAGCCGCCTGCTGATCTCGGGCGATGCCCTCTGGGAAAACGGCTTTGGCGTCGTCTTCCCCGAACTCGACGGCCAGGAAGCCTTTGCCGACGTGGCCGCCACGCTCGACCTGATCGAGCACCTGGCCCCGCGCACCGTGATCCCCGGCCATGGCGCCCTCTTCAGCGACGTGCCCCTGGCCCTGGCCGTGGCGCGGCGCCGGCTCGACGGCTTTGCGCGCAACCCGCGCAAACACGCGCTGTACGCCGCCAAGGTGCTGCTGAAATACAAGCTGCTCGAATGGCAACAGATCACGCACACCGACCTGCTGGCCTGGGCCCAGGCCACGCCCTACTTCGAACGCCTGCACACCCTGTGCGCCGCCACACAGCCCCCCGCAGAATGGATCGAGGCCCTCTGCCAGGACCTTGAGCGCTCAGGCGCCGCCGAGCGCCAGGGGGAGGGGTGGATCAACCGGTGAGGGGCTGGCAAACACAGGCGGTGGCGCGCGGCAAGGGGCACCTGGTTGCTGGAACGGCCCCAAACAGGAGAAAAAATGGTCCAAAACGGCATGCGCCCGGTTCACCCCGGCGAAGTTCTGCACGAGGAATACCTCCAGCCCCTCCACCTGAGCATCCAAGCACTGGCCCAGCAACTGCATGTGCCGGCCTCACGCATCGATTGCATCGTGTGGGAACGGCACAGCATCACGGTCGACATGGCCTTGCGCCTGAGCCGTTTTTTCGGCGGTGACGCGCGGTCGTGGCTGAACCTGCAAACGGCCTATGACCTGCGGATGGCCGAATGGGATGGATCGTTGCAGTCGGCAGTGATGGCCGTGCAGCCGATGCAGCGTCCACCAGACTGATGGACTCACGGTGGGGCGGTGAAGCCCGGAATGTGCAGCAAATCATGCAGGGCGTGACATCCAGGCAACCCGCACCCTGCCCCCCCGCGTCACAACAGGAAACCAGAAGACCGCGCACCGCGCGCTCGGGGGGGAGCTTCCGGGGTAGAGTTCGGGCATGAACGAGGCCCTGAGAATTGTGGTGGTGGCGCCGGACCTGGCGGTGGCGGACCCGGACGACGCGCACGCGATCGCGCAAGCCGAGCGCTCGCGGGGGCTGCGCATCGGCCTGCTGGAAAACGGCTTCAACCTGGTGGCCACCTTGCCGGGCGACCCCTTCCTGACCGAGCGCCTGAACCAGCTCCAGCCCGACCTGGTGATCGTGGACGCCGAGAGCGAAGCACGCGATGCGCTGGAGCATGTGGTGATGGCCACGCGCGACGAGCGCCGCCCGATCGTGCTGTTCACCAACGACAGCGACACCTCGCATGTCCAGGCGGCGGTGGCGGCCGGGGTGTCGGCCTACATCGTGGCGGGCCTCTCGCCCGACCGCATCCGCCCCATTCTGGATGTGGCGATGGCGCGCTTTCAGCACGAGGAGGGCCTGCGCCGCGAGCTGGCGGATGTGAAGTCCGAACTCAGCAACCGCAAGATCGTGGACCGCGCCAAGGGCCTGCTCATGGAGCGCCACGGCCTGACCGAGCAAGCGGCATACGACCGCCTGCGCAAGGCCGCCATGGCCAAGGGCATGAAAGTGGCCGACGTCGCCCAGCGCATGCTCGACGTGGCCGATCTGCTCGGCTGACCCGCCGGCCCAGCGCCGGCGCTTTCTCGGCGCCTCTTCGGCACCTTTCCGGCTCGTCCCCCACGATTTCCCCGCGATTTCCCCGCGGTGTCCCCCACGCCCCCCCGCAGCGCGCCCCGGCCGGCCCCTGAAAGCCGCCCGGCGGCGCCATGCGCCTTTCCGCCCAGACCCATCCTGGTGCGATGCACCCTGACGGTGCATGAGCGGGCTTTGGCACCAAAAAAGCCCTCAGCCCCCTCACAGCGCGCGCTTCCAGCTATCAAAAAAGAAGTCGCTCCGCCTTCTTTCAAGCTGGCACGGTAACTGCTTCTATCCGGGTATGACCAACGAAGGTCATGCCGCAGAGCCTGCCCAACGGTGGGCAGGCTCTGCGCACCGGACAAAGGCGTCCCCACCCCTTGCGACCCGCCCCCTGGGCCCGTCGCGGGGCGTGCGGACGCCTTTTTTGTTTTTCAGCCCTGCCCCGAGGATGGCCCATGACCGATCTGTTGAACACCCCCATCAGCCGCCGCTCCGTGCTGCAAACCGTGACCGCGGGTGCGGCAGGCCTGAGCCCTGCCCTGCGTGCCGCGGTGTATGCACAGGGCTCCGACAAGCCGGAAAAAGAAGAGGTGCGCATCGGTTTCATTCCGCTGACCGACTGCGCCAGCGTGGTCATGGCCTCGGTGCTGGGCATCGACCGCAAGTACGGCATCAAGATCATTCCCAGCAAGGAAGCCAGCTGGGCCGGGGTGCGCGACAAGCTGGTCAACGGCGAACTGGACTGCGCCCATGTGCTCTACGGCCTGGTCTATGGCGTGCACCTGGGCATCGGCGGCCCCAAGAAAGACATGGCCGTGCTGATGACCCTGAACCAGAACGGCCAGGCAATCACGCTGTCGCGCAAGCTGACGGACAAGGGTGCGGTCGATGGGCCCTCGCTGGCCCGGCTGATGGCCAGCGACAAGCGCGAATACACCTTTGCCCAGACCTTCCCCACCGGCACGCACGCCATGTGGCTGTACTACTGGATGGCGGCGCACGGCATCCATCCGCTGAAAGACGCCAAGGTCATCACCGTGCCGCCGCCCCAGATGGTGGCCAATATGCGCGTGGGCAATATGGACGGTTTCTGCGTGGGCGAGCCCTGGAACCACCGGGCCATCATGGACGGCATCGGGGCCACCGCGACCACCACCCAGGCCATCTGGCGCGATCACCCGGAAAAGGTGCTGGGCACCACGGGCGAATTTGCCAAGAAGTACCCAAACACCGCCCGGGCCGTGACCGCCGCCCTGATCGAGGCCGGCCGCTGGATCGACGCCAGCCTGCAGAACAAGCTGAAGATGGCCGAGACCATTGCCGACAAGGCCTACGTCAACACCAGCGTGGATGCGATCAACCAGCGCATTCTGGGCCGCTACCAGAACGGCCTGGGCGGCAGCCAGGGCAAGACCTGGGACGACCCCGACCCCATGAAGTTCTACAACGACGGGGCGGTGAACTTTCCCTACCTGTCGGACGGCATGTGGTTTCTCACGCAGCACAAGCGCTGGGGCCTGCTCAAGGAGCACCCCGACTACCTGGCGGTGGCCCGCCAGATCAACCAGACGGAGCTGTACAAGCAGGCCGCCACGGCCGCCAAGGCCCCGCTGCCCAAGAGCGATATGCGCAGCCACAAGCTGGTGGACGGCGTGGTCTGGGACGGCAAAGACCCGCGCCAGTACGCCGACAGTTTCAAGATCAAGGCCTGAGGAGCACACACCATGGTCAGCGCAGTTTTTCACAACCCGCCAGAAGTTTCTGGCCCCCTGGCACCCGCAGCGGTGGCACCCCTCTCCGGGGCGCGTGCCGCCCCTGCGGCCGTGAGCCCGGCGGCGGCGTCCCGTGCCGGCAAGGATTGGCGCGGGCTTTGGCTGCGCCTGCTGCCGCCGCTGCTGGGCCTGGGGCTGCTGGTGGCGGTGTGGTCCGCCGTGTCGACCTCGACCGGCGGCTCCATCCCGACGCCCCTGGACACCTGGACGCAGGCGGTGCAGGTGTTCAGCAACCCCTTCTACCGCAATGGCCCCAACGACCAGGGCGTGGGCTGGAACGTGCTGTATTCGCTGCAGCGCGTGGCGCTGGGCTTCGGGCTGGCGGCGGCGGTGGGGATTCCGGCCGGGTTTGCGATCGGCCGCTCGGAGTTCCTGGGCCGCATGTTCAACCCGCTGATCGGGCTGCTGCGCCCGGTGTCTCCGCTGGCCTGGCTGCCGATCGGGCTGCTGGTGTTCAAGGGTGCCAATCCGGCGGCCATCTGGACCATCTTCATCTGCTCGATCTGGCCCATGGTGCTCAACACCGCCCAGGGGGTGCAGCGCGTGCCCCAGGACTACCTGAACGTGGCCCGGGTGCTGAACCTGTCGGAATGGAAGATCCTGACCAAGATCCTGTTCCCCGCCGTCCTGCCCTACATGCTGACCGGCGTGCGCCTGGCGGTGGGCACGGCCTGGCTGGTGATCGTGGCCGCCGAGATGCTGACCGGCGGCGTGGGCATCGGTTTCTGGGTGTGGGACGAGTGGAACAACCTGAACGTCAAGAACATCATCATCGCCATCTTCGTGATCGGCATCGTCGGGCTGCTGCTGGAGTTTGCGCTGGTCAAGCTCGCCACGGCCTTCACCTTCGAAGACGTCCGCAACTGACGGGAGCCCCCTATGTCGAACGATAAATTCATCGAAATCCAGGGCGTGGAACAAAGCTTTCGCACGGCGAAAGGCCCTTTCCTGGCCCTGCGGGACGTGGACCTGACCATTGCCAAGGGCGAGTTCGTGGCGCTGATCGGCCACTCGGGCTGCGGCAAGTCCACGCTGCTGAACCTGATCGCGGGCCTGACCACCCCGACCCAGGGCGTGCTGCTGTGCGCCAACCGCGAGATCAAGGGCCCCGGCCCCGAGCGGGCGGTGGTGTTCCAGAACCACTCGCTGCTGCCCTGGCTGACCTGCTTTGACAACATCCACCTGGGGGTGGAGCGGGTGTTTGGCCGCACCGAGTCCAAGGCCCAGCTCAAGGCACGCACCGAGGCGGCGCTGGCGCTGGTGAGCCTGGGGCACGCGGCGCACAAGCGCCCCGGCGAAATCTCGGGCGGCATGAAGCAGCGCGTGGGCATTGCCCGCGCCCTGGCCATGGAACCCCAGGTGCTGTTGATGGACGAGCCCTTTGGCGCGCTGGATGCGCTGACGCGCGCCAAGCTGCAGGACGAACTGCTGGAGATCGTGGCGCGCACGCACAGCACCGTGGTGATGGTGACCCACGATGTGGACGAAGCCGTGCTGCTGTCCGACAAGATCGTGATGCTGACGAATGGCCCGGCCGCCACCATCGGCGAGGTGCTCGAAGTGGGGCTGCCGCGCCCGCGCAGCCGGGTCGAGCTGGCCGACGATGCCCGCTACCAGGCTTGCCGCAAAGCCGTGATCGATTTTCTGTACACCCGCCAGGGCCATGTCGAAAAGGCCGCTTGAGGAGCTCACCATGGACACGCAAACCCCCACCCCCGCACGGCAAAAACTGGTGCTGATCGGCAATGGCATGGCCGGTGTGCGCACGCTCGAAGAGCTGCTCAAGATCGCCCCCGACCTGTACGACATCACCGTGTTCGGCGCCGAGCCGCACCCCAACTACAACCGCATCCTGCTGTCGCCCGTGCTGGCGGGCGAGCAGACGCTGGATGAAATCATCCTGAACGACTGGAGCTGGTACAGCGACCACGGCATCACGCTGCACACGGGTTGCACCGTCACCGACGTGGACCGGGTGCGCCGGGTGGTGCATGCGCGCAGCAGCACCGGGGCCACGGTACAGGCCCCCTACGACCGCCTGATCCTGGCCACCGGCTCCAACCCCTTCATCCTGCCCATTCCCGGCAAGGAGCTGCAGGGCGTGCTGGCCTACCGCGACATCGCCGACACGCAGGCCATGATCGATGCCGCCACCACGTACCAACATGCCGTGGTGATTGGCGGCGGCCTGCTGGGCCTGGAGGCCGCCAACGGCCTGATGAAGCGCGGCATGCAGGTGAGCGTGGTGCATGTGGGCGACTGGCTCATGGAGCGCCAGCTGGACGACGTGGCCGGCAAGATGCTGCAGAAATCCCTGCAGGAGCGCGGCATGCAGTTCCTGATGCAGGCACAGACGCAGGCCCTGCTGGGCGGCCCCGACGGGCGCGTCACCGCCGTGCAGTTCAAGGACGGCACCGAGGTCCCCGCCGATCTGGTGGTGATGGCCGTGGGCATCCGGCCCAACACCCAGCTCGCCGAAAAGATGCGCCTGCACGTGAACCGCGGCATCGTGGTCAGCGACACGCTGCAGACCACCACCGACGCGCGCATCTATGCCGTGGGCGAATGCGCCGCGCACCGGGGCATCGCCTACGGGCTGGTGGCGCCGCTGTTCGAGCAGGGCAAGGTGCTGGCCAACCACCTGGCCGAGTTCGGCATTGGCCGCTACCAGGGCTCGCTGACCTCGACCAAGCTCAAGGTCACCGGCATCGACCTGTTCTCGGCAGGCAACTTCCAGGGCGGCGAGAACACCGAAGAAATCGTCATGAGCGACCCCTTCGGGGGCGTGTACAAGAAGCTGGTCATCCAGGACGACAAGCTGGTGGGCGCCTGCCTGTACGGCGACACGGTGGATGGCAGCTGGTACTTCAAGCTGCTGCGCGACGGGCGCAGCGTGCGCGACATCCGCGACAAGCTGATGTTTGGCGAAAGCAATATCGGCGATGTGGGCCACCAGGGCCAGAGCAAGGCGTCGGCCATGGCGGACAGCGACGAGGTCTGCGGCTGCAATGGCGTGACCAAGGGCGCCATCTGCAAGGCCATCAAGGACAAGGGCCTGTTCACCCTGGACGAGGTGAAGAAGCACACCAAGGCCAGCGCCAGCTGCGGCTCGTGCACCGGGCTGGTGGAACAGATCCTGATGTTCACCGCGGGCGGCGACTACTCGGCCACGCCCAAGACCAAGGCCCTGTGCGGCTGCACCGACCATGGCCACCAGGCCGTGCGCGAGGCCATCCGCAGCCACAAGCTGCTGACCATTGCCGACACCTTCCGCTTCCTGGAGTGGAAAACGCCCAGCGGTTGCGCCAGCTGCCGCCCGGCCGTCAACTACTACCTCACCAGCACCTGGCCCAAGGAGGCCAAGGACGATCCGCAAAGCCGCTTCATCAACGAACGCAGCCACGCCAACATCCAGAAAGACGGCACCTACTCGGTCATTCCGCGCATGTGGGGCGGCGAGACCACGGCCGACGAGCTGCGCCGCATCGCCGATGCCGCCGACAAATACCACATCCCCACCATCAAGGTCACGGGCGGCCAGCGCATCGACCTGCTGGGCGTGAAGAAGGAAGACCTGGTCAACGTCTGGAAAGACATCGGCATGCCCAGCGGCCACGCCTACGCCAAGGCCCTGCGCACGGTGAAGACCTGCGTGGGCAGCGAGTGGTGCCGCATGGGCACGCAGGACAGCACCCAGATGGGCAAGGACCTGGAGCGCGCGATGTGGCGCATGTACGCCCCGCACAAGGTCAAGTTCGCGGTGTCGGGCTGCCCACGCAACTGCGCCGAGGCCGGCATCAAGGACGTCGGCATCATCGGCGTGGACAGCGGCTGGGAGATGTATGTGGCGGGCAATGGCGGCATCAAGACCGAGGTGGCGCACTTCTTCACCAAGCTCAAGACCGCCGAGGAGGTGCTGGAGTACACCGGGGCGTTTTGCGAGCTCTACCGCCAGGAAGGCTGGTACCTGGAGCGCACGGTGCATTACGTGAACCGCGTCGGCCTGGACTACGTCAAGAAACGCATCCTCGAAGACGCCGCAGGCCGCAAGGCCCTGTGGGACCAACTGCAGTTTGCCCTCGACGGCGAGCCCGATCCCTGGTTCGAGTTCGACAAGGCCGCCGTGGACACGCGCCAGTTCAGCCCGGTCAGTGCCGCCTGAATTTGAACCAAAAATGCCTCAAAGGCTTACCCATCAAGCCCTGGCAGCTACGAAAGGAATAGCAATGAGCGAATGGACCAAGATCTGCCGCGTGGACGATATTCCCGTGCTCGGTGCCCGCCGCGTGGCACGCCCAGTGGGGCTGGACGTGGCGGTCTTCCGCAACGCCAGCGACGGGGTGTTTGCCCTGCTCGACCGCTGCCCGCACAAGGGCGGCCCGCTGTCGCAAGGCATCGTGTTCGAGCAGCGGGTGGCCTGCCCCCTGCACAACTGGAGCATCGGCCTGTGCGATGGCCAGGCGGCGGCGCCCGACGAGGGCTGCACGCCGAAATTCGCCGTCAAGGTCGAGGCGGGCGAGGTGTTTCTGGACGCTACCGAGCTGGCCGGGCATGCGCTGGATGCGGTGCGCCCCGTGGCCGGCCCCGCCCGCCGCACCATGCCCGCCGGCTGACCACCGCCGGCCCCCACCCGCCCTTTCGCCCCCGCCCGCGCAGCCTCCGAGGCCTTTATGACAGCCCTGCCCACCGCCCACCGGGAGACCCGGTCCACCTGCCCTTACTGCGGCGTAGGCTGCGGTGTGCTCATCGCCTCCGATGGCGTGCAGATCACCGGGGTGCGCGGCGACCCGCAGCATCCGGCCAACTTCGGCCGCCTGTGCACCAAGGGCAGCACCCTGCACCTGTCGACCGGGCTGGATGGCCGCGTGCTGCACCCCGAGCTGCGCATGGACAAGGCGGCGCCGCGGCAACGGGTGGACTGGGACAGCGCGCTCGACCACGCCACCCAGCGCTTCGCCGGGATCATCGCCGAACACGGCCCGGACGCGGTCGGCTTCTATCTCTCCGGCCAGCTGCTGACCGAGGACTACTACGTCTACAACAAGCTGACCAAGGGCCTGGTCGGCAGCAACAACTGCGACACCAACTCGCGCCTGTGCATGTCCAGCGCCGTGGCCGGCTACAAGGCCACCCTGGGCGCCGACGCGCCGCCGTGCAGCTACGAGGACATCGAGCACGCGGGCACGATCTTCAT
>JAQUDN010000003.1 GCA_028685665.1 Burkholderiaceae bacterium | reverse complement strand
CGTTTTGCGAAGTCAGCGGCCAGTACCGTTTTCGCTTCCTGCGCACGGCGCCCCCTGCGCAGGGCGCCGAAGCGGGCCGCACCGTGGTGCGCATCGACTACGACGATGCCGACGGCCTGCTGATCCAGACCAGCGTGAGCGGGACCCTCTATTCCGTGACGCCGCAGACCCTGCGCCGTGCCATCTGGGGCTATCCGGCCATGACGCTGGCGGTGATCGCCCGCATCCACTGGCACGCGCTGCAGCTCTGGCTCAAGCGCGTGCGTTTCCATCGCAAGCCCGAGGCGCCCGCCTCCATCGTGACCCGTTGAACCCATGCCCAACGAGACCGCCATGAACTCTTCTACTGCCCCCCGCGGAGCCACCGCCCTGCCGTCCAATGTTCCGGCCGCCGCCCGCACTGCCCTGAAGCTGCTGCAGCGCCTGCAGCACGGCAGCCTCACGGTCCAGCTGCCCGATGGCAGCCTGCAGCATTTTGGCCAGGGGGGCGGGGTGGCAGCAGCCATCACGCTCAAGAACTGGAATGCCTGCAGCGCCGCCCTGAAGTCCGGAGACATCGGCTTTGCCGAAAGCTATATCGCCGGCGACTGGACCACGCCCCACCTGACCGATCTGCTCAAGCTGTTCATTGCCAACCGCCAGCAGGTGGAAAGCATGGTGTATGGCACCTGGGCCGGTCGGCTGCTCTACCGCGTCAAGCACCTGCTCAACCGGAACACGCGCACCAACAGCCAGAAAAACATCCATGCCCACTACGACCTGGGCAATGCGTTCTATGAGCTGTGGCTCGACGACACCATGAACTCCTCCTCGGCCCTGTTCGAGGACGATGCCGGTGGCGATATGCGGGCCGCGCAGCAGGCCAAGGTGCGCCGGGCGCTGCGCATGGCCGGGGTCCAGGCGGGCGACCGGGTGCTGGAGATCGGCTGCGGCTGGGGCGCCCTGGCCGAGATGGCCACTACCGAGTTCGGCGCCTCGCTCACGGGCGTCACGCTGTCCACCGAGCAGCTGGCCTTTGCCCAGCGCCGCATGGCCCAGCATGGCATGGAGCGCCGGGCTGATCTGCGCCTGCAGGACTACCGCGATGTCAGCGATGGCCCTTACGACGCCATTTGCTCCATCGAGATGATCGAGGCCGTGGGCCGCGAATACTGGCCGACCTATTTCCAGGCGCTGAACCGCCTGCTCAAGCCGGGCGGCAAGGCCTGCATCCAGAGCATCGTGATCGACGACAGCCTGTTCCAGCGCTACATCAGTTCCACCGATTTCATCCAGCAGTACATCTTCCCTGGCGGCTGCCTGCCCTGCCCCCGCGAATTCCGCCGCGAAGCCGAGGCGGCGGGCCTGCGGGTGGTCGACGAATTTGCCTTTGGCCAGGACTATGCGGAAACCCTCAAGCGCTGGCGCGAGCGCTTTCTGGCCCAGCGCGCCCATATCCACCAACTCGGCTTCGACGAGCGCTTCATGCACATCTGGGAGTTCTACCTCGCCTACTGCGAAGCCGCCTTTGCCATGCAGAACATTGACCTGGTGCAGTACACCCTGGTCAAGCCCTGAACCGCCAGGCTCCTGGGCGTTTCATGGAAGAAATTACTATGAAAAAGATAGCTTGTTCTGTAATGCTGGCTTGTGCTGGAGGCCTGTTTTGTGCCCAAGCCGCATGGGCCCAGGCCGCCGACCCCGCCTGGCCCTTGTCCGACCTGCGCCTGGCGGGGCAGGGGATGATGCGCTTCCTGGGCTTCGACATCTACCGGGCCCGCCTCTGGGTGCGCCCCGGCTTCAACCCCGAGGATTACGCGGCCCACCCCCTGGCCCTGGAGCTGACCTACCAGCGTGATTTTTCGGCGCAGGCGATTGCCAAACGCTCTCTTGAAGAAATGCGCCGTGTGGGCACGTTCAGCGAGCCACAGGCACAGCGCTGGCAGCAGGCGCTGCAGGCTGCGCTGCCCGATGTCAAGGCCGGCGACCGGCTCACCGGCATCTACCAGCCGGGGGGCGCGGCCTTGTTCCATCTGGGGGGGCGCGTGGTGGGCCAAGTGCCCGACCCTGAATTCGCCCGCTTGTTCTTTGGCATCTGGTTGTCGCCCCAGACCTCCGAGCCCAGCTTGCGCCAGGCCCTGATCGCTGCCCCCCGTTCCACGGGCACCCCATGACGTCCCGGCCGCGCTGGAGCGCGCGCGAGGGCCTGGCCTATGGCCTGCTCGGCCTGCCGCTCGCCTTCGTCGCGCTGCCCTTGTATGTGCTGTTGCCGCACCACTACGCCCGTGCGTTTGGCATGCCCCTGGCCACGCTGGGCACGGTGCTGCTCGCGGCCCGGTTGTTGGATGCCCTGACCGATCCTTGGCTGGGCCGCCTGAGCGACCGGCTGTTTGCGCGCTCCACCCGTGCGGTGCTGGCGGTGGGGGGCTTGTCGGCCCTGGTCCTGGCCCTGGGGTTGACGGGCCTGTTCTTTCCGCCCGTGCGCAGCCCGGACGCCCTGACCGCCTGGGCGCTGGCCTGTTTGCTGGTCACCTATGCCGCCTACAGCCAACTGGGCATTGCGCACCAGGCCTGGGGCGCGCGGCTGGGGGGCGATGAGTTGCAGCGCAGCCGCATCGTCGCCTGGCGCGAGGGGGCCGCTTTGGTGGGCGTGGTGCTGGCTTCGGTGCTGCCCAGCCTGTGGGGCTTGCCCGCGATGCTGGGGGTGTTTGCGGCCACCCTGGTCCTCGGCTGGCTGGCCTGGGCGCGTGCGCCCCGCCCAGCGGCTGTGCCGCGCGCGGCAGGGGCGGTGGCCTCTGGGGCCAGCCTGTGGCGGCCCTGGGCGCGTCCGGCCTTTCGCCGGCTGCTGGCGGTGTTCATGCTCAATGGCATTGCCAGTGCCGTGCCGGCCACGCTGGTGCTGTTTTTCGTCCAGGACCGGCTGCAGGTTCCGCCTGTGCAGGAGCCGCTGTTTCTGGGCGCGTATTTTCTGTGTGCAGCCCTGTCGATTCCGCTGTGGCTGCGCGCCGTGGCCCGCTGGGGGCTGGCCGCCACCTGGTTGATCGGCATGGGCCTGGCGGTGGCTGTTTTTGCCTGGACGGCGGGCCTGGGCGTGGGCGATGGCGCTGCGTTCCTGGGGGTGTGCGCCCTTTCGGGCATAGCCCTGGGCACTGATCTGGCCCTGCCGGGGGCCTTGCTCGCCGGCGTGATCGAACGCCAGGGCGACAGCGGCCAGCACGAAGGCGCGTATTTGGGTTGGTGGCACTTTGCCGCCAAGCTCAACCTGGCCCTGGCCGCCGGCCTGGCCTTGCCCTTGCTCGACGGGCTGGGTTACCAGCCCGGCACCCGCAGCCCCGAGGGCCTGCAGGCCCTGGGCTGGGCGTATGCGGTGCTGCCCTGCGGGCTCAAGCTGCTGGCCGCTGCCGCCCTGTACGGCCTGATCCTGCGGCGTCCCGTGCCCACGGACCGCCCTCTCTCCCAAGGAGCCCCCTGATGCAACGACGCTCTCTTCTCTGGATGGCCCTGTCCACCCCGCTCGCCCTGTCCGGCTGTGCCAGCCAGAACCTGGCCGGCTACGCGGCCGAGAAACCCGTGCTCGACCTCGCCCGGTATTTCGACGGCACCATCGACGCCCACGGCATCTTTCAGGACCGCAGCGGCCAGATCGTCAAGCGCTTTACCGTGGTGATGGACGGCCGCTGGACCGGCAAGCAGGGCGTTCTAGATGAAGTGTTCCATTACTCGGATGGCAGTACCCAGCGCCGCATCTGGCGCCTGACCCAGCATGCCGATGGCCGCGTCACGGGCCAGGCCGACGATGTGGTCGGCGAGGCCGTGGGGCAGACGGCCGGGAATGCCTTCCGCTGGAACTACACGCTGAGCCTGCCGGTCGATGGCACGGTCTATGAGGTGCAGATGGACGACTGGATGTACCTCATCGACGAGCGCGTCATGCTCAACCGCGCCACCATGCGCAAGTTCGGCTTCCGCCTGGGCGAGGTCACGCTCTCCTTCACCAAGCGCCAGCCATGAGCCTGAACCCCCCGCTCCGGGACTGGCAGGGCCGCCGCGTCTGGCTGGTGGGTGCGTCCAGTGGGATTGGCCAGGCTATGGCTTCGGCCCTGCACGCCCGTGGCGCGCAGGTGGTGGTGTCGGCGCGCAGCCCTTTGGCCTTGCAGGCGTTTGCCGACGCCCATCCCGGCAGCCGGGCGCTGCCCCTGGACATCACCGTGCAGGCCCAGGTCGATGCGGCCGCTGCCCAGGTGCTCGCGGCCGGGCCGCTGGACCTGGTCTGCGTGTGCGCCGGCACCTACCGCCCCATGCGCGCCACCGACATCGACCTGCCCGCCATGCTGCAGCACACCCAGGTCAATTACACCGGTGCCTTGTCTGTGCTGCATGCCGTGCTGCCGGCCATGGTGGCCTCGGCCCAGTGCGGCCGGCCCGGCCATGTGAGCCTCATCAGCAGCGTGGCGGGCTTTCGGGGCCTGCCCCGCAGCCTGGCCTACGGCCCCACCAAGGCCGCGCTGATCAATCTGTGCGAGGCCCTGTACCTCGACCTGCACGACCTGGGCATGGGGGTGAGCGTGATCAACCCGGGCTTTGTGGCCACCCCGCTGACCCAGGGCAATGAGTTCGCCATGCCGGCGCTGATTTCACCCGAGCAGGCGGCCGCAGCCATCCTGCAGGGCTGGGCGCGGGGCGACTTCGACATCCACTTTCCCAAACGTTTCACCCGGGTCATGAAGCTGCTGCGCCTGCTGCCGTACCGGTGGTATTTCCCGCTGGTGCGCCGCTTCACCGGACTTTGAGCCATGCCCCTTTCCGAACCGAGACGGCCGCCCGCCGCCATGGAAGACGCCGTGACCCGCCTGGTGGGTTTTTTCGAGCATTTGTCCCCGGACGATCTGCCGGCCCTCGGGCGTTTCTATGCGTCCGAGGCCGTCTTCAAGGACCCCTTCAACGAAGTGCAGGGGGTCCCGGCCATCACCCAGATCTTCCGCCACATGTTTGCCTCGCTCGACCAGCCCCGCTTTGTCGTCACCGGCCGCGTGGTGCAGGGCGACCAGTGTTTTCTGACCTGGGACTTCCTGTTTGCGTTCAAAAGCTTCCATCCGGGCGTGACCCAGACCGTGCGCGGCGCCTCGCACCTGGTGCTCGATGCGCAGGGGCGGGTGATCCTGCACCGCGACTACTGGGATGCCGCCGAAGAGTTGTATGAAAAGCTGCCCCTGGTGGGCCGCTTGATGCGCTGGCTCAAGCGCCGGGCGAACACCTGAGATCGCGCACCGCCAGGCCTACCCCGGGGTTCAGCAGGGGCGGGTGTCCACGAAGCTGGGGCGCAGCATCAGCTTGTCGAGCAGGCGGCCCAGGTTGGGGTATTCGGCGCGCCAGGCGATGTCGGGGAAGCGGAACTCCAGCCAGCCCAGGGCGCAGCCCACGGCAATATCGGCCAGGCTGAGGTGAATGCCGTGGCAGGCAGGTTTGTCACCCAGGCCCTGGCTCATCGCCTTGAGGCCTTGGTGCACCTTGCCGAGCTGCCGGTCGATCCAGGCCTGGCTGCGTTCGCTGTCCTTGCGACCGGCCCAGGTGGCTTCGAGGCGGGCCAGGATGGCCGCGTCCACGATCCCATCGGCCAGCGCTTCCCAGGTCTTGACCTCGGCGCGCTCGCGGCCCTGGGCCGGGATGAGTTTGCCCACGGGCGAGAGGGTGTCGAGGTATTCGACGATGACCCGCGAGTCGAAAATGGCCTCGCTGCCTTCCATCACCAGGCAGGGCACCTTGCCCAGCGGATTGGATTGGGAGATGGCGGTGTCTTCGGCCCAGACGTTCTCTTGCACGAACTGGTAGTCCAGTTTCTTTTCGGCCATGACGATGCGCACTTTGCGCACATAGGGGCTGGCGGAGGATCCGATCAATTTCATGGTTTTTGTTCCGGTACGCAGTGCAGTCTGGGCATTTTCCGCTTCGATTCTATCGGGAGCCTTGCAAGGCTTTGCCGGAGGCGGCCGCGCCTACAATCACGCGCCATGAGCTTGTCCACTATCACCGCCCTGTCGCCGCTTGACGGCCGTTACGCCCCCAAACTTGCCACCCTGCGCCCGATCATGAGCGAGTACGGCTATATGCACCGCCGGGTGCAGGTCGAGGTGGCCTGGTTCATCGCCTTGTCCGATGCCGGTTTTGCCGAGTTTCACCCCCTGACCACCGGCGCCCGCGCCTATTTGCTCGGCCTGATCAAGAACTTCTCCGAAGCCGATGCCGCGGCCATCAAGGACATCGAAAAAACCACCAACCACGACGTCAAGGCGGTCGAGTACTGGATCAAGTCCAAGTTCGAAGCCCGTCCCGAGCTCGAAAAGGCCTCTGAATTCGTGCACTTTGCCTGCACCAGTGAAGACATCAACAACACCAGCCACGCCCTGCAACTGCGCTCGGGGCGCGACCAGGTGGTGCTGCCCGGCCTGGACCGCATCGTCCTCAAGCTGCGTGAAATGGCCCAGGCCTATGCCGACGTGCCCATGCTCAGCCGCACCCATGGCCAGACGGCCAGCCCCACCACCGTGGGCAAGGAAATGGCCAACGTCCTGGTGCGCCTGCAAAACGCCTGCGACCGCATTGCCGCTGTCAAGATCCTGGGCAAGATGAACGGCGCCGTGGGCAACTACAACGCCCACCTGTCGGCCTGGCCGGATTTCGACTGGGAAACCTTCAGCAAGAACGTCATCGAGACGCCCGAGCCCATGGGCCTGGGCCTGACCTTCCAGCCCTACAGCATCCAGATCGAGCCGCACGACTACATGGCGGAACTGTTCGATGCTGTGGCGCGTGCCAACACCATCCTGATCGACCTGTCGCGCGACATCTGGGGCTACGTCAGCCTGGGCTATTTCAAGCAGCGCCTGAAGGCCGGCGAAATCGGCTCCAGCACCATGCCGCACAAGGTCAACCCGATCGACTTCGAGAACGCCGAAGGCAATCTGGGCCTGGCCAATGCGCTGCTCAAGCACCTGTCCGAAAAGCTCCCCATCAGCCGGTGGCAGCGTGACCTGACCGACAGCACCGTGCTGCGCAACATCGGCGTGGCCCTGGGCTACGCCACGCTGGCCTACAGCGCGCTGCTGACCGGCCTGAACAAGCTCGAACTCAACCAGGAAGCCCTGGCCGAAGACCTGGATGCCGCCTGGGAAGTGCTGGCCGAGCCCATCCAGACCGTCATGCGCCGTTTTGGCGTGCAGGGCGCGTACGAGAAGCTCAAGGAAGTCACGCGCGGCAAGACCGTGCGGGCCGAAGACCTGCATGGCCTGATCCGCAGCCTGGAGATTCCGCAGGCCGAAAAAGACCGCTTGCTGGCCATGACCCCCGCCAGCTACATCGGCAAGGCCGCCGAACTGGCGCGGCGCGCCTGAGATGCCTGAGGCCGGAGCCGTTCCCGTGCGACTGGACCGGCCCCAGCTCGACCACCTCTGCGCGATTGCGCGGGAGGCCGGGCGCGAAATCATGGCCATCTATGGCCGTGCATTCACGGTCTGGACCAAGGACGACGCCTCGGCCCTGACCGAGGCCGACCTGCGCGCCGACCAGGTCATCCGCCAGGGCCTGGAAGCCGCGTTTCCGGCCACCTACCTCTGGTCCGAGGAATCGCGCAGCAGCGGCAGCACCGAGACCGGTGTTTTCTTCCTGGTCGATCCGCTGGACGGCACCAAGGAGTTCCTCCAGCGCAACGGCGAGTTCACGGTGAACATCGCGCTGATTGCCGCGGGCCGCCCGGTGGCGGCCGTGGTGCTGGCCCCGGCCAGCGGTGCGCTGTATTTCGCCGCCGAAGGCCTGGGTGCCTGGAAGCAGGGGCCGCAAGGCCCGGTGCCTCTGCGCGTGCAGGCCCCCGATCCCGGCCAGCCGCTGCCGGTGCTGGGCAGCCGCTCGCACGGCACGGATGCCGTCGGCGTCTGGCTGAACCAGCTGGGCCGGCCCTGGGTGCTGCACCCGGTGGGCAGCTCGCTGAAGTTCTGCCAGATGGCCGAGGGCCTGGGCGCGCTGTACCCCCGCTTTGGACCCACCTGCCAATGGGACACGGCCGCCGGCCAGTGCATCCTGGAGCAGGCCGGCGGCGCGGTGGTCGATCGCCATGGCCAGGCGCTGGCCTATGGGCTGCAGCGGCCCATCCTCAATCCGTATTTCGTGGCACTGGCCGATCCGGCCAGTGCCGGCCTGCTGCCCCCCTGGCCGGCGGAAGCGCCTGCCCCCTGACTGGGGCGCCCCGCGCGGGCCGCCGTGCCCCGCGCCAGCAGGTATGCTCGCGCCCCTATGGCCATCAAATCCACCATCTTCAAGGCGCATCTGCAGATCGCCGATATCGACCACGGTTACTACGCCGACCACGCCCTGACGCTGGCCCGCCACCCCAGCGAAACCGACGAGCGCATGATGGTTCGCCTGGCCGCGCTGGCCATCCAGGCGCACCAGCTCAACGACCTGTGCAAGGGCGATGGCACCCTGGCCTTTGGTGCCGGCCTGTCCGACCCCGACGATCCGGACGTGTCCCTGACCGACTTCACCGGCCGCAAGCGCCTGTGGATCGAGGTGGGCCAGCCCGAGGACAAGCCCCTGACCAAGGCCTGCAGCAAGGCCGATGCGGTGCTGGTGTACTGCTTTCACCACGCCGCCGAGGTCTGGTGGAAAGGCATTGAGACCAAGCTCTCGCGCCTGGAAAAATTGCAGGTCTGGCGCATTCCTGCGGAGGCGTCCCAGCAGCTCGCTGCCCTGGCCGAGCGCAGCATGCAGCTGCAGGCCACGGTGCAAGAAGGTGCGCTGACCTTGAGCAGCAAGCTGGGCAGTGTGCATCTGGAGCCCGTGCGCTGGAAGTGAGTTCCTGGCCTTGAATGGCCATCAAGCCTTTCTGGCCGTGCTTTTATTGCTATGAATAAAGGAGCTTTCTGCGCTCAGCTTGCCAGGCGGCCAGAGGCGGCGGCCGGAATCCCCGGCAGCAGTTCCATCCCGGTGCGGCGCACCAGTTCGTCGTAGCTGATCGGCGGGCTGGCGACGGCGCTGTCGGCGTTTTCATGCCAATAGGCCCAGGCGCGCCCGGCGCGGGCGTCGTACACCAGCTTGAACAGGTATTTGGGCACCTTGATGCGGCCCGGGCCGATTTCCTTGCTGGGTTCTGCCAGCACCGGCCCGGTGATCACATAGACATCGCCCTGCGCGCGCGCCGCGTAGTGGCGCGTATCCCGCTCGATCTTGGCCCAGATGCCGGAGTTGTGCCGGGGCGCCTGCGGCACCATATTGGCCAGAGAAAAGCTCTGCGCCATGGCGGTGGCGGTGGGCATGTCGGCCGCGGGGGCCATGTGGCCACGGGCATAACCGGAGCCGGCATAGTCTTCCAGGGTGGCGCGCTCGGCACTGGGCAGGCGGGCATCGGCAAAGAAGCGGTTGGTGCGCTTTTCATCGTCGGCGTCCTCGATCACGGCCCGGTTCAGGCGCTCAGCGACGAACACCGGAATCTTGCTGTGCCCGTTGTGCAAGACCGCAAACGAGGCATAGCACAGCTCCCGCTGCAGCGCGGCCGGTGGCAGGCGCGGTGGCACCCCGGCGGCAAAGAACTCCCGGCAGCCAGAAAATTGCGTCGCCACATGGGTGGAACGGGCCTGTGCCGGGCCCGGGGACGCAGGGGTGTCGATTTTGGAAATGCAACTGACCCCCTGTACCGAGAGGGCGCTGGCGGCGATGAACCACAGCGTGGTCCGGCGCGAGGCGGTGATCAGCGAGGCGAGGGGGGATGGGGGAGAGCTCTTCTTGGGCATGGGGCGCGAGTTTACGGCCTCAAAATGCCTCTAGGGCCCGTAGATACAGCGTTTTACGCTATCAAAATAAATCATTGTGTTTCTGCGGCCCTGGCCCGGCTCATCGCGCCCGTTCTGCGTAGCGATTGAAGCGCCAGGCATGGCGTTCCAGCGTGATGCGGCGCCAGACCTGGCGTTTGGCGAACGGGTCCAGGGACAGCCAGTGCTGCACCTCATCGAAACTGCGCCCGCAGCCCTTGCACTGCGCATCGCCCTGGCTCGTGGAGCAGATCGCGATGCAGGGGGTGTCCGGGGTGGTGTCGTACCAGGCCAGCCAGGCGGCCAGGGCCTGGGGCGTGAAGCCCTGGGTGTCGGCCTCGTCCGTGTGGGTGTGGACCATCAGGGCGTAGACCTCGGCCAGGGCCCGGACTTCGGGCGCCAGTGTGATGCCATCGGGCGAGGGATGGCGTGCACGCCAGTAATTGATGGCGGATTCGAGGTCGGTGATATGGATCGCGGGCATGGGCACAAAAAAACGCCTCCGGCCGCAAAGGCGGTGGCCGGAGGCTGTGCAGGATAACCGCAGCCCTGGAGCCCGTGCCCGCGGCACGGGGGATGCCCTTGTCAGGCGTGCGTCAAGGGTTGCCTTGCGCCGTGCCCTCGCGGCGCGGGTCGGCGCCCCCGGCATAGGTTCCGGCGCCGGGGTTGCGTGCCAGCAGCCCGGGCAGGCCATTGGCCCGCACGCCGTTGAAGACCACCCCGTGCAGGCCGCTGGTGAAGGTGTCGGTGGACGCCACGGTGTGTCCCCGGGCCTGGAGCCCGGCGCGGATCGCTGCGGTGTCGATGGCCGAGCCTTTTTCGAGCGAGGTGGTGGCGTTGGTCTGGGCGCCGAAGTTGGGCAGGTTGATGGCTTGCTGCACGTTCAGGTTCCAGTCGATCATGCCGATCAGGCTCTTGGCGGTGTACTGGATGATGGCGCTGCCGCCCGGCGAGCCGATGGCCCCTTCCAGGTCGCCCGTGCTGGCGTTGAACACCAGGGTGGGCGCCATCGAGCTGCGGGGGCGTTTGCCCGGTTCGACCCGGTTGGCAATCGGCTTGCCCGCCGCGTCGGTGGCGGTGAAGGAGAAGTCGGTCAGCTGGTTGTTCAACAAGAAGCCGCGCACCATCTGCAGGCTGCCGAAGCCGTTTTCGATGGTGGTGGTCATCGATACCGCATTGCCCGTGCCATCCACGATGGACATGTGGCTGGTGGAGGGCAGGTTCAGTGAGTTGTCCTGGCCCTTGGCCTGCGCCAAGCCCGGTGGCACGCCCGCCACGGGGGTGCCGATGGATTTTTGCATGTCGATGAGCTTGGCGCGGCTTTGCAGGTAGCCGGCATCGATCATGCCGGCCTGCGGCACCGCCACGAAGTCGGGGTCGGCGACATACAAGGCGCGGTCGGCATAGGCCAAGCGGTAGGCTTCCGACACCAGGTGCACCGAGTCCAGCGTGTTGGGTTGGAGGGCCGCCACGTCAAAGTTCTGCAGGATGCCCAGCGTCTGCAGCACGGCCAGCCCGCCGGAGCTGGGCGCCGGCATGCCGCAAATGCGGTATTGCACGCGGTAGATGCCGCACACGGGTTCGCGCACCTTGGCGGTGTAGCCGCCCAGGTCGTCGAGCGAGAGCTTGCCCGGGTTGGTGGGGTGCGCGCGCACTTTGGCCACGATGTCCCGCGCGATATCGCCCTGGTAGAAGGCGTTGGCACCCCCCGCGGCAATCGAGCGCAGCGTGGCGGCGAATTCCGGGTTTTTCAGCAGGGTGCCTGTGGCCTTGGCCGTGCCGTCGGCATTCAGAAAATAGCTGGCGCCGGGTTCACCCTGGGCCTTGATGCGGGCCGCCGAGCCGGCAATCGACACGCTCATGCGCTGGGAAATGGCAAAACCGTTCTCGCTGAGCTGGATCGCGGGGGTGAACAGGTCTTTCCAGGCCAGCTTGCCGTGGGTCTTGTGGGCGGCTTCCAGCATGCGCAGCAGGCCGGGCGTGCCGACCGACAGCCCACCATCGACGGCATTCAGAAAGCCCAGCGGTTTGCCATCGCTGCCAATGAAGAGCTGGGTGGTGGCGGTTTGGGGTGCGGTTTCGCGGCCATCGTAGGCCAGCACTTGGGAGGTGCCCTTGTCGTAGTGCAGCAAAAAGGCCCCGCCACCGATGCCGGAGGACTGCGGCTCGACCAGGTTCAGCACCATCTGCACCGCAATCGCGGCATCGATCGCGCTGCCGCCCTGGGCCAGGATGTCTGTGCCCGCCTTGACCGCCAGGGGATTGGCCGCAGCCACCATGTCCTTGTTGGCGTACTGGATGGACTTGGCGGTGTAGCCCGAGGGGGGTTCCGGGGGGATGTATTGCTCGGTGGGTTCTTGCCGCACCAGGGGGCCATCGTTGCCCCCGCAGGCCGTCAGGGCGAGCGCGGCCGCCAGACTGAGAAAAACCAGCGGAAGGCGCTGCCCTGGGTAAGAAATGGCCATGAAGACATCCTCCGAGTAATGAGACAGAGAACCTAGCAAAAAACAGACCTGCGCACCGTCGGTGAAATCCCTGAGCCCGTGCGGTCTCTGGCGCGGTGTACGTAGTACCCCCAATGGGGCCGGGGCTTGTGCCGCCGTCTCGACAATGGTCCAATCACGCCTTCGAGGGGGAGTAGCTCCCACCGCGTGCGCAGTCGGGTTGGCCTGGCGTGCTGCGCGGTATCGGAATTGTCGTCAATACGAAGCACCGCTTCCGGCATTCCGGGCCTGTCGCACTTTTCCCGTGCGGGGGCTGAGCAAGACCTTTGATGGGCCCGCGCAGGGTCTGGTCAAGGCTGCCCCCACAGTCCTGCAGGCGATGGCCCGGCAGGCGGTGCCTCGGTCCCTCTTGCGCGCAACCCAGACCCCAGATGAACTCGGCGCTACAGTGTGCGGGGTTCATTGTTCGCCACCTGACACTGAGGAATTTATGGATTTCCTGACTTCACCCGAATTCTGGCTCGCTCTGGGCCAGATCATCATCATCGACATCTTGCTGGGCGGCGACAACGCCGTGGTGATTGCGCTGGCCTGCCGCAAGCTCCCCCCCGCGCAACGCACCAAAGGCATCATCTGGGGCACTGCAGGCGCCATCGTCTTGCGCGTCATCCTGATCTTCTTTGCGATGACGCTGCTGTCCTTGCCTTTCCTCAAGTTTGTCGGCGCGCTGCTGCTGGTCTGGATTGGCGTGAAGCTGCTGGCCCCCGATGAAGACGGCCATGGCGACGTGGCGGGTAGCGACAAGCTGCTGGCTGCCATCAAGACCATCATCGTGGCCGATCTGGTGATGAGCGTGGACAACGTCATTGCGATCGCCGGTGCCGCGCAGAATGCCGGTGAGCACTCGCTGCTGCTGGTGTCCCTGGGCCTGGTCATCTCCATCCCGATCATCGTCTGGGGCAGCCAGCTGGTCATCAAGCTCATGGAGCGCTTCCCCGCCATCATCACCCTGGGTGGGATGTTGCTGGGCTGGATCGCGGGCGGCATGCTGGTCTCTGACCCCTGGGTGGCCGACCCCGAGCAATTGCAGTGGATGGTCAAGCTGCCCCAAACCGATGCCATGCGCTATGTGGCCAGCGTGACCGGTGCCTTGCTGGTGCTGGTGATCGGCAAGGTTCTGGCAGCGCGCCACGCGGCCGCTGCCCCCGCAGACCACGGCTAAACCGGCCCGCGGGCGGGTGCCAGGCACCTCTGGCGCCCGCCCGCCCCACGCGTTTCACCGGTAAGCCCGCCAAGCCCTCGGGCTTTTGGGCGGGTGCTATTCTGCCGCCATGAAACTACTTTTCAAATGGCTGCTCAGTGCGGCATCCTTGCTGCTGGTGGCCTACATCTACCACGGCGTGGAAGTCCAGAGCTTCACCTCCGCGCTCATTGCGGCCCTGGTGATTGGCCTGTTCAACACGGTGCTGCGCCCCGTGCTGGTCATCCTGACCTTGCCCGTGACCGTCGTCACCATGGGCTTGTTCCTCTTCTTCATCAACGCCCTCATGTTCTGGGCGGCCGCCTCGGTGCTGGAAGGCTTCCACGTCACTGGATTTGGCGCGGCCCTGATCGGCTCGCTCATCTACTCGGTGCTGGGCCTGTTGATCGAATCAGCGCTCGGCGGCCTGTTCCCGAAGCAGTGACTGCAGCGCGCGCAGGCGGGTGTCGATGATCGACGCTTCAATGTAGTCCTCGGGCGCGCTGCTGCGGCGTGCCAGATCCTGCCCCGCTTTGAACCGGTCCACCGCCGCGGCATAGTCGTAGCGCAGCGCATGGGCTTCGGCGTCGGCCCGCACGGCCCGCAGCGCTTGCCCCTGGGCTTGCCATACGCTGGACAGCTGTTGCCACACGCTGGCATCGCGCGGGTGCTGTCCCAACCACGCCTGCAAGGCCTCGACACCTTCGCCCGCCCGCCCCGTGCGCAGCAGGGCCTCGGTGCGCAGCATCAGCTCGGGGCGGCGGGGCGTCTGCGGTCCGGCCAGCCCTGCCTGCAGCTGCTGCAGGGCCGCCTCGGGCCGCCCGGCTGCCAATTCGATTTCGGCGGCCAACAGGCGCATTTGCCGCAGGGCGGCTGCATCGGTGCGTGCCAGGGGTTCGAGCCGGGCGAGGAAAACCCGCGCAGGCTCAAAATCCCGCCCCTGGCTGCTGCCCAGGGCTGCCGCATACAAGGCGGCCGCGCGCCGCGCCGGGCTGAGGCTGGCAAAGCCGGAGGTCTGTGGCTCGGCGACCCATTGGCGCAGGGCATCGGGGCCGCGCTGGGACAAGACCCGGGCCCGCGCGGCCACCATCCCATGCTCCAGCCCGGTGACCACCACCGTGCTGGGCGTGCCTGGCGGCAGGCGCGACTGCATGTCCGCCATGCGCTGGGTCGTCAAAGGGTGGCTGCGCAGGTAGGGCCAGCTACCGTTGTCGTTGAGGCGGTTGGCGTGCTGCAGCTTTTCGAACATGGTCACAAAGCCCCCGGGTGCGAAGCCGGCGGGCTCCATCAGGCCGTAGCCAATGCGGTCGGCTTCGCGCTCCATATCCCGCGAGAAGTTGAGCTGGTTCTGCAGGGCCACTGCCTGCCCGCCCAGCACCAGGGCGCTGGATGCGTTCGGGCTTTTGCTGGCGGCCAGCACCGCCAAGGCCATGGCACCCAGCAGCAAGGGTCCCTGCCTGTTCTGCTGGGCGATCAGGCGTGCGATGTGGCGCTGTGTCACATGGCTGAGCTCGTGCGCCAGCACCGAAGCCAGTTCGTCGCGCGTGGCCACCACGGCCATCAGCCCCAGGTGCACACCCAGATAGCCCCCGGGCAAGGCAAAGGCGTTCACCGTGCGGTCGCGCCCCAGCAAAATTTCCCAGGCAAAACGCTCGTCCAGCTCCGGCGACAGCTCGCCGCGTGCGCGTGCACTGGCCAGCAGCGGTTGCCAGAGGCTTTGGACGTATTCCCCGAGCACCGGGTCATCAAGGTAATCGGGGTCGCGGTACAGCTCGCGGATGATGCGATCCCCCAGGCGCCGCTCCTGGCTGGTGGTGATGTCGCTGCCATCCCCCAGGGTCGGCAAAGAGGCCTGGGCCCAGCTTGCCGAAGGCCCCAGGCCGGTGCTTGCGATGAGAACAGTAGCGGCTAAAGCGGATTGGATCGACGAGAGAAGCCTGTGGGGCTGAAAGATCGGCATGGGGGAGGGCTCCCGGTTGGTGCGCTGGCGAATCCACATCGCCGTATGATGCCTCGGGCTGCCGATGGTTTCTGGGGTGGCCGTTTCTTCGTGTTTTGGAATGCTTCCCGATGTCTGCACTCACCCACTTTGACGCCCAGGGCCAGGCCCATATGGTCGATGTGTCCGCCAAACCCGCGACCCACCGCATTGCCATCGCCCGCGGCCGCATCGACATGCTGCCCGCCACCTTGGCGCTGATCCAGTCAGGCAGCGCCAAAAAAGGCGATGTGCTCGGAATCGCCCGCATCGCTGGCATCCAGGCCGCCAAAAAGACCAGCGACCTCATCCCCCTGTGCCACCCTTTGCCCTTGACCCGGGTTGCTATCGAATTCGAAGCAGATAGCGCTTTATCGGCGGGCCTTGACAGCATTGTTTGCACTGCAACGGTCGAAACCGTCGGCCCCACCGGCGTCGAGATGGAGGCCCTCACGGCCGTCCAGATTGCGCTGCTCACCATCTATGACATGTGCAAGGCCGTTGATCGCGGCATGCGCCTCCAGGACGTGCGCGTGCTGGAAAAGCACGGCGGGAAATCGGGGAGCTGGGTGGGGTGAGTTCGAATTAATCCATCAGGTAATATTTCTATTTTTAGAAAATCACTTGCATGAGCCTGGCAAGTACTTTTTTATATCAGCTGTTGCGCCTGTGCATCGCCATTCCGTAATTTGTTTGCCTTGATCTTTGCTTGCTGCACTTAAGTCAACTGCTGCTGCTGTAGCACCAATACCAACATATGGACTCAATGTGATAAGGTCTGCGGCTGTGAGAGTGACGCCGAGATTTGCATAATCAGGGATAACCGTAATTACGCCACTGGCACTTGTTGAAATCGATCGAACCATTTTGGTTGTATTCGCGCCATCAGCATTGGCTGCGTTGGCTTCAC
This sequence comes from Burkholderiaceae bacterium, assembly GCA_028685665.1. Lineage (GTDB taxonomy): Bacteria > Pseudomonadota > Gammaproteobacteria > Burkholderiales > Burkholderiaceae_C > JAQUDN01. Next base: position 32,818 of record JAQUDN010000003.1, on the reverse strand, counting down.
AACCCCAACTATTGGCGGTGCCAACAGTTGTAGCATTCATTGTTTGAACGGCTTCGCTGATTGTTGTGCGGCATTGTGAGGCTGCAAGTACTACCTCAGACATTCGAGCCTTCACTGTATAGTCTTTATACGCCGGCAATGCCACAGCCGCCAAAATACCAATAATGGCGACCACGATCATCAGTTCGATCAGGGTGAAACCCTGTTGCAATGATTTTTTCATCAATCTCTCCTTAGGGTGAACAAGAAACAAGCAGAGTTTTGCCTGCTGGGTAAGTTTAAGCAATAGGTGTGCCGGTGGGGAGTTTTCTCTCTTTCCTCTTGTTTTTCATCCGGCCTGACACTTTTGTCGAGATCTACTTCGATGGACTGTCAATTCTGTTCTGTCGGCTAGCCGGACAGGTCACTTCGAGGCAGATCAGTGGCACTGGCCAAAGCTCCAAAACAAAACCCCCTGAAGTCCAGCTCCAGGGGGGATTCGGAATCATCAAAAATAATAGCTGGAAATGCTTGGTGGACAAGCATTGGAAGCCGATTTGATACTTACTTCAGTTGGATCTTCAGCAGCTTGCCCAGTTCCGAAGGATTGCGAGTGATGACGAAGCCGCACTCTTCCATGAGGGCCAGTTTGGCATCGGCGTCACCAGTAATTAACGGCCTGAATAGTAGTTTTCATCTTTTGCTAATTATTTACATGACCCGGGCAGATATTTTTTAATAGTAGCTGTTGCGCCTGTGCATCGCCATTCCGTAATCTGTTTGCCTTGATCTTTGCTTGCTGCACTTAAGTCAACTGCTGCTGCTGTAGCACCAATACCAACATATGGACTCAATGTGATAAGGTCGGCGGCTGTGAGAGTGACGCCGAGATTTGCATAATCAGGGATAACCGTAATTACGCCACTGGCACTTGTTGAAATCGATCGAACCATTTTGGTTGTATTCGCACCATCAGCATTGGTTGCGTTGGCTTCACAACCCCAACTATTGGCGGTGCCAACAGTTGTAGCATTCATTGTTTGAACGGCTTCGCTGATTGTTGTGCGGCATTGTGAGGCTGCAAGTACTACCTCAGACATTCGAGCCTTCACTGTATAGTCTTTGTAAGCGGGTAGTGCCACAGCTGCCAAAATACCAATAATGGCGACCACGATCATCAGTTCGATCAGGGTGAAACCCTGTTGCAATGATTTCTTCATCAATCTCTCCTTAGGGTGAACAAGAAACAAGCAGAGTTTTGCCTGCTGGGTAAGTTTAAGCAATAGGTGTGCCGGTGGGGAGTTTTCTGTCTTCCTCATGGCTTCTGATGCAACACGACACTTTTGTCAGAGTTTGCTTTGGTGGACTGTCAATTCTGTTGTGCTGTCTTGCCAGATAGGTCATCTTCAAGCAGAGCGACCGCACTGGCCAGCTCCCAAAACAAAACCCCCTGAAGTCCAGCTCCAGGGGGTTTTTCGGAATCATCAAAAATAATAGCTAGAAACGCTTGATGGACAAGCGTTGTAAGCCGATTTGATACTTACTTCAGTTGGGCCTTCAGCAGCTTGCCCAGTTCCGAAGGGTTGCGGGTGATGACGAAGCCGCACTCTTCCATGATGGCCAGCTTGGCATCGGCGGTGTCGGCACCGCCGGCGATCAGCGCGCCGGCGTGGCCCATGCGCTTGCCTGCGGGGGCGGTCACGCCTGCGATGAAGCCGACGATCGGCTTCTTCATATTGGCCTTGCACCAGCGTGCCGCTTCGGCTTCATCGGGACCGCCGATTTCGCCGATCATGATCACGGCGTCGGTGTCGGGGTCGTCGTTGAAGGCTTGCATCACGTCGATGTGCTTCAGACCGTTGATGGGGTCGCCACCAATGCCCACGGCGGTGGACTGGCCCAGGCCGACTTCGGTCAGCATGGCCACGGCTTCATAGGTCAGCGTGCCGGAGCGGCTCACCACGCCAATGCGGCCCTTGCGGTGGATGTGGCCGGGCATGATGCCGATCTTGATTTCTTCGGGCGTGATGATGCCGGGGCAGTTGGGGCCCAGCAGCAGGGTCTTCTTGCCACCGGCGGCTTCCTTGGCCTTCATCTTGTTGCGCAGCTCGAGCATGTCCTTGACGGGAATGCCTTCGGTAATGCAGATGGCCAGGTCCAGATCGGCTTCGACGGCTTCCCAGATCGCGGCGGCGGCGCCTGCGGGGGGCACGTAGATCACCGACACGGTGGCGCCGGTTTGCGTGGCCGCTTCACTGACAGAACCGTAGATTGGGATGTCAAAAATCTTTTCGCCAGCCTTCTTGGGGTTCACGCCAGCGACGAAGGCGTTCTTGCCGTTCGCGTATTCCTGGCACTTTTCCGTGTGGAACTGACCGGTCTTGCCCGTGATGCCCTGGGTGATGACCTTGGTGTCTTTGTTGATGTAGATCGACATGTTGTGTGTCCTAGTCTCGTCAGTAGGGGACAAGGCTTCAGCCTGCCCCCCAGGTCATTACTTAACGGCAGCGACGATCTTGGTCGCGGCTTCGGCCATGGTGTCGGCGGCAATGATCGGCAGGCCGGATTCGGCCAGCAGCTTCTTGCCCAGCTCTTCGTTGGTGCCCTTCATGCGGACGACCAGTGGCACGGACAGGTTCACGGCCTTGCAGGCGGTGATCACGCCGTTGGCGATGGTGTCGCACTTCATGATGCCGCCGAAGATGTTGACCAGAATGCCCTTGACGTTCTCGTTCTTGAGCATGATCTTGAAGGCTTCGGTGACCTTCTCGGCGGTGGCGCCGCCGCCCACGTCCAGGAAGTTGGCCGGCTCGCCGCCGAACAGCTTGATCGTGTCCATGGTGGCCATGGCCAGACCGGCGCCGTTCACCAGGCAGCCGATGTTGCCGTCCAGGCTGATGTAGGCCAGGTCGAACTTGGAGGCTTCCACTTCGGCCGGATCTTCTTCGTCCAGGTCGCGCAGGGCCACGATTTCGGGGTGGCGGAACAGGGCGTTGGCGTCAAAGTTGAACTTGGCGTCCAGGGCGATCAGGTTGTTCTTGCCGTCGCGGTTCAGGGGGTTGATTTCCACCAGCGAAGCGTCGGTGTCCATGTAGCACTTGAACAGCTTCTGGAAGATGTCCACGGCCTGGGCGGTGGATTCAGCGGGCAGGCCGATGCCGTTGGCGATCTGGGTGGCTTGTTCAGCGCTCAGACCGGCCAGGGGATCGATGTACTCGGTGATGATCTTTTCAGGGGTGGCGTGGGCCACTTCCTCGATGTCCATGCCGCCTTCGCTCGAAGCGATGAAGGCCACTTTCTGGGTGGCGCGGTCGGTCACGAGGGAAACGTAGTATTCCTTCTGGATGTCGGCGCCGTCTTCGATGTAGAGGCGACGCACCTTCTGGCCTTCGGGGCCGGTCTGGTGGGTCTTGAGCTGCATGCCCAGGATTTCAGTGGCCAGGCGCTTGACGTCGTCAATGCTCTTGGCCACTTTCACACCACCGCCCTTGCCACGGCCACCGGCGTGGATCTGGGCCTTGACAACCCACACAGGGCCGCCGAGCTTCTGGGCGGCTTCCACCGCTTCTTGCACCGTGAATGCGGGAATGCCACGTGGAACGGGCACACCAAAATTGCGCAAGATGTCCTTGCCTTGGTATTCGTGAATCTTCATGAGGTCTCTCTCAGGAACGGATGGTTTTTTACCCGGCTGCCACTGACATACATGGGTGTATGCATGCGGGTATGGATATGGCAACGTGCGAATGTATCATGGTGCACTGCACCAATCCTTGGCGCATTCTTACACCACGGTGGCAACCGCACGGCCGCACTTTTGCAGGAGCATCTTCCATGTCCAGAGTTTTTATCGACGGCGAGGCCGGCACCACGGGTTTGCAGATCCGCGAGCGTCTGCAGGCCATGCCGCAGATTGAACTGGTCAGCATTGCGCCGGGGTTGCGCAAGGACCCTGCGGCCAAGCGCGCGCTGATGGCTGGCGTGGATGTGGTGGTCTTGTGTCTGCACGACGATGCGGCGCGTGAAACCACCGCCATGGTCGATGCCATTACCGCCGAGACCGGCCGGGCCATCAAGATCATCGATGCCAGTACCGCGCACCGCGTGGCGCCGGGCTGGGTGTACGGGTTTCCGGAGCTGTGTGCGGGCCAGGCGGATGCCGTGCGCACCGCCACGCGCGTCTCCAACCCCGGCTGCTATGCCACGGGGGCGATTGCCTTGCTGCGTCCGCTGGTCGATGCGGGGCTGATTCCGGCCGATTTCCCGGTGGCGCTGCCCTCGGTGAGCGGGTACTCCGGCGGCGGCCGTCCGATGATCGAGGCCTACGAGGCCGGCCAGGCTGCGCCCTATGAGGCCTATGCCCTGGGCCTGACGCACAAGCACATCCCGGAAATCCTGCACTACACCGGCATGGCGCGCCGCCCGGTGTTCATTCCCGCCGTGGGCAATTTTGCGCAAGGCATGCTGGTGCAACTGCCTTTGCACCTCGACCTGCTGCCGGGCGCCCCCCTGGCCAGCGATCTGCACGATGCCCTGGCTGCGCACTACGCGCGCACCAATGTGCCGGAGCAATGGGTGAAGGTGCTGCCCCCGACCGACGACCTCAAGCTGGCCGCCGACACCCTGGCCCACACCAACCAGCTGGAGCTGCGGGTGTTTGCCAATGAGCAATACCGCCAGGCGGTGCTGATTGCCCGCCTCGACAACCTGGGCAAGGGCGCCAGCGGTGCTGCGGTGCAGAACCTGCAACTGATGTTGGGTTGGTGATTGCTCTTGAATTAAGAGCATGAAGCGCAGGTGGAATAAGCGCTAGAGGCCTCAAAGACCGAATATCCCGAGGCCTCGTGCCTGTTCCCTGGCCCCAGGGGGCTCCGGGGCACCCTCAGTCGCCGTCCGTGCCCTGCAGCACCCGCCGCACGACCTCGCCACTGAACCCGCGCGCCGCCAGAAAGCGCATCTGGCGCGCGCGTTCCTTGGCCTCGGTGGGCGGTGTGCCAAATTTGCGCAGCCACAGGGCCCGGGCCCGGTCGAGTTCGCTGTCCTGCAAGGGCGCCAGGGCGGCTTGCACGGCCTCGGGGTCGATCCCCTTGGCCCGCAGCGCCTGCCGCAGGCGGCCTGTGCCCCAGCGGGCCGTGTTCTGGTGCAAGACCGAGTCCACGACCCGGGCGGCATCGATGAAGCCTTTGGCTTCCAGTTCACGGAGCACGGCGTCCAGGTCCTCGCCCTCCTGCACATGCGGCGCCAGCTTGCGTTCCAGCTCGGCACGCGAATGCTCGCGCTGGCCGAGCAGGCGCAGGGCGCGGCCTTTGAGGGAGAGGGCGTTAAAAACCATGGAAGAGGGGCTGCGCAACAGGGCAAAGTCCTGTTGCCCGCGAACCTTGTGGGATTGAAACGGCGGTTCGACCCGGCTTACGCCGCGTCGCCTGCACTGGCGGGTGCCACGGCAGGCGGCAACAGGGCGATGCCCAGTTGCTCCCGAACCTTGTTTTACCGAAACGGCGGTTCGACCCGGCTTACGCCGCGTCGGCTGCATTGGCTGGCGCCACGGCAGGCGGCAACAGGGCGATGCCCAGTTGCTCCCGAACCTTGTTTTACCGAAACGGCGGTTCGACCCGGCTTACGCCGCGTCGCCTGCACTGGCGGGTGCCACGGCAGGTGGCAACAGGGCGATGCCCAGTTGTTCCCGAACCTTGTTTTCAATCTCTCGGGCGAGGTCGGGGTTTTCTCGGAGGAATTCGCGGGCGTTGTCGCGGCCTTGGCCGATTTTTTCGCCGTTGTAGGCGTACCAGGCCCCTGATTTTTCGATGATCTTGGCGGTGACGCCCATGTCGATGATTTCGCCTTCGCGGCTGATGCCTTCACCGAACAGGATGTCGAACTCGGCGGTCTTGAACGGGGGGCTGACCTTGTTCTTGACGACCTTGACCTTGGTCTCGTTGCCAATCGCCTCGTCGCCCTTCTTGATGGTGCCGGTGCGGCGGATGTCCAGGCGCACCGAGGCGTAGAACTTGAGCGCGTTGCCGCCGGTGGTGGTTTCGGGGCTGCCGAACATCACGCCGATCTTCATGCGGATCTGGTTGATGAAGATGACCATGCAATTGGTCTTCTTGATGGTGGCGGTCAGCTTGCGCAGGGCCTGGCTCATCAGGCGGGCCTGCAGGCCCGGCAGGGCGTCGCCCATCTCGCCTTCGATTTCCGCTTTGGGCGTGAGGGCCGCGACCGAGTCGATGACGATCAAATCGACCGCGCCCGAGCGCACCAGGCTGTCCACGATTTCCAGGGCCTGTTCGCCGGTGTCGGGCTGGCTGATCAGCAGGTCAGACAGCTGCACGCCCAGTTTCTGGGCGTATTGCACATCGAGGGCGTGCTCGGCATCGACAAAGGCGCAGGTGCCGCCCTGTTTTTGCATCTCGGCGATCACTTGCAGCGTGAGCGTGGTCTTGCCCGAGGATTCCGGGCCATAGATTTCCACCACCCGGCCGCGCGGCAGGCCGCCCACGCCCAGGGCGATGTCCAGGCCCAGCGAGCCGGTCGAGACGACCTGGATGTCTTCGATCACCTCGCCTTCGCCCAGGCGCATGATCGTGCCCTTGCCGAATTGCTTCTCGATCTGGGCCAGGGCAGCCGCCAGGGCCTTGGCTTTTTCGGTGTTGACGGGCAAGGCGGGGTTGGTGCCCTTGACGGTAGCGTCCATGGAAATCTCCTTGAAAAACAATGGCTTGGGTTGACAGCACCCCCTTGTCTCGCAGCGAGCACTGGATGCTTGAACAGTAGTTTATGCGCGGTATGGAAACGTGTGAATAGGTTATTTGGTCAGTTTGCCTGACAATATGCCATGCTCGAAGCTCTCTCTTCACCCCCCGCGGAAGACGGCTGGCGCCAGACCCATCTGGGCCGTTTGCTGGGCCATGCCATGCGCCGTTTCGATGCCCGTGTGCTGCAGTTGATGGCCCGCAATGTCGAGGTGCCCCTGGCTTTGTCCAACCTGGCGGCGCGCGACCAGGTCAGTGCGGCGCATGTGCACATCACCCGCCACCTGTCCTTGCAGGGTGACCGGCTCACCGATCTGGCCCAGCGGGCCGGCATGAGCAAGCAGGCCATGGCCGATCTGGTGGACCAGTGCGCGGCCTGGGGCCTGGTCACGCGCACGCCCGATCCCCGCGATGCCCGGGCGCGCCGGGTGGCTTTTACGCCCACGGGCCTGGCCTGGCTGCAGGCTTTCCGGGACGCCGTGGCACAGGCCGAGGCCGAGTTCCGGGCCGAGGTCGGGGACCATGTGGCCACGGTGGTGGCGATCGGTCTGGAAGCCTACGGCGCCTATGGCGACCCGCCCGCCTAGAATTCCCTCCCATCCCAGACGCCCGCCTTTTTCAGGAGATTTCCCTCATGCGCATCCTCATTGCCGAAGACGACCAGGTGTTGGCCGATGGTCTGTTGCGCACCTTGCGCGGCTCGGGCGCCGTGGTGGACCATGTGGCCAGCGGCAGCGAGGCCGATGCCGCCCTCATGACCAACCATGAGTTCGATCTGCTGATTCTCGACCTCGGCCTGCCCAAGATGCACGGCCTGGAGGTGCTCAAGAAACTGCGCAGCCGGGGTTCGGCGCTGCCGGTGCTGATCCTCACCGCGGCCGACAGCGTGGAAGAGCGCGTCAAGGGCCTGGATTTTGGCGCCGACGACTACATGGCCAAGCCCTTCAGCCTGCAGGAGCTCGAAGCCCGCGTGCGCGCCCTGGTGCGCCGGGGCATGGGCGGGGCCAGCAGCACCATCAAGCACGGGCCCCTGGTGTACGACCAGTCGGGCCGCGTGGCCACCATCGACGGCAAGATGGTCGAACTCTCCGCCCGCGAGCTGGGCCTGCTCGAAGTGCTGTTGCAGCGCGCCGGTCGCCTGGTGAGCAAGGAGCAGCTGGTGGAGCGCCTGTGCGAGTGGGGCGAAGAGGTCAGCAACAACGCCATCGAGGTCTACATCCATCGCCTGCGCAAGAAGATCGAGGCGGGGCCGATCCGCATCGCCACCGTGCGCGGACTGGGCTACTGCCTGGAAAAGATCCCGGGTTGAATCAAAAATGAGAGCAATCTGCGCTTTGCTACAGGGCCTTGGCTGCCTTTTTGATGGGAATTGGCGGCTGCCTTGAAAATTTTCCAGCGCGGACAGCGCTCCTTGTTTGGCGAGATCCTGGACTGGATGCTGACGCCGCTGTTGCTGCTCTGGCCGGTGAGCCTGGCGCTGACCTGGCTGGTGGCGCAGGGGCTGGCCAACAAGCCGTTTGACCGGGCGCTGGAATACAACGTCCAGGCCCTGGCCCAGCTGGTCACGGTGCAAAAAGACGCCGTGCAGTTCAACCTGCCCCAGCCCGCCAGTGAAATCCTGCGGGCCGATGACTCCGACAACGTTTACTACCAGGTGATCGGGCCGGGCAATGCCTTCCTGTCGGGCGAGTGGGAGCTGCCTGCCCCGCCGGAAGAAGACAAGCTGGTGCCGGGCGAGGTGCGCTTGCGCGATGCCGAGCTGCGTGGCATTGAAATCCGCGTGGCCTCGATCTGGCTGCGCCTGCCGCTCAAGGGCTCGCCCATGGCCCTGGTGCAGGTGGCCGAGACGCGCGAGAAGCGCAGCGTGCTGGCCACCGAGATCATCAAGGGCGTGATGCTGCCGCAGTTCGTCATCCTGCCGCTGGCCGTCTTGCTGGTCTGGCTGGCGCTGGCACGGGGCATCCAGCCGCTGAACCAGCTGGAGCAGCGCATCCGCGCCCGCGATCCCGACGACCTGAGTCCGCTGGACGACCGCACCGTTCCGCTCGAAGTGGCCCCCTTGGTGGCGTCGGTGAACGACCTGCTCACGCGCCTGAGCGATTCACTGGCCACGCAAAAGCGCTTTCTGGCCGATGCGGCCCACCAGCTCAAGACGCCTTTGGCGGGGCTGCGCATGCAGGCCGACCTGGCCCAGCGCGAGGGCACAAGCACCGAGGAGCTCAAGCGTTCCCTGCAGCAGATCGGCCGCTCCAGCATCCGCGCCACGCACACCGTCAACCAGCTGCTGGCGCTGGCACGGGCCGAGGGCAGTGGCGCGGGCATCGTGCGCCAGCCCTGCGATCTGGCCAAGCTGGCCATCGAGGTGGTGCGCGATTCGGTGCCCCGCGCGCTCGACAAGCGCATCGACCTGGGTTACGACGGCGCCGATCCCGGCTCGCCCGGCGTGTGGGTGGACGGCAACCCCACCCTGCTCAAGGAGCTGGTGCGCAATCTGGTGGACAACGCCATCCACTACACCCCTTCCAGTGCCGAAAAGCCCGGCGTGGTCACGGCCCGGGTGCTGGCGGACCGTTTTGGCCAGGTGCTCCTGCTCCAGATCGAAGACTCGGGCCCCGGCGTGCCCGAGGCCGAGCGCGAGATGGTCTTCCAGCCTTTCTACCGGGCCCTGGGCACCGAGGCCGATGGCTCGGGCCTGGGCCTGCCCATCGTGCGCGAAATCGCCCGCAAGCACGGCGCCGAGGTGACGCTCGAAGACGCCCATCCGGGCCAGCGTCCGCCCGGGGCGCGCTTCAGCGTGCGCTTTGCGGCCCTTCAGGCGGCGCCGGCCGTCCCCTGAAGAGGGTCCTGGGGCCCTGTCCGGGCCGCCCCGCACGGGCCTTCGCAGACCCGCGGCGCCCCCCGGGGGTCAGGGGCAGGGGCGCAGCTCCTTGTTTTCGAGCGCGGCCAGCACCGGGTCGAGGGCCGGCAGCAGGGCGTCGTTCACGGCCGGCAGGCGCAAGGTGAATCCGGGCACGGCGGCCCGCTCCTGCACCACGCGCGCCGTGCGCACGCCCCGGCTGCCCAGCGCCGTCCGCGCCCGCTGGGCGGCGTCTTCCGAGGCAAAACGCCCCAGCGACAGGCCCGGCTCCAGCGCCGGGTTGTGGGGCCGTTCGAAAGGAACTTTGATCGCGCGCAGCTCGGACCGTTTTTTCTCCAGGGCCTCGGTGTCGGCGAAGCGGCCCATGTAGACGATCCAGTGGCCGGGGAGCGGGGTGGCTTCCAGGCTCCAGCTGCCGCTGGGCAGGCTGGCGGCGGCCACCGCGCGCAGCCTTTCCGCCTGGGCCGGGTCCAGTACCGCGCTGTGCAGACAGAGCGAGGCGCCCAACGCGGCGGGGGCGGCCTCGGGGGCCGCAGCCGCCTCGGCGTGGGCGGGGACGGTCCCCGGGGGCAGGATCTGCAGCGCTTCGGGCCGGATCTGCTGGGCGAGCCGTTCGGGTTCGGACGGCTCCTCCGGCGCCCAGCCCCAGGGGCGCAGCAGGCCTTGCGTCCAGCCGTAGTAGGCCGCATTGGCCAGCAGCAAAAGCAGAACGAGCAGGCGCAGCATGGGCGGCTGTGTCAGGCCGGCGGCGCGGCCGTCGGCCGCACGCTGACCTCCGAGCTGGTGATGGCTTGCAGGCCCTGGGCTGTGTGCACCTGCAGCGCCCCGTCGGCGCCCACACCCTGGGCCAGGCCCGATTGGCCGTCGCTGAGCACCACCGTGCGGCCACGCAGCACATCACGGGCGGCAAAACGGTCTTGCAGGGGCGCAAAGCCCTGGGCGGCAAAGCCCTGCAGCAGGGCCACCAGCGGCGCGGCCACCTGCAGCAGGGCCGTGGGGGCGTCGAGGGGGCCGAGTTCCTGCAGGCAGCCGGGCCGGGTGGACAGGCCCTCGGGGCTGCGCGGCAGCACATTCAGGCCCACGCCCACCACCACGTAGCGCGTGGCTTGTGCGCCAGGGCTTGTCGTGGAGGCGTTGTGCAGGTCATGGAAGCTGGCGGTTTCGATCAGGATGCCGCCCAGCTTGCGGTCTCCTGCGGCATCGCTGAGCCACAGGTCGTTGGGCCATTTCAGGCCGATGCGCGGGGTGGTGCCGGGGGCGGGCAGCACGGGCTGCAGGCTTTCGGCCACGCTCACGCCCACGGCCAGCGACAGGCCCGACCAGTCCCGGGGCGCCAGCGGCAAGCCCAAAGAAAACGTCAGCGAGGGCAGGGCGCCCGCTTCGCCGGCCTCGGCGCTGTGCCAGGTCCGGCCCAACCGGCCCCGGCCGGCCGTCTGCCGCTCGGCCACCAGCAGGGTGGGTTCGTAGCGCCCAGCCCGCGCGCGGCGCATGAGTTCGGTGTTGGTGGAGTCGATTTCCGGCAGGATTTCAACCGTGAAGCCGGGCAGCCGGGGCACCACGGCTTCCCAGAGGGCTTCGGCGGGCCAGCGGACCGGGGCGCTCATGCCTTGCGGCTCCGGGGGGCTGCGCCGGCTTTTTGGCGCTGCGCGGGGGCGGGAGCGGCCCGGTGCTCGGGCGGAACCCAGCCGCGCTTGGGGGCCAGCAAGGTGCCGCGGCAGTTCGGACTGCCGCACCAGCAGGGGTATTCGGCCTTGAGCTTTTTGGTGTAGCGCTCTTCGATGATCAGGCCGTAGTCGTAGTTCAGCTCTTCGCCTGCGGCGATGTTGCGCAGCGCGGTGATGAAGATGCGGCCGTCCCGTTCGTCGGCATAGCAGTTGGGGTCGCAGCTGTGGTTGATCCAGCGCGAAGAGTTGCCGCCGTGCAGCGCATCGATCACCCGGTCTTCATCGACATGGAAATAGAAGGTGTGGTTGGGCTGCAGCGGGTCGTGCGGGTGGCGGTCCTGGGCTTCCTGCCAGCGGATGATCTCGCCGGTGTACTCGATCAGCACCTCGCCTGCCGCAATCGCCTGCACCGCAAACACGCCCTTGCCGTGCACCCCCGAGCGCCGGGTCTGGATGCGCCGACCCGGGTGCGCGGAAGGGACGGCAGAAGGGGTGGTGCGGGGCATGGCAAAACTCTGTTAACTTGATGGTGCACACATGTGCGTGCGCATGCACGCGCGTGAAAGTCGGATTGTAGAAGCGCCCGGACAGGCTCCGGTCGTTCAGACCCACAGAAAGAAACTCCATGAGCAAGACCCTGGTCATTGCAGAAAAACCCTCCGTTGCCCAAGACATCGTGCGTGCCCTCACGCCCGTGGCGGGCAAGTTCGAGAAGCACGAGGACCATTTCGAGAACGAGCGCTATGTCGTTACCAGCGCCGTGGGCCACCTGGTCGAGATCCAGGCGCCCGAGGAATTCGACGTCAAGCGCGGCAAATGGAGCTTTGCGCACCTGCCGGTGATTCCGCCGTATTTCGACCTCAAACCGGTGGACAAGACCAAGACACGCCTGAACGCGGTGGTCAAACAGGCCAAGCGCAAGGACGTGACGCAGCTCATCAACGCCTGCGACGCGGGCCGCGAAGGCGAGCTGATCTTCCGCCTGATCGAGCAATACGCTGGCGGCTCCAAGGCCGGCAAGCCCGTGCCGCTGGGCAAACCCGTCAAGCGGCTGTGGCTGCAGTCCATGACCCCGCAGGCCATCCGCGACGGCTTTGACGCCCTGCGCTCCGAGCAGCAGATGGCCGGCCTGGCCCATGCCGCGCGCAGCCGCTCCGAGGCCGACTGGCTGGTCGGCATCAACGGCACCCGCGCGATGACGGCCTTCAACTCGCGCGATGGCGGCTTCTTTTTGACCACCGTGGGCCGGGTGCAGACGCCCACGCTCTCGCTGGTGGTGGAGCGCGAGGAAAAGATCCGCAAGTTCGTCAGCCGCGACTACTGGGAAATCCACGCCAGTTTTGCCGCCCAGGCCGGGGACTACCCCGCCAAATGGTTCGATCCGAAGTGGAAAAAATCCGAAGACGCCGAGGCCCGCTCCGACCGCGTCTGGTCGCAGGGCGAAGCCCAGGCGATTGCCGACGCCGTGCGCGGCCAGCCCGCCGTGGTGACCGAAGAGAGCAAGCCCACCTCGCAGGCCAGCCCCGGCCTGTTCGACCTGACCAGCCTGCAGCGCGAGGCCAACGGCAAGTTCGGCTTCAGCGCCAAGACCACCCTGGCGCTGGCGCAAAGCCTGTACGAACGCCACAAGGCCCTGACCTACCCCCGGACCGACTCGCGCCACCTGCCCGAGGACTACCTGCCCGTGGCCCGCCAGACCTTCGAAATGCTGGCCGACAGCGGCATGAGGCACCTGGCGCCGCACGCGCTCACGGCGCTGAACAACAGCTACATCAAGCCCAGCAAGCGCATCTTCGACAACGCCAAGGTGTCGGACCACTTTGCCATCATCCCCACGCTGCAGGCGCCCAGCGGCCTCTCCGAGGCCGAGCAAAAGCTCTATGACCTGGTGGTGCGCCGCTTCATGGCGGTGTTCTTCCCCAGCGCCGAGCATTTGGTGACCACGCGCATCTCGACCGTCGCCGCCGCGCCGGGCCGCCCCAAGCAAGGCGCGGCCCCCTTGGGGGGCAGCGAAGCACACGCAGTGGCGAGCGTGGGGGCCACATCGACGCACCATTTCAAGACCGAGGGCAAGGTGCTGGTCAAGCCCGGCTGGCTGGCCATCTACGGCAAGGAAGCCGCTGACGAGGTCGAAGGCGGCAAGGACGGCGACAAGGGCCAGAACCTGGTCCCGGTGCAGCCCGGCGAACAGCCCCTGGCCGCGCAGGTCGACCCCAAGGCCCTCAAGACCCGCCCGCCCGCCCGCTACTCCGAAGCCACGCTGCTGGGCGCCATGGAAAGCGCCGGCAAGCAGATCGACGACGAAGAACTGCGCTCGGCCATGCAGGAAAAAGGCCTGGGCACCCCGGCCACGCGCGCTGCCATCATCGAAGGCCTGCTGACCGAGAAATACATGCTGCGCGAAGGCCGCGAGCTGATCGCCACCGCCAAGGCCTTCCAGCTCATGACCCTGCTGCGCGGCCTGGGCGTGGAGGAACTCTCCCGCGCCGACCTGACGGGCGAATGGGAATACAAGCTCTCGCAGATGGAAAAAGGCCTGCTCTCGCGCGAAGCCTTCATGGCCGACATCGCCGCCATGACCGAGCGCCTGGTCAAAAAAGCCAAGGAATACGACCGCGACACCATCCCTGGCGACTACGCCCAGCTGGCCACGCCCTGCCCGAACTGCGGTGGCCTGGTCAAGGAAAACTACCGCCGCTACGCCTGCACCGGCGCCGATGGCAAGGGCGAAGGCTGCGGCTTCAGCTTCGGCAAGTCGCCGGCCGGCCGCACCTTTGAAACCGCCGAGGCCGAAACCCTGCTGCGCGAGCGCAAGATCGGCCCGCTCGAAGGCTTCCGCTCCAAGGCCGGCTGGCCCTTCACCGCCGAAATCGCCATCAAGTTCGACGAAGAAGCCCAGAACTACAAGCTCGAATTCGACTTCGGCGACGACAAGAATGCCGAGGAATCGGGCGAACTGGTCGAACTGGCCGGCGAAGCCCTGGGCCCGTGCCCCGTGTGCGGCGCGCCCGTGCACGAGCATGGCAGCAACTACGTCTGCAGCAAGGCCGTGCCCACCCTGGCCCAGCCCACGCCGAGCTGCACCTTCAAGAGCGGCAAGATCATCCTGCAGCAGCCCGTGGAGCGCGCCCAGATGCACAAGCTGCTGGCCACCGGCAAGACCGACCTGCTCGATAAATTTGTCAGCATGCGCACCCGCCGCGCCTTCAAGGCCTTCCTGGCCTGGGACAAGGAGGCTGGCAAGGTCGCCTTTGAGTTCGAGCAGCGCGAATCCAAATACCCGGCACGCAAAACGGCTGCTCCTAAAACAGGAGCTGCTGCCGCCCGTACCACGGCCGCTGCTGCCAAAAAAGCCGCCAAACCTGCTGCCAAAGTCCCCGCGAAGAAGGCGGCTGCCAAAGCGGCTGTCAAGGCCCCGCGCGCTCCGGCCGCCGGCAAACAGCCCAGCGCCGCCCTGGCCGCGGTGATCGGCGCCGAACCCGTGCCGCGCACCGAAGCCCTCAAGAAGGTCTGGGACTACGTCAAGGCGAACAACCTGCAGGACCCCGCCGACAAACGCAAGATCAACGCCGACGCCAAGCTGCAGCCCGTCTTCGGCAAGCCGCAGATCGGCATGTTCGAGCTGGCGGGCATTTTGGCCGGGCATCTGGCCTGACGACAGGCGCGGCGCCGGGGCATCCTGTGGGGTGCCCCGGCGGCCCTGTCGGCCCGGATTGCTACGATACAAAGTCCACCACACCGATGGTGGCAACCCCTCACAGGAGACAACACACCATGTTCAACCACGTCATGCTGGGCGCCAGCAACCTCGACCAATCCAGGCAGTTCTACGACGCCTTTCTGGGCGTGCTCGGCGCCAAGCCGGGGTTTACCGACAAAAAGGGCCGCACGTTCTGGAGCCATGCGGGCAATACCTTTGGCATTACCGCGCCCATCAACGGCGAGCCGGCCAGCCATGGCAATGGCACCACCATTGGCTTTGTCGCCCAGTCGCCCGAGCAGGTCGATGCCGCACACGCTGCGGGCGTGGCTGCGGGGGGCGTGACCTGCGAGGACCCACCCGGCTGGCGCGGCGAGCCCGACGCCGGCGGCCTGTACCTGGCCTACGTGCGCGACCCCGATGGCAACAAGCTGTGCCTGCTGCACCGTCCGCCCAAGGCCGCCTGACCTTGCGTCCCCCTGGCCATGGCGCGGCCAGGGGCTGGGCCGCATGCTTCGGAATGCGGCCCCGGAGGGGCGCCGTATTGCCGGGATCGCGGTGTCTTTGTGGCGCTGCGTGGATGCGCCCCCCTGCCTGCTCCCCGCGCGACAGCGTCCGTCCTCCCGGCTGTCTATGCTGCGTCCTTCGCTGAATTTCCGGATTGCCCATCGCCATGACCGCTCCGTTCCCTTCCCGTTCCCTGCCCCTGGAGGGCGTCAGCAATTTCCGTGACCTCGGGGGCTACCTGGGGCATGGCGGCCGTCCGGTGCGCTGGCGCCACCTGTTCCGCTCCGACCACCTGGCGGGGCTGACCCCGGCGGACCAGGCCCAGCTGGCAGCGCTGGGCATCACCCGGGCGGTGGATTTCCGGGGGGCGCACGAGCGTGCCACCTGGCCCTACGCCATTCCCGGCCTGCAGCAGCATGCGCTGACCATCGAGCCCACCGTGGTGCAGCGCGTGCGCGACCTGCTGGCCCAGGGCCATGCGCTGACGCCCCAGGAAACCGTGGGCCTGATGCAGGACACCTACCGGGCCTTCGTCCACGACAACAGCCCGCGCTTTGCCGAACTGTTCGCCCTGCTGCTGGACAGCGATGCCCCGCTGGTCTTTCACTGCACCGCCGGCAAGGACCGCACCGGCTTTGCCGCGGCCCTGATCCTGCAGGCCCTGGGCGTCTCGCGCGAGGTGGTCATGCGCGACTACCTGCTCACCAACGAGCTCTACCGCCGCCCGCCCGGCGTGGCCGGCCCCGCACCCGACGAGGTGCTGCAGGTGCTGTGGCGCGTGCAGCAGGAGTTTCTGGACGCCGCGCTGCATGCCGTCGATGCGGACTACGGCGGCATGGCGGCCTATCTGGAAAACCAGCTCGGCCTGAACGCCGCGGCCCGCGCCCGCTTCGCAGCGCTGTACCTCGAACCCTGAGCGGACGCCGCGACGGGCTTGGAGGTCAAAAAGCCTTCTGATGCCCGTCCCGTGGTCGGTTGTTGCTCTCTTTTTTGATGGCTGGACGCTCTGGCGCCGGGGCGGCGGCTTGGGGCGGGCCTGTGTCACATCCAATCGCCAGAATGCTGCGTACTGTGCAGGTGGTGCTTCCGAACCTGGCGCGCCATGGCCCTTCGCCCAACCGACTTGAATCGGATCGATGGATTTCCCCCTGACCCTCCAAGGAACCCCCATGAAAAAGCTGATCCTTTCCGCTGTGGCCGCCGCTGCCGCCTGCGCCACCCTCAACGCCTCGGCCGCGGGCCATGCCAACGCGGCCCCGGCCGTCGATCCGACCCAGATGGTCGATGCCTTTGAAGCCACCAATGGCAAATTCGAGGGCTACCGCCGTTCCGGTGCCAAGGGCATCTGCGCGATGGGCGAATTCGTCGGCAGCGCCGAGGGCCGGGCCTTGTCCACGGCCTCGGCCTTCAGTGGCACGGCGGTGCCCGTGATCGTGCGCTTCTCGGTAGGCGGCGCCAACCCCAAGGCGGCCGACAACACCAAGAGCCAGCGCAACCTGGCGCTGCAGTTCAACCTGCCCGGTGGCGAGGTCTGGCAGATGGGCAATATTTCGGCCCCGGTGTTTGGGGCTTCTTCGCCCGCGCAGATGCTGGGCCGCGTGGAATCGCTGCGCCCCGATCCCGCCACCAAGGCGGCCGATCCGGCCAAGGTCAAGGCCTTTGCCGACGCCAACCCCGAAGTGCTGCTGCAGGGCCGGCATTTCGCCTCGCAGCCGGTGCCCGCCAGCTTCGGTGCGGTCAACTACTGGGGCGTGCACGCCTTTGCCTTCGTCAACGCCAAGGGCGAGAAGCATTTCGGCAAGTGGGTTTTTGAGCCCACCGGCGGCGTGCAGGGCCTGAGCGACGACGAAGCCAAGGCCAAGGGCGCGAGCTTCCTGTTCGACGACCTGCGCCAGCGCGTCAAGGACGGCAAGGTCAGCTTCCATTTCAACCTCGAACTGGCCCAGCCGGGCGACAAGCTCGACAGCGCCACCGTGCCGCTGCCCGAGGGCCGCAAGAAGGTGACCCTGGGCACGCTCAAGGTCACCTCGGTGGCCGAAGATGCGGGCGGCAACTGCGTCAACATCACCTTCAACCCGCTGGCGCTGCCCAAGGGCGTGGAAGGCTCCAGCGATCCGATGCTGTCGGGCCGCGCTGCCCCCTACGGCGTGTCCTTGGGCCGCCGCCTGAGCGAAGGCTCCAAGCAGTAAGCCCCAGCGCCCCGGCGGCCGCCCGGGCCGCCGGGCCTGCCTCCAAAACCAGAGCTGCCAGCGCAAGCCCCGCAAGGGCCAGGCCCTGCAAACACGCCATGCCGTACCGCCAGGGCCCTTCGGGGGCGCTGCGCGATACTCCGGCGCAAACGCCCTGCCGTGGGGCGTGTCTGCAAAGAGGAGCCGGCGTGCAATCAGCAAGTGACGAGTGGTTTGACGAGGCGTATTACCAGCGCTACTACTTCGACAAAAAGACCAGCGTGGTCGACCCCGAACATGTCGATCGCCTGGGTGCCTTTGTGTGCAGCTACCTGAAATACCTGCGCGTGCCCGTGCGCCGCGTGCTGGACATCGGCTGCGGCGTGGGCCTGTGGCGCGACGCGCTGGCCCGCCATCTGCCCGACGCCACTTACCACGGGGTGGAGTTCAGCGAATACCTGTGCGGGCGCTTTGGCTGGGAGCGCGGCTCGGTGGTGGACTACCAGGCCCATGACCCGGCCGAGCCCTTTGACCTGGTGATCTGCCAGGGCGTTCTGCCTTACCTCAGCGCCGCCGATCTCAAAATCGCCCTGCGCAACCTGGCGCGCCTGTGCCGGGGCGCTTTGTATGTGGAAGCCGTGGCGCGCGAGGACTACGAGCGCGACATCATCGACGAGGACCTGACCGATCCGCGCCTGTTCCGCCACCGGGCCGAGCTGTACCGGCGCGGCTTGCAGGACGGCTTTAGCGAACTGGGCGGGGGCGTGTGGCTGAGCCGCCAATGCGAAGTGCCGCTGTTTGCGCTGGAATGCGCGGACCCGTGTTGACCGTGGCGGTGCCGCCCGTGCGGCCCCATGCCGTCGCGCGTGCGCGTGCAGACCGTCTGGCGCGCAGTTCCAAGCCCTTTCTGGCGCGCGGCGGTCCGCGCGGCGAGCGCTGTGCCGGCTGTCGCCTGGTGCCCAGCCACTGCCTGTGCGCCCTGCGACCGGCCGTGCCCACGCGCGCAGGGATGTGCTTGCTGATGGGCGACGTCGAGGCGCTCAAGCCCAGCAACACCGGCTGGCTGATCGCCGATGTGGTGGCGGACACCTTTGCCTTTGGCTGGGCGCGCACCGAGGTCCACCCCGACCTGCTGGCCCTGCTGGCCGACCCGCAGTGGCAGCCGGTGGTGGTGTTTCCGGGCGAAGGCGTGGCGCCCGAGCGGCGGCTGACCGACCTGCCTGGCCCCCTGGGCGATGGGGTTGTGCAGGGCGCCAGCGGCAAGCGCCCGCTGTTCGTGCTGCTGGATGGCACCTGGCCCGAGGCGCGCCGCATGTTCCGCAAAAGCCCCTATCTGGACCGCCTGCCCGTGCTCATCCTGCAGCCTGGGCAACGCTCGCGCTACCGCCTGCGCCATGCCCTGCACGAGGACCATCTGTGCACCTCCGAGGTGGCGGCCCTGTGCCTTGCGCTGGCCGGCGAGGCGCATGCGGCGCAGACCCTGGAGGCCTACCTCGACGTGTTCACCCACCACTATCTGCAGGCCAAGAACCAGCTGCCCGTGGACGGCGACGGCGCGCTGCACCAGCGCCTGCGCGCGCTGAGCGTGCCGGCGTAACGGGGCTCCGGGCGCACAATGCACCGATGAAAGCACCCCCCCGCCTGCAGTCCCTCATCGAGGAAGGCCTGATCGACACCGTGGTTCGGCAACTCATGAGCGGCAAGGAAGCCATGGTCTTCGTGGTGCGCAGCGGCGACAACACCCTGTGCGCCAAGATCTACAAAGAAGCCCACCACCGCAGCTTTCGCCAGGCGGTGGACTACACCGAAAACCGCAAGGTCAAGAACTCGCGTTCGGCCCGCGCCATGGCCAAGGGCAGCAAGTTTGGCCGGCAGGAACAAGAGGCCGCCTGGCAAAGCGCCGAGGTCGATGCGCTCTACCGCCTGGCGGCCGCGGGCGTGCGCGTGCCGCAGCCGTTCAATTTTCACGATGGCGTGCTGCTGATGGAGCTGGTGACCAACGCCCAGGGCGACGCCGCCCCGCGCCTGAACGACGTGCGCTTCACGCCCAAAGACGCATGCACCCACCACGCCACGCTGGTGGCCGAGGTGGTGCGCATGCTGTGCGCGGGCGTGGTGCATGGCGACCTGTCGGAGTTCAACATCCTGCTGGCGCACCTGCCCGGTCCGGACGGCGAAGCGGGCCAGGAGGGCCCCGTCATCATCGACCTGCCCCAGGCGGTGGACGCTGCGGGCAACCACCACGCCCAGCGCATGCTGCTGCGCGACGTGGCCAATCTGCGCGACTTCTTCGGCCAGTTCGCCCCTGCGTTGCTCACCACCCAATACGGCCCCGAGATCTGGAGCCTGTACCAGAGCGGGCTGCTGGGCAACGAAACGCCGCTCACAGGGCGCTACGCCCCCGAGCAGGTGGATGTGGACATGCAGGCCGTGCTGCGCGAAATCGACGACGCCCGCGATGAAGAGGCGGCGCGCAGGCTGCGCATGGCCGCGGCTGCCTGAGCGGGCCCTGCACGCACGCCCCTTTCGCAGGCCTGGTTGCACAGGCCTTGGCGCCCTTGCTTTACAGTCGCGGCCCGGCATCCTGCAAACCCACACCCCAGCCCACGATGGCTGCTCCCCCATGACCCAAGACCTGGCCCGACAGAACGAACTCAAACCCATGGCGCTGTGCGTGCCCTGCCAGGGCATCCAGCGCCACTGGCGCAAGGCGCCGGGCCACCCGGAACTGGTGCAGCGCGGCAACCGCAAGGAAGAGCGCGGCCACGGCACCGTCACCATCACCCGCTATGTGTGCGATTGCTGCGGTACGGCCTGGGAATACGAGAACGACAAGACCAACCAGAAGGCCGGCTGGTCGGTGGCTGGGCGTTGAAACGCTCTTGAATCAATAGCTGCTGGAGCAGGGCAGGCAAGGGCTAGCGGCCTATATGGCTTGCATTGCCAGCGGCGATGGCCCGGAAGTCTGCCGACACCCGGGCGTTGGCTGGTGTGCGCAGATGGCGCGCGGTACGTCATCGCCGCTCCCGTGGCGCGGGCCCCACTGTCCTGCCCCGCGCACCGCACTGTGGCATCCGAAGCGCTTTTGTCCCCCAGCGTCGGCCCCATATAAGCTGGCCATGTCGCCCGATGCAAGGCGATGCCCACCCAGGAACTCTGATGCCCTCCACCCCTCTGCCTTCGCCTGCCAGCGCACCCATCCTGCAAACCCAGCCCCTGGGGCCCCTGTGGCCCACGCTCGACCCTTTTTTGTTCTGCGCCCACCACGACGATGCCTACCCGGCCGGCAACGGGGCGTTTGCGCCGGCGGCCTCGCTGGCGGGGCGGTCGATCGGCAGCGATTTCAGCCGCCAGGACGGCTGGAGTCTGTACCACGGCGACACCGTGCCGGGCTTCCCCTCGCACCCGCACCGGGGCTTTGAAACCGTCACCCTGGTGCGCCAGGGCCTGATCGACCATGCCGACTCGCTGGGCGCGGCCGCGCGGTTTGGCGGCGGCGATGTGCAGTGGCTCACGGCGGGCCGGGGCATCCAGCATTCCGAGATGTTTCCGCTGCTCGACGCCCACGCGCCCAATCCGCTGGAGCTGTTCCAGGTCTGGCTGAACCTGCCCGCGCGCGCCAAGATGGCGCCGCCGCATTTCACGATGTTCTGGAACGAGCGCATTCCGCGCCTGCAGCACCGCGATGCCGCCGGCCACACGACCACCGTCACCGTGGTCGCCGGGGCCCTGCCCGGCGCGGCAGACCCGCTGGCACCGCCCCCCGAGTCCTGGGCCGCGCAGCCCGAGGGCGATGTAGCCATCTGGACCCTGCGCATGGAGCCGGGCGCCCAGTGGACCCTGCCGGCCGCACAAGGCCAGGGCACGCGGCGCATGCTGTATTACTTCGGGGGGGAGGGCCTGCGCCTGGCATCGGTGGACCTGCCGGCGCACGCAGCGCTCGAAGTGGTGGCCGGCCAGGACCTCGTGCTCACCAACACCGGCGCCACGCCCGTCGAATGCCTGCTGCTCCAGGGCCGCCCCATTGGCGAGCCCGTGGCCCAGTACGGCCCGTTTGTCATGAACACCCCGCAGGAAATCCAGCAGGCCCTGCAGGACTACCGCCGCACCCAGTTTGGCGGCTGGCCCTGGCCGGTGAGCGACCCCGTGCACGGCGCCGAAGCCCGCCGCTTTGCGCGCTATCCGGGCCAGGCCGACGGCGAAACGCCCACGGCCGCCTGAGGGCCCTGGCGCGCACGCGGGCGCAGGGGGCGTCTGTCGCGCACAATCGGGGCTTTTTTCGGCGGCCTGCGGGCCGCCCGCTGCACAGGACCTCGGACATGAACATCAGCAAAGACACCGCCGTCACCATCACCTACCAGGTCACCAGCCCGCAGGGCAAGCCGCTGGACAGCGGCAGCGTGGCCTATCTGCACGGGGGCTACGGCAATATTTTTCCGAAGATCGAAGCGGCGCTGGAAGGCCAGGCGGCCGGCTTTGCCACCACGGTCGATCTGGCCGTGGCGGACGCCTTTGGCGAGCGCGACGAAAGCCTGGTGCGCACCATTCCCAAGAGCGAGTTCCCACCCGGCGTGAAGGTCGGCGGCCAGCTCCAGGGCCTGGGCAACGATGGCCAGCCGCAGGTCTTCAACGTGGTCAAGATCAAGGGCCCCGAAGTCCAGCTCGATGCCAACCACCCCCTGGCGGGCCAGGCGCTGCGTTTCAGCTGCAAGGTGAACGCCGTGCGCGCCGCCACCGCCGAAGAAATCACCCACCGCCATGTGCATGGCGAGCATGGGCACCAGCACTGATCTCCCTGGGGATTTGCTACTTTTTTGATAGCTTGAAGCGCCCGATGGGTGGGCGCTGAAGGCCTTTTTGTTGAGGATGTCGTATGCCGCAACGCGCGTTGGGCCCTTTTTCGGTTTCGGCCATCGGCCTGGGCTGCATGAACCTGGACCATGGCTATGGTCCTGCGGTGTCGGCCGGGCAGGGCGCCCAGCTGGTGCAGGCTGCGCTCGATGCCGGGGTCGATTTCTTTGACACCGCCGCCCTGTACGGCTTTGGCGCCAACGAAACCCGCCTCGCCCCGCTGCTCAAACCCCACCGCCACCGCATCACCCTGGCCAGCAAATGCGGCATGCAGGGCGTGGACCGGGGCGATGGCACGCGGGTGCGCGAAATCAACGGCCGCCCCGACGTGCTGCGCCAGACCTGCGAAGACAGCCTGCGCCGCCTGCAGACCGATGTCATCGACCTGTACTACCTGCACCGCTGGGACCCGCGCGTGCCGATCGAAGACAGTGTGGGCGCCTTGGGCGAGCTCGTGCGCCGGGGCCTGATCCGCAGCGTCGGCCTGAGCGAGGTCTCGGCCCCCACGCTGCGCCGCGCGCACGCCGAGTTTCCGATCACCGCGCTGCAGTCCGAGTATTCGCTGTGGACGCGCAACCCCGAGATCGCGGTGCTCGACACCTGCCGCGAACTGGGCGTGGCCTTCGTGCCCTTCAGCCCGCTGGGGCGCGGCTTCCTGGGCGGGGCCCTGCCCAGCGTGGAATCCCTGGGCACCCTGGGCCCGACCGACATGCGCCGCACCCTGCCGCGCTTCGACCCGGCCGGCAACTACCCCCGGAACCTGCGCCTGCTGGACGCCCTGCGCGCCCTGGGCGCTGAGCTGGGCGCCACGCCCGCGCAACTGGCCCTGGCCTGGCTGCTGCACAAAGACCCCGGCTTCGTGCCGATTCCCGGCACCACCCGCGTCGACCACCTGCAGGACTGCCTGGGCGCGCTGCGGCTCCAACTCAGCCCGGAGGCCATGGACCGGCTGGACGCGCTGTTCCCACCCGAGGCCATCCAGGGCAACCGCTATGCGCCCCAGGGCGCCTCCGAGGTCGATACCGAACGCTTCGGCTTCGAGGGGCCCGTGGCGCGCTGAGTCTCCAGGGGTGTTTGCAGGGTTTTAGCCCTCCAGGCCCCGGCAGACGGGCGTTGGCTGCTATTGAAACAAGAGCGGTTCGGCTTCAGGCCGACGGGGGCGCCGTGGCCGGCGGGTCCGTGGCCTCGGGCAGGCCCAGGGCCTGGCGGGCCATGCGGTAGCCCGACAGGGCCAGTTGCTCCACCGTCCGCGCAGAAAAATCGTAGTCGCTGGAAGGCGCCTCGTCCTCGCTGCCGCCGCGAACGATGCGGGTGATGTGCATCGGGGCCTCGTTGCCCATCTGCTGGATGAAGCGCGGGCTGTGCCGCAGGCGGGTGGCGGCCTCGGGGGGCAGCTCCGCCATCACGTCTTCCACCAGTTGCTGGAAGCCATGCACCACGCCACGCGTCTGCACATCGCTGCGGATGCGCTCCGAATACAGAATCTCGTCGCGCCGCGCCATCACTTCGGCCAGGTTCTGCGGCAGCGTGCGCCGCTGGCCCGGAAACAGGTCGATGATGAACACCCGCTTGCCCGCCGAACCGCAGCGCGCCACCACCTGCTCCAGCGGCGAATTGCTCACGATGCCGCCATCCCAGTAATGCCGGCCGTTGATCGTCGTCCAGGGGAAGGACGGCGGCAGGCTGCCGCTGGCCAGGATGTGCTCGGGCGTCAGCCGGTCCACGTAGCTGTCGAACACCACCAGCTCGCTGGTTTCGACATCCACCGCGCTCACCAGCAGCCGCACCGGGCTGGAGGCCAGCCGGTCGAAGTCGATGTATTTCTTCAGCAGCTGCTTGATCGGCGTGGTGTCGTACAGGCTGGTCCAGTGCATGGGCAGCTGCTGCAGGTCCAGCATGGGCTGGAACCAGCGCGGCTGGAAGAACTGCTGCACCCCGAACATCGCCACCATGCCCTGGGCCAGCGCCCGGCGCAGGGGCTCGTCGGGCAGGTCGGGGGAGCCCGTGGCCAGCTCCTGCCAGAAGGCTTCGAGGGCCTCGACGGCCCGGTCGGGGTTGCTGGCGATGAGGGCGCTGTTGAAGGCGCCAATCGACACGCCCGCCACGATGTCGGGCCGGATGCCCCCCTCGCTCAGCGCCTTGACCACCCCGCACTCGAAAGCGCCCAGTGCGCCGCCGCCCTGCAGGATGAAGATCGTCTGGTTCGGGATGGGGTCCAGCGGGGCCTGGGGGTCGGCCAGCTGCGCCCGGTGCGCCTGCAGGTTCACCCGGTGCTGGATCAGCGTCTCCGTCACCCGCGTTTCCTGCGAGGGCCGGCCCAGCGAGAACAGCGCCCGCGGCACGCCGTCCTGCAGGTAGAACGAGGCGAAAGAGCCGCTGGCCAGCGAGCCCCGGTCGACCGTCTCCAGCCCGGGCTCGATCAGGCCCAGCAGGTTGAAGCTGTGCTCGAACACATGGCAGTCAAAGTAGCTGACCTCCGCATACGGCAGGTGCTGGCCCCGCATATTGCGGGCGGCCAGCCGGCCCTGCTTGACCGCGTTGTCCCAGTGGCCGATGCGCCGCTGGCGCTGGAACACCGGATCGAAGAAAGAGGCCACATCGCCGGCCGCAAAGATGCCGGGCACCGCGGTCTGCAAGAACCGGTCTACCACGATGCCCTCGTCGGTTGCCAGGCCGCTGCCTTCCAGAAAACCCGTGTCGGGCGCCACGCCAATGCCCAGCACCACCAGATCGCAGGGCAGGGTGTGGCCGCCCACGGTGTGCACGGCGGTGACGCGTTCAGTGCCGTCAAAGGCCCGCGGCGCATCGCCCGTGAGTACGCGCACGCCCTGTGCCTTCAGCACCCCCTCAAAAAACGCCGCGATGTCGGGCCGGTGCAGCGCATCGAGCAGGCCCGCGCGCTCGATCAGCGTCACCTCCAATCCCCTTTGCCGCAGCGAAGCGGCCACCTCCAGCCCCGTGAAGCTGCCCCCAATCACCACGGCGCGCCGCGCGGTCTGCAGGTCGGCGCGCAGGCCCTGGGCATCGGCCAGCGAGCGCAAGCCATGGATGCCGTCCAGCGTGGCCCCCGGCAGGTCCAACTGGAGGGCGCGAGAACCGGTGGCGATCAGCAACTGCCCGAAATGCACGCACTCACCGCAGTCGGTCCACAGCAGGCGCTCGGTGGTGTCCAGGCGGGCCACCCGCGTGCCCAGGCGCAGGTCAATGTCCAGCGCGCCGTAGGCCCCGGCCGGGAGCGCCCATTGCGGCTCCGGCGCCTGCGCCTCGGACAGGAACGCCATGGACAGCGAGGCCCGCTTGTAGGGCGGATGGGGCTCGGCCGCCAGCAGCAGGATGCTGCCCTCTGCGCCCTCGGCCCGCAGCGTCTCTGCGGCCGTGGCCCCTGCCACGCCGCCGCCGATGACGACAAAATCGAAATGCGTTGCCATGTGTCTGGTCCTGTCCTCGTCGTCGCTTGCCTGGCCCATGGCGGGAGCGCCCTGGGGTGCAGCGCAGGCCGCGTGCAGCGTAGCAGAGGCTTGTGTCCTTGGGGTGGCGAGACGGCAAAGGGACGCGGCAGACGGAAATGGTGGAGATTTTTGCCCTTCAGGCCAATGAACACCAGCGGTAGAAGCTATCAAAAAAAGAGCGCCCATTGGGGCGCTCTTTCAGTGCGGTCGGCTCAACAAGACAACTTCACCCTCAAAGCAGGAACTCCCACGAATCGGGCTGCCGGTATGACTGCTGCAATTCCTGCGAATAGACAAAGTTGGCGGCGATGTCTTCAGGGCTCATGCCTTCGTTCAAGCGCCCCACCCAGTAGGCCTGTCCTGCAGGCTCTGCCGCCCGGCCCAGGAAATGTTGGTAGAACAGGTCGATCTGCTGGCCTGCCGTCAGCTGGTCGAAGGGTTTGGCCATGCCCGACGCGTACTCGGCCGAGTGCATGAACGACAGCGCGATGTGGCCCAGCGTGTCGCCGCCCACGTATTCGTTCGCCCAGTACTGAAAGCCCCCCAGGTCCGGCTGGCGGTTGAACACCTGCTGGTAGAGCGTGGCGATCCAGGTGTGGAACGCATCGTTCTGGACTTGGACCGCCCCATCGCCAAAGCGAATCGTCTCCACGTTGATCAGGGTATCGATGTCGTCCAGCCGGTCCAGCGAACGCACGATGGTCTTGCCATGGTCGCGCACGATCTCGTAGCGGCTGCGGTTGCCGGCATAGGTGGCCACGTCGGTTCCAGTGCCGCCGTGCAGGATGTCGGCCCCGGCCCCACCAAACAGCGTGTCCTTGCCCGAGTTGCCAAAAATCCGGTCGGCGCCCTCTGCGCTGCCCACGATGTCGTCACCCGCGCCGCCATACAGCACGTCATCGCCCTCGCCCAGCAGGATGTTCTGGGAGCCCGCACCGCCATACACCACGTTGGCGCCGTTGCCGCCGCGAACCATCACGCCGTTGCCAATGACCACGGCAAAGTCCACGTTTTGCAGCTCAAGCACGGTTCCTGCCGGCAGCGCGCTGGCATCGATCACCAGGGCTTCGAGCTTGTCGCCAGTGAAGTTGCTCGAGGCATTGTTGGCTGCGCCATTGACCACGATGGGCGCACTGGGAGCGCGCGGCAAGGTGGTGGGCGCCGTCAGCTGGATCTTGTTGACCCACAAGGTTGAGTTGGCGGGCAGCGCGTCCAGGAAGGATTGCCCGCCTCCCACCATGTCTGTCCGGGTCGGATCACTCTCGGACACCGCAGACTGAATCATCGTGATCAGGCCTTGCTGGCCTGTGCTCCCGGTGGGCGTCCGGTCGCCCACCGAGACCAGCCCAACGCCAGCGGGCAGACTCACCGTGGTGTTGCTGGCACTGCCAGGCATTTCCTCGTAGAGCAAAGGCAAGACCGTGGGTGTGATGCTGGCAGAGCCGGTGCCAGGGGCGATCGGCACATAGACCAGTTCATGCACGGTGGCACCCCCGTTGGTGACCGTGGTGGTTTCGACCACCGGTGCCCCACCCAGGGTCCCGGTGGTTGTGGTGGTCTGGGTTCCGTCGACCGCGGTTGTGGTCGTACTGCTTCCCCCGGTGACCGAGCCCACGGGGGGCGTGGTCGGTGCGGGCGCAGGGGCCGGTGCCGGTGCAGGCGCAGGCGCAGGCGCCGGTGCAACACCGCCACCGCCACCACCGCCACCGCTGGACGGGGTCACATTGCTGACTGCGGTGTCTGCCAGCGTAGCGGCATCGTTGCCTGCTGCATCCTGCAGGGCCACCACGTCGTTGTTCACCGTGGGGTCGGTGTAGGCCACGGTCACGCTCTGGCCTGCCGCGACAGCGGATGCCAAGGTCAGCGTGACGGTCTTGGCGTTGGCGTTCACCACCACGTTGCTCACGTTCACCGTGCTGCCGCCCACCTTGACCGCAAAGGCCGAGGCGGGGGGCAGATTGGCGGCGGACAGCGGGCTGGCATCGGTGTAGGTCATCACCAGGCTGCTGCCATTGACCGTGGCAAAGCCAAAAGCCGGGCCCGTGGTATCGCCCACGGCGGCCGTCTCGGGGTTCTGGTCCAGCACCGTCACGGCCAGGGATTGTTCGGCAGCCGATCCCTGGTCGTTGGTGGCGCGCACGATCACGTTGTAAACATTGTTCGCGCCGCTGTCGGCCGGGGCTTCGTAGTCTGGTGCAGCCTTGAAGCGCAGCAGGTTGCCCGAAACGATCTCGAACTTGCCCGCATCGGGGTTGTTGGTGGCATCCCCCGTGCTGCTGATGCTGAACGTGATGGGGCGGCTGTTCGGGTCGGAGGCCGACAGCGCCGTGACCAGCTGGGTGTTTTCCACCACGAAGAAGCCGTTGGCGATGGAAATGCTGGGTGTGCCCCCGGTCTGGATGTTCACATTCACAGCCACCGGTGTGGCCTGGCCGTTGGCCCCGCCGTCCGACAAAGCAAAGCTGACCGTGCGCGATGTGAGCGCAGGAGTGGCCTGGCCGTTCGCAAACTGGATGGCCTTGACCAAAGCCGACACGGCGGTGGGCGTGGCGCTGGCGTTGAACGACACGACCAGGTCGTTGGTGCCTGTGCCACCGGTGAAGGTGCCGATGGCGGTGCCGCCGTAGCTCACGTTGGCACCTGACACACCAATCTGGCCCGCTGCCAAGCCCCCGTTGGCAATGCTCAGCACATCGTTGGCCGGGTCGCGGTTGAAGGTGATGGACACCCGCAGGTTGCCGCTGCTGAAGTTGGCCGAATCAGGGTCGCTCACCACGGCGTTGCCGCCTTGCTCCAGCGTCTTGGCGCCCGAGTTGGCCAGGTAGGTGAGCACGTCCGAGCCCAGGTCGGCAATGCTGGGCGCATCGTTGACCGGGGTGCGGGTCACGGTCAGCGTCGCGGGGCTGGACGTGCCGCCCTGGCCGTCGCTCACGGTCAAGGCAAAGCTGTCGCCCAGCTCACCGTCGTCGTGGACGTAGCGCACCTTGCCGCCGCTCAGCTGTGCATGGGTGAAGGTGCCATTGAGCGCCAGCGCCTCGCCATCGTTGAGCACGCCGTTGCCGTTGGCGTCGATGTACACCGTGCCGTGGGTGGGCGCGGTAAAGAGCTTGTAGGTCAGGCTGGTCAGCGGGGTGTCCGCGTCGGCGGCCACCACGTCGCTGGGGGTCACGTCGCTGGTGGTGAGGGTTTTGGAGCCGCCTTCCTGCACAGTGATGGTGTTCAACGTGAGCGTGGGCGCATCGTTCATTGCGGTGACGGTCACATGGCTGGTGATGGCTGCCGCCGAGCTTTGGCCACCGGTTTCCGTCACGCTGGTCAAGGTGGCCGTGCGGTTGCCGGTGGTGGGGTTCTGGCTGGTGTTTTGGTATTTAAGACCGTCGATCAGCCCGTTCCAGACCGTGCCTGTGTCGGTCTTCGTCAGGGTGACGGTGGCGGTGCCTCCTGTGACAGCGACTGCGTAGCTCACTCCGCCAACAGTACCGCCAGTGATAGCAGTGGTCGTAGCAGCAATCAAACTAATCGCCACGCCATCAACCACCAGTTTTTCCGCTGCTCCATCGCGCAGGCCGCTGACCTGTACGGTGATGCCGGTGATCTTTTCTGCTGCTTCCACCGGGCTGGCGGCGGCGCTTGAGAACAGGGCCATTGCGGCAGCGCCCTCGGCAAACGCCACGGGCGCGCCGCTGGTGCCCAGCGCCGTGGCGCTGAGTGTGGGCAGGTCGTCCACCGGGGTGACAATGATGGTGAAGGTGCTGGGGTCTGTCGCGGTTCCACCTGCTGCGTTATCGCTCAGCGCCAGGCCATCGCTCACGTTGAAGGTGAAGCTGTCGCTGGTGGTTTCGCCGCCGTTATGGGCGTACTTGATGCGGCCTGCGGCAATGTCAGCCAGGGCGAACGTCTTGTTCGTGGTGGCGTTGAGCGCTTCGCCTGTGTCGGCGACACCGTTGTTGTTGGTGTCCCGGAACAGCGTGCCGTTGGCGGGTGCGGAAGCCAGCACCACCTTCAGGCCGGAGGCTTGTTCGGCGTCGGTGGCGACCAAAGTGCCCGTCAAAGCAGCCGTTGCCCCTTCGTCGAGCGTGACGCCCGAGTT
This sequence comes from Burkholderiaceae bacterium, assembly GCA_028685665.1. GTDB lineage: Bacteria > Pseudomonadota > Gammaproteobacteria > Burkholderiales > Burkholderiaceae_C > JAQUDN01. The sequence goes on along the minus strand of JAQUDN010000003.1, from coordinate 2,801 downwards.
GGTCGTCACGGTCGGGGCCGTGTTGCTTGACACTGCTGGAGGCGTTGGGTTGAGGGAGTTACCCACATCCACCGTGGCGCTCAGGCCGATGGCACCGATATCCGTACCGCCACCGCCGCTGTCCTGCAGGCTGCTCAGCGTGACCACGCGCAAGCCGGAGGTCGTGCCTCCGCTCAATGCCAAGCCTTCCACCAGCGATTTGGTTTGGGCTGCAGTCAAACCGGTATGGGTGAGGGTAACGGTGGCGGTGCCGCTGTTGACCGTGACGGCGTAGCTCACACCGCCGATGGTTCCGCCAGTGATGGCTGTGGTTGTTGCCGCACCCAATACGACGTCCACACCATCCACCTTGATCTTCTCTGTGCCCGCGTTCTTTAAGCCGCTGACGGTCAGCGTCAGGGTCTTGATGGTCTGGCCAGATTCCACTGTGGACACCGCCACGCCGCTGAACAGCGCCGTGGTTGCCGGGAAGGCGCCCGTGCCCGTCAGGGAGGGCGGGATATTGGCGGTGGCTCCGGGGGCCACGACGGTGACGGCAGAGCTGTCAACGCTTTCGTTGTTGCCACGCCCGTCGGTGTAGCTGACAACGGCTTTGTACTGTGCGCCGGTGGCGGCGTTGCCAGGCAGGGTGTAGTTCTGCCCGGTGGCGCCCGCAACAGGAGTCCAGTCGGTGCCATTGGTGCTGACCATCCACTGGTAGCTTAAAGAGCCGAGGCCATCGCTGTCGGTCAGGGCGCTGGTGTTGGCGCTGAGGGTTTCACCGGCCTGGGGCGTGCCATCGTTGCTGATGGTGACGCTCCCGGCCACGGTGGCGTTGGTGTAAGCCACGGTGCCAGTGGCAAAGCCTTTGAGCGCGTTGGGGCGCCCGAGGGCGTCTTGGAAGCTCACGGCCACCCTGACCCGCTGGCCCTGGTCCAGCGCCACCAGCGTGTAGCTGGCTGTCGTGGCACCCGCGCCAGTGGCGTCGCTCCAGTTGCTGCCGTCGCTGCTGACTTGCCATTGGTAGCTGAACGTGGGGCTCACCGGGCCATCCGCATCGGCCATGCTGCTCACGTTGGCCGTGAGCACCTGCCCTGGTACGAGGGTGCCGCTGACCACCGGCGCGCCGGTGGGTGCATCGTCCTTCTCCGTAATCGTCAGCGTCACCGTGCCCGCCTGATTGGCGGCAATGTTGGAGAACGCATAGTCCTCCATGCCGTCCACCACCTTGAAGCCGAAGGTGTCGGTGCCCGTGGCGTTGGTGCCGTTCGGGTTCTGGCCGTTGTGCGCGTACTTGATGGTGCCCGCTGTCACCTCGGCCTGGGTGAAGTAGCCGTTGCTGCCAATGGCGTTGATGGCAGTCACGCTGGTGCTGGTGCCCACGGTGGCAATCGCCTCGCCCGCATCCACCACGCCGTTGTTGTTGGTGTCGCGGAACAGCGTGCCCTGTGCGGGCGTGGACGTGAGGAGGTATTTGAGTGTGGCGGGCGCGTTGTCCACGTCGGTGCTGTTGAGGTCGCTGCTGGTGAAGACATACACCGCGCCCTCGTCCAGCGCACCGGCAAAGTCTCCGCCCTTCTCGGGGGCGTCGTTCTTGGGGACCACCGTGATCGTGGTCTTGGCGCCCAAACCGACGTTGCTCACGTCCGCGACGGTCACCGTCACTTCGCGGTTGGCCAGGGTCGGGTTTTGCGCGCTGTTGACGTACTGCACGGATCGCAAGGCCAGCTGCATGTTTTCAGCCGAAACACCGCTGTTGGCCGTTCCGTAAGTGGTGCCGCTGTAACCCGAGACGGCATTGCTGGCCACCAGGGTGATGGTTTGGCTGTCGTTGTTTTGCACCGTGATGCCACGGTTGGTCAGGAATGCCACCAGATCGGTGCTGACAAACAACTTCTCGGTAGTGTCCACCCCGCCGCTCAGGGTCATGGTCACGGTCTTGATATTGACCGCCTGGTTGTCCAGGCTGGCGGTGGAGGCCGCCACGGCCACGCCGGTGGTGTCCTCGGTGTAGGTGGCGCTGTAGTCGCGTCCGGTGGTGGTGCCGTTCAGGTCCACCACCGTGGTCCAGGGGGTTTGCACCGTGGCGGTGGCCGGCGTGGACGCAAGGCGGTCCACTGTGGCCTCGCCCGCTGTCAGGGCGCCGTCGGTGACGGTGACGGTGACGGTGCGATCGCCCGTGGCGGCGTTGGGGTTGCTGTTGAGGTAGTAAATCGCCTTGAGCGCGTTTTGGTAGTCGGCCCAGGTGCCCTTGCCGGTCAGCGCCAGCGCCGTGCCGCCATTGCCCGTGATGGTGATGGCGCCCTGGCTGCCGGTGTAGGTGCTGGCATCGGTACCCGACGCGCCGCCGGTCTTGAACGACAAGGTCTCGAAGGTGGTGCCAAACAGGTTGTCCACCGCGCCGCCGGTGATAGACACCGTGGCGCCCGTGACATAGTCGGCGCCAGAAGCCAGCTTGTCCACGTCGGAGATCGTGACATCGCTGTCCACCACCGCCACGGCTGTTCCCCGTGGGCGGAAGGTGGTGGTGAAGCTGGTGCCGGTGGCGGTGGAGGAGTCGTTGCCGTCCAGGTCCAGCGTCGGCGCGTCGTTGACATGCGTGACGGTGATCGTGGCCACGTCGCCTGCGGTCGAGAAGGCCGTGCTGCCGCCCCGTGTGCCCACGCTCACCTTGTTGCCTGCGGTGCCGGAAGACCCGTCCCAAATGTAGTAACTGAAGGTGGCGGTGGTGCCGTTCTTTTCGTCGGGCAAAAAGCGGATGCTGTCGGTGCTGGCCAGCAGCAGTGCCGATGTATCGGACACGGTGCTCACGTCCATCCAAG
>JAQUDN010000261.1 GCA_028685665.1 Burkholderiaceae bacterium | reverse complement strand
GCAATCGCAGATCAGCGTGGTCATGGTCTTGGCAGGAAGGGTGGGTTGTGGGCGGCACGTCGGGCGACCCCGACTGTGCCACGCCATCCGGGGCCCCGGGAAGAACGGCGGGCCCCAGGGTGTCGCGCAGGGGCAGCGGGTCGGTGGGGGCTGCCGGTGCGGGTTCGTCGCTGAAAAAACCCAGAAACTGCGCGCTGGCCATCTGGCGCAGCAAGGCCGCCGGCAAGGGATCGGGCCGGGAGTAGTCGTCGATATAGATGTCGAGGCCGTCCATCACATTGAAATGCGGATCGGTGAACAGGGTCTTGAGGGCTTGGTTGCGCACCTCGGGGGCCACGTTGCGGGCGACAAAGGGCGTGAAGTCCGAGGCCGGGGTCAGGGCCTGGGCATCGGCCAAGGTCAGGGCCGGTGGGGGCGCCACGGGCGCTGGCGTGTCCTGGACCTGGCCCTGGGGGGCCAGGACCGGACCAGGCCCGGGTGCCGGCGGCACGGCCAGCGGGGCCGCGCCGGGGGCCGGGGCCGGCTCGTCCAGGGGCTTGCCCACGCGGGCGTCCTGCTTGCGGCGCGACCAGCGGCCCAGAAACCCGTCAGCCACGCCCTTCTCCTGGGCCACGGCGCTTCTGCGTGGACACCGAGGCCGGGCTGCCAAAACGGTCCTGCAGCGAGCGAAAACTGTCCGGGCGCTGGCGGCGGCGGGGCTCGGGGGCGTAATGGGCCTCGACAAAGTCGCGCAGCGCCGCGCACACGGGCGGCGGGGCCGGCACCTGCTCGACCGACTCCTGGGCATCGAGCCAGCGGCCCGCGTCGTGGTAACTCAGGCTGACCGCCACCGGACGGGCCAGGGGCCGCGGCTGCGCCTCGGTCACTTCGTCCAGGCGCCACAGCACGAACCAGCAGGGCGCGGGGGACGACAGATTCAGGTGGTAGCCCTCGGCGTCGTCCCGGAACAGCTCGACCGTGAAGCCCGGAAACAGCCAGTGCTCTTCGCGCTCATCCTGGCGCAGCAGGCGCGGCGCGGTGCCAAACGCAGGCTCCTGGGGCACGACATCGGCCAAAGACCAGCGCCAGGGCTGCCAGCGGTTGTCGATGCGCTCGCAGCGCATGAGCACCGCAACGTCGGTATGGGGGCGGGAAGACATGGCCTGAATGTAGCGCCTGGATGGAGCCCCAGGACCTCACGCCCCGCCGGCAGGACGGCCGCAAGGCAAGTCCTCCAGCCCCTCCACCACCACGGCGCAGTACTTGAACTCGGGGATCTTGCCAAACGGGTCGAGCGCCGGATTCGTCAACAGATTGGCCGCGGCCTCGCCGTAGGCAAAGGGCATGAAGACCGCGCCCAGCGGGGTGCCGTCATCGCGGCGCACGCGCGCCTGCACTTCTCCGCGGCGCGAACGGATGCGCGCCAGCGCCCCGGGCACCAAGCCCAGCCGGGCCAGCTCCGCGCCGTGCAGCGAGGCCGTGGCCAGGGGCTCGATGGCGTCGAGCACCCGCGAGCGCCGCGTCATGCTGCCGGTGTGCCAGTGCTCCAGTTGGCGGCCGGTGATCAGCACCAGCGGAAACGCGGCATCGGGCCGCTCATTGGCGGGGATGATGTCGGCCGGCACCAGCTGGGCGCGGCCCGAGGGGGTCGCGAAGTGCTCGGTGAAGATCACCGGCTGGCCGGGGTCGTCGGCGCTCAGGCAGGGCCAGGTGACGCTCGATGCGCGCTCCAGGCGCTGCCAGTCCAGGCCGGCGATGGCGCCGGGCATGGCCTGGCGCATTTCCTCGAACACGGCGGCCACGCCGGCCTCGGGGCCGGGGTAGTTCCAGTCCAGGCCCATGCCCTGGGCGATGTGCTGAATGATCGCCAGATCGGGCCGGGCCTCGCCGGGCGGCGTGAGGGCGCGCCGGCCCATCTGCACGCTGCGGTCGGTGTTGGTGACGGTGCCGGTCTTCTCGGGCCAGGCGCTGGCGGGGAGCACCACGTCGGCGAGCCAGGCGGTTTCGGTCAGGAAGATGTCCTGCACCACCAGATGCTCCAGGCTGGCCAGCGCGTGGCGGGCGTGGTGCAGGTTGGGGTCGCTCATGGCGGGGTTCTCGCCCAGGATGTACATGCCCCGCACTTTGTGCGGATCGTCGTCGGGGGCCAGCGCCTTGCCCAGAATTTCGACCACGGTGTAGCCCGGCTGCGCATCCAGCGCCGTGCCCCAGAACTGCTCGAACCAGGCATGGGCCGCAGGGTCGGCCACGCGCTGGTAGTTCGGAAACATCATCGGAATCAGGCCGGCATCGCTGGCGCCCTGCACATTGTTCTGCCCGCGCAGGGGGTGCAGGCCGGTGCCGGGGCGGCCGATCTGGCCCGTGATGGTGGCCAGCGCGATCAGGCAGCGCACGTTGTCGGTGCCATGCACATGCTGGCTCACGCCCATGCCCCAGAACACCATGGCCGCCCGGGCCGTGGCGTAGGCCCGGGCCACCTCGCGCAGCGTGGCGGCCGGAATCCCGCAGATCGGCGCCATGGCCTCGGGGCTGTAGCCGCGCACGTTGTCGCGCAAGGCCTCGTAGTTGGCCGTGCGCTCGCGGAGTAAGGCATCGTCCACCAGCCCCTCGTCGATCACCGTGTGGATCAGGGCGTTGAGCAGCGCCACATCGGTGTCGGCGCGGAACTGCAGGGTGCGCCAGGCGTGCTTGCCGATGTCGGTCACGCGCGGATCGGCCAGCACCAGGCGGGCCCCGCGCTGCACGGCGTTCTTCATCCAGGTCGCAGCCACCGGGTGGTTGCCCGTGGGGTTGGAGCCGATCACCAGCATGAAGTCGGCATATTCGACATCGCTGACCGGGTTGCTGACCGAGCCCGAGCCCAGCCCTTCGAGCAGGGCCGCCACGCTGGAGGCATGGCACAGGCGGGTGCAGTGGTCGACGTTGTTGCTGCCAAAGCCGGTGCGCACCAGCTTCTGGAACAGGTAGGCCTCCTCGTTGCTGCCCTTGGCCGAGCCAAAACCGGCCAGCGCCTTGGGGCCGTGGCCATCGCGCAGCGCTTTGAGCCCGCCGGCGGCCAGGGCCAGCGCTTCGTCCCAATCGGCTTCGCGGAAGGCCTCGCTCCAATGGCGCGGCCCGCCCAGGCGGGCCGGGTCTTTGGGCACGCCCGTCAGGCGGATCAGCGGCCGGGTCAGGCGTTC
>JAQUDN010000260.1 GCA_028685665.1 Burkholderiaceae bacterium | reverse complement strand
CTGCTCCGCTGCAAGCAGCGGGGGCTGGCCTTCCAACTGGCCCCGGCTTTGGCGCAGGTCCATCACCTCCGCCGCCAGGGGGGCGATGGTGACGTAAGTCTGCCCGGCTTCCTCGGCGGCTTTTTCTTGCGCGCGCGTGAGGGCGGAAAGCCCGCTCCAGCCTGCCAGCAGCAGCACGGTCCAGCCCAGGATGAGCACGCGCCACAGCCGCTTCTGGGCGGGGGCGGCCAGGTGCGTCAGCCGGGCCACGGCGCGCCAGGGGCCGTTCAGGCAGCTCACTGGTCGTCTCCTTCGGGCGGGGCGGCGCGGTCGCGCACCTTGACGTTGAGCTCGAAGCGCACGGGCAGGGCGTATGTGTCCGCCTTGCGCACGGAGAAGGTGAAGAAGGCCTCGGCCGCAAGGGCGGCCTGATAGCGTTGGAAGTCGTTCGGCGTGGCGGCAAGGCCGCTTACCACTCCGCTGGCCGTGGCCATGGAGATGGTGCGGATGCGCACGCCCTCCGGCGCGCGGCGCGAAAGCGCGGCCAGCAGCTCCACCATGTCCAGCCGCTGGGCCGACTGGGCCTTGAGCTTGCCCAGTTCGAACTGGAGCCGCCCGTAGGGGGAGCGGCCCGGTTCGCCCGCAAGGGCGCGCTGATACACCTCGTGCACGGCCTGCTGCAGACGCTGGGCGCGGCTGTGCTCCTGCCACCAGCGCACGCCCTGGCCCGCCAGGAACAGCGCCCCGGCAAGGCTGACCGCAAGAAAGATGCGGCCATAGCGGCGGTGTTCGTCCTCCGGCAGGCCGTGGTGCTGGCAATCGCTTTCGTCGGTCATGGGGTCCTGGCTGGTTGTTGTGCGGCCCTGGGCCGCGCGCGCAAAACGCTTTCGCCTGTGGCGCAATAGCACGGCGCGTCCCGGCGGTCCAGGGTGGCGCGGTCCGGGGCAGGCGCTGTGCGCAGGCATATAGAGGAACAAGGTTTCTTGATTACGTATTTTTCTCCGCAATCATTGTGCCTCTGGCGGGTTGCTGGTAGCTCCGGCTTGCGGGCTGGAAGCATGGCCCGCTCCAGGGGATTCGCCATGCGCAACCTGCCTCGAAACCTTGCGTTCCGCCTCTGTCTCGTGACCCTGCTGGCCCTTGCTCCTGCCGCTTTTGTGGCCGTGGGGCAGAACATGGAGCTGCGGGAGCACCTGCTGGGCGAGGCCACCCAGCGAGTGCGGCACCTTTCCGAGGTTTTGGCCGGGCAGGGCCGCGAAACCCTGGCCGGAACCCGTCAGCTTCTGCTGGGACTTTCCCGGCTGCCGCAATTGCAAACCCCAGACCCCGCCGCCTTGAGCCCGCTGCTGCGCGGAGTGGTGCGCCAGTCGCCCGGATACCTGTCCTGCACCCTGTATGACATAGGCGGTGCGGCGCTGGCTTCCTCGCGCCCGGCGCCCACGACGGACGGTGTGGCCGCCCAGCCCTGGTTTCAGGCCGTGGTGCGCTCCCACGACTGCTCCCTGGGCGAGAACATGACCGGCCGCGAGTGCAACCTGCCCATGATGGTGCTGGGCTGCCCGGTGCGCGGACCGCAAGGCGCGCTCAACGGCGTGCTCAGCCTGGCCTTCGACTACGGCTGGTTCGAGCGTCTGTCCGGCGGGATGCGGCTGCCCAAGGACGCCCTGGCCGAAATCATCGACAGTCGCGGGGCTGTGCACGCCAGACACCCCGTGCCCCTGAACGACGACGCCCGCTACATTCCGCCCGCCGACGCAGCAACCCGCATGGAACACGTGCTTGGCGGCGAGACCGTGCACGAAGAGACCGGCCAGGACGGCGTGCGCCGCATCTACTCGTACAGCATGCTGGCCAGCCAGCCGGGCCGGGAGCTTTACGTGCGCGTGGGCATACCGGTGCGAAGCACCCTGGAGCCAGCGCAGGCCAGCGCCCAGCGCAGTTTCCTGGGCCTGGGGATTGCCGGGCTGCTGGGATTGTTCGGGGCCGCCTGGTTTGCGCGGCGCAGCATCATCAATCCGGCCCTGGAAATTCTGGAGGCCACCCGCCGCCTGGGCCAGGGCGAGCTTTCCCACCGCATCGGCAGCACCGGCGGCGACGAACTGGCCCAACTGGCGCACGGGGTGGACGCCATGGCCGCCTCGCTGGAATCCTCCACCCAGGCCCTGCGCCAGGCGGAGCAAAAGGTTCGCCTGATTCTTGAAAATTCCGTGGAGGGCTACTTCGTTTCCACAGCCGCCGGGCAGCTTACGGAGGCCAACGAGGCCCTGCTGCGCATGTTCGGCTACGATTCCCTGGAGCAGGCCAAGGCCGAGGTGGCGGACATCGGGCGGCAGATTTATGCGAACCCGGCCGACCGCCAGGCCATGCTGGAGACCCTGGCGCGCGATGGCCGCGTGCGGGGCCTGGAGTTCGAGGCCCGCAGACGCGGGGGCGAAGCGGTTTGGATCAGCCTTTCCGCCCTGGCCCAGCGCGACGACGTCGGACGCGTGGCGGGGGTGCAGGGCTTTGCCACGGGCATTACCGAGCGCAAGCGCGCAGAGCTGGAGCTGGGCCGCGCCAACGAGCGTTTTTTGCGCGTGCTGGACAACCAGGCCGACGCGCTCTTTGTGGCCGACGCCGAGACCGATGCCATACTCTACGCCAACCGCGCGGCCCTGGAGCGCGTGGGCCACGACCTTGTGGGGCGGCCCTGCTGGGCGGCCATGCACGGCAGCCACGACCCCTGCGCCGGGTGCCCGCGCAGGCAGCTTTTGACCAAGGACGGCGAGGCGGCCGGGGTGTTCACCCGTGAGCTGCGCGAGCCCGCCACCGGCGGCTGGAGCCTGGTGCGCGTGCAGGCCCTGCGCTGGGTGGACGGGCGCATGGTCCGGCTGGAAATAACCACGGACATCACGGCCATCAAGCAGGCCCAGGAAGAATTGCGCGTAACGGGCGAGCACCTGCGCGGCATTTTGGACCATGCGCCCCTGCACATCGCCATCCGCGACCGCGACAGCCGCTTTCTGGTGGCCAGCAGGCGCGTGTCCGAACTGGGCATCGGCGGCGGCGTGGGCATCGTGGGCCTCGCGCTGCACGAGGTCTACCCGGCGGACCTGGCGGCGGAGGTGCTGGGCGAGGACCAGGACATCTTGACCAACGGCCAGCCCCTGACCAAGGTGCTGGATTTGCCCCAGGCCGACGGCAACCCCGTGA
>JAQUDN010000090.1 GCA_028685665.1 Burkholderiaceae bacterium | reverse complement strand
GACTGGTTCGAGCTGAACGAGGCCTTTGCGGCCCAGTCGCTGGCGGTGATCAACACCCTGGGCCTGGACCCCGCCAAGGTCAACCCGATGGGCGGAGCGATTGCCTTGGGCCATCCGCTGGGCGCCACCGGGGCCATCCGCGCGGCCACCGTGGTCCACGCCTTGCGCCGCAAGGGCTTGAAATACGGCATGGTGACCATGTGTGTGGGCACGGGGCAGGGCGCGGCGGGGATTTTCGAGCGGGTGTGACAGCGGGGCCGTGCGGGCTGGGGCATCATCGCCGGGTGACGTTTTGCAGGAGCTTCAATGACAAAAACGACCGTTTCCGCCCCGCATCCCCTGGACCAGGCCCTGGCCCTGGACCCTGTGGTGGTGACCGCCCACGAGCATGGCCGTGAATCCACCCGCCACTGGCAGGGCCGCACCCACCCCGGCTACATGAACATGGTCGGGCCGTTTGGCGGCATCACCGCCGCGCAGGCGCTGAATGCCGTGCTGCAGCACCCTGAGTTGCTCGGGGAGCCGATCTCTTTCACGGCCAACTTTGCCGCCGCGCTGGCCGAAGGGGCGTTTCGTGCCGAGGCCCGGCCGGTGCGCACCAACCGCTCCACCCAGCACTGGACCGTGACCCTGTCGCAGACCGATGCCCAGGGCGTGGAGTCGGTGGTGCTGACCGCCACCGCCGTGACGGCCAAGCGCCGCGCCACCTGGAGCGCCGTCGATGCCGTGATGCCCGAAGTGCCCCGGCCCCAGTCGATTCCCCGCGTACCGCTCATCCGGGCCGTGGCCTGGCCCCAGCGCTACGACATGCGCCCCTGCGCCGGCCAGGTCCCCACCGAGTGGAATGGCACCGAGGCCGACAGCGTGACCCAGCTCTGGATGCGCGACGAGCCGCCGCGCCCGCTGGACTTCTGCAGCCTCACGGCCCTGGCCGATGTGTTCTATCCCCGGGTCTGGCGCCGCCGCGCGGTGATGACGCCGGTGGGCACGGTCTCGATGACCGTGTACTTTCATGCCAGCGCCGACGAGCTGGCCGCCACCGGCACCGACTACCTGCTGGGCCACGCCCGGGCGCAGTCCTTCTTCAACGGGTTTTTCGACCAGAGCGCCGAGCTGTGGAACGAGTCCGGCCACCTGCTGGCCACCACGCACCAGATCGTTTATTTCAAGGAATGAAGCCCCCCATGAGCACCGACATCCTCGTCCACACCGAAGACCGCATCACCACCCTGACCCTGAACCGCCTGGCACGCAAGAACTCGCTGACCGCCGCCATGTACGCCGCACTGGCCGACGCCCTGGAGGCCGCCGCGGCCGATCCGCAGGTGCGGGTGGTGCTCTTGCAGGGCGATGCCACCGTGTTCAGCGCGGGCAACGACATTGGCGACTTCCTGAACCAGCCGCCCTCGACGCAGGAATCGCCCGTGTTCCGCTTTCTGCGCGCCATGGCCGGTTTTCCGAAGCCCGTGGTCGCGGCCGTCTGCGGCCCGGCGGTGGGCATCGGCACCACGCTGCTCTTCCATTGCGACCTGGTCTATGCCGGCGACAACGCGGCGTTTTCCATGCCCTTCGTCAACCTGGGCCTGTGCCCCGAGGCGGCGTCCAGCCTGCTGGTGCCGCAGATGATGGGCTACCACCGCGCCGCCGAGGCGCTGCTGCTGGGCGAGCCTTTCATGGCCGAGGCGGCCCTGGAAGTCGGCCTGGTCAACCGGGTGGTGCCACCCACGGAGTGCAACACCATCGCCCAGGCGCAGGCGAAAAAGCTGGCCGCCAAGCCGCTGTCTTCGCTGATCGAAACCAAACGCCTCATGAAACGCGGCCAGAGCGCCCAGGTGCTGGAGTGCATCGCCGAAGAAGCCGCCAGCTTCGGGCGCATGCTGCAGGAGCCCGCCGCCCGGGAGGCCTTCACGGCCTTCATGGAGAAACGCCGGCCGGACTTCAGCGCCGTGTGATCCGGGCCCCTGCGGCCGGCCTTGCCGCCGCTGGCACGCAGCCAGCCTGCGGCGTCCCAGGGACGTCCATGAACGGATTCCAGACCTGGCCCTGAAAAAGCCTTCAGGCCATGTCCAGTCAGCCCTTATTGCTATGGATTCAGGAGTTCTTGGGCACGGGCCGGGGCTTGCCCTGGGCGTCAATCGCCACATAGGTCAGCTTGGCTTCGGTGACCTTGCCGTAGCGCCCCTGGTCCGTAAAGCGCTCGGCATAGACCTCCACCTGGACGGTGATCGAGGTGTTGCCGATGCGCTCGACCGAGGCAAAAAACGACAGGATGTCGCCCACGCGCACCGGCTGCTTGAAGATGAATTCGTTGACGGCCACCGTGGCCATGCGCCCCTGGACATAGCGCGCGGGCAGCACCGAGCCGGCCAGGTCCACCTGCGCCATCACCCAGCCGCCAAAAATATCGCCGTTGGCATTGCAGTCGGCGGGCATCGGAATGACCTTGAGCACCAGCTCCTTGTCAGTGGGCAAGGCGGTGAGAGGGGAGGGGCTGGGGGTGGACATGGGCACAATCTGAAGTCAAAACAACAACGGGAATTGTCTGCTATGCGCCGCTATGGTGAGTCTGCCGCTTCTTCGCCCCCGGGGGCGCCGGTCGCCCGTTCGTCCGACTGGGCCACGCTGGGGCGCCTGCTGCCCTACCTCTGGCAGTACAAGGGGCGCGTCGTGGCGGCCATTGTTTTCATGGTCGGCGCCAAGCTGGCCAATGTCGGCGTGCCGGTGCTCCTGAAAAACCTGGTCGATGCCATGGCCCTGCAACCGGGCTCGCCCGCCACCTTGCTGGCGGTGCCCGTGGGGCTGCTGCTGGCCTATGGGGGCTTGCGCCTGTCCACCTCGCTGTTCACCGAGCTGCGCGAGATCGTGTTCTCCAAAGCCACCCAGGGCGCGGCGCGCAGCATTGCGCTGCAGACCTTCGAGCACCTGCACGCGCTGTCCTTGCGTTTTCACCTGGAGCGCCAGACGGGCGGCATGACGCGCGACATCGAGCGCGGGGTGCGCGGCATCGAATCGCTGATCTCGTTCTCGCTGTTCAACATCGTGGCCACGCTGATCGAGGTGCTGCTGGTGCTGACGGTGCTGGCGGTGCAGTTCGATGTCTGGTTCGCCTGGATCACCTTGATCGCCCTGGCCTGCTACATCACCTACACCGTGCTGGTCACCGAGTGGCGTACCCAGTTTCGCCGCCAGGCCAACGAGTTCGACTCGGTGGCGCACACCAAGGCCGTGGATTCGCTGCTGAACTACGAAACCGTCAAATACTTCAACAACGAAGCCTTCGAGGCCCAGCGCTACGACGAAAGCCTGCAGCGCCTGCGCCAGGCGCGCCTGAAGAGCCAGACCACGCTGAGCCTGCTCAACGCCGGCCAGCAGCTCATCATTGCCGTGGGCCTGGTGGCCATGCTGTGGCGCGCCACGCAGGGCGTGGTCGATGGCCGCATGACCCTGGGCGACCTGGTCATGGTCAACGCCTTCATGATCCAGCTCTACATTCCGCTGAATTTCCTGGGCGTGATCTACCGCGAGATCAAGCAAAGCCTGACCGACCTGGACAAGATGTTCACCCTCATGGACAAGGAGCGCGAGGTGGCCGATGCCCCTGGCGCCCAGCCGCTGGTGGCGCCGCAGGCCCCTGCCGTGCGCTTTGAGGCCGTGCATTTCGCCTACGACCCCGCCCGCCCCATCCTGCGGGGCATCAGTTTCGAGATTCCCGCCGGCAAGACCGTGGCCGTGGTCGGGCCCTCGGGCTCGGGCAAATCGACCCTGGCGCGCCTGCTGTTTCGCTTCTACGACATCCAGCAGGGCCGCATCACCCTGGGTGGGCAGGACCTGCGCAGCGTGACCCAGGCCAGCGTGCGCCGCGCCATCGGCATCGTGCCGCAGGACACGGTGCTGTTCAACGACACGGTCGAATACAACATCGCCTACGGCCGCCCCGGCGCCAGCCGGGCCGAGGTCGAGGCGGCCGCCCAGGCGGCGCGCATCCACGACTTCATTGCCAGCACGCCCCAGGGCTACGCCACCATGGTCGGCGAGCGCGGCCTGAAGCTCTCGGGCGGCGAAAAGCAGCGCGTGGCGATTGCCCGCACCCTGCTGAAAAACCCGCCCATCCTGATCTTTGACGAGGCCACCAGCGCGCTGGATTCGGCCAACGAACGCGCCATCCAGGCCGAACTGCAAAGCGCCGCGCAGAACAAGACCACGCTCCTGATCGCGCACCGCCTGTCCACCGTGGTCGATGCCCACGAGATCCTGGTGATGGAGGCCGGCACCATCCTGGAGCGCGGCACCCACCCCCAGCTCCTGGCCGCCCAAGGCCGCTATGCGCAGATGTGGGCGCTGCAGCAGAGCGGGGGCGAGTGAGTGGGGGTTGGGGTTCAAAAGTGCTTCAAGCGCTTTAAATACGAGCGGTAGTAGCTATTTATTTAATAGCATTTTTGGCTTGTGCATGGTGCTCCCCAGTGGGGTTCTTTCCCGCTGGTGGGCCTTCTGCGCGGCTGGCATCCAGGTCCCCCCTCTCCGTGAAAACCCTGGCAATTGGTGCTGTTTGCACACCAATGCAATGAGGTTCCGCGGGCTTCTCAGGAAGCGGTCCGGCTGAAAGAATCCTTCTCCATCGCCATCGATGTTCTTGCTGCACCAGCCGGTCCGGCTGGGCCGCTGGCCTGGAACACCCCTTGTGTGCTGTGGAGGACCCCTGACCGTGCCGTACCTGCGTTTTTCTGCCTTGCTACAGGCGCGCCTTGCGGCCGATCCGCAAGCGCCAGCTTTCATCCACCCCGATGGGGTGACCACCGTGGCGGACTTTGCGGACCAGGTGGCGCGCATGGTGACGGCCTTGCGGGCCCAGGGCATCGGTCCGGGCGACCGGGCCGCTGTCTGGCTGGTGAACCGGGTCGAGTGGCCGGTCGTGTTGATGGCCTTGGCCCGCCTGGGCGCCATCGCTGCGGCGGTCAATACCCGCTACCGCCAGGAAGAGGTGGCCCACATCCTGCGCACCAGCGGCGCCCGCTGGCTGATCACCCAGTGCCCGCACCAGCGCATCGACTTCCTGGCCACGCTGGCGGAGCTGTCGCCCGCGCAGGTGCCGGAGTTGCAGCAGGTGCTCTTGCTCGACGGCGACCTGCCCGCCGCCGAGGGCGCTGCCCAGGCTCGCCTGGGCTGGCCGGTGGCTGCGCTGGATGGGCACCAAGCGCCGCCCGCGCAGGAGGCCGACCTGTCGGACCCCGAAGCCACCGTGGTGCTGTTTTCGACCTCCGGCACGACCAAGGCGCCCAAGCTGGTCATGCACCCGCAGCGCACGCTGGTGGACCATGCCCAGCGCTGCGCCACGGCCTACCGCCTGGATGCGCCCGGCGCTTCCCTGTTGACCCTGTTGCCGCTGTGCGGCGCCTTCGGGCTGAACAGCACCCTGGCGGCCTTCGCTGCCGGTGCGCCGGTGGTCTTGCCCCCGATGTTCGAGGCCCAGGACGCCGCCGCTTCGCTGGTGCGCCATGCCGTGACCCATTGCTTTGGCAGCGACGAAATGGTGCGCCGTCTGGCCGAAACCTCCGAGGCGCCGCAACCCTTCCCCAGCCTGCGCTTCTTTGGCTTTGGGGCCTTTACCTCCCAATTCGACGCGATTGCCAGGGATTGCTGCCAGCGCGGCATTCCCCTGCATGGCCTGTACGGCTCTAGCGAGGTCCTGGCGATTTTCTCGGCCCAGGCCTTTGGGGCGCCGCTGGACCAACGCCTGGAAGGCGGCGGCGTGCCGGTCGCCGGGGCACAGGCCCAGATTCACATTCGCGACGAGGCCACGGGCGAGCGGCTGCCGCCGGGCCGATCCGGACAGATTGAAATCCTGGCGCCCAGCCTGTTCACTGGCTACTTCGGCAATCCGCAGGCCACGACCGACGCGATGGCCGATGGGTATTTCAAGACCGGCGACCTGGGCCACCTGCGGCCCGATGGCAGTCTGGTGTTCGAGACCCGGCTGGGCGATGCCGTGCGGCTCGGGGGCAACCTGGTCAACCCGCTGGAAATCGAAGACGTGGTGCAGCGCTACCCCGGCGTCCGTGAGGCCCAGGTGGTGGCCGTGCCGCTGCAGGGCCAGGACCGCCCCGTGGCTTTCGTGGTGCCCGAGGCTGCGGAGATGCACGCGCTCGACATTCCCGGCCTGATCGCCCACCTGCGCCGCGCCATGGCGAACTACAAGGTGCCCCAGCGGGTGTGGGTGCTGTCCGCCTTCCCGCTGACCCAGGGCGCGAACGGCAACAAGATTTCCCGCGCCCAGCTGCGCCAGATGGCCCAGGACCGCCTGCGTGCCGAAACCCCCGTGGAGCTGTCCTGATGCATTCCCGTTACTTCGAAGACTTCCAGGTGGGCGAGCAGTTCACCAGCACCGGCCGCACCGTCACCGAGGCCGACCTGACCCTGTTCAACATGCTGTCCGGCGACTGGAACCCGATCCATGCCGATGTCGAATTTGCCGCCAAGACCCGCTTTGGCCAGCGCCTGGTGCATGGCGCTTTCGGCATCGCGCTGCTCACGGGTTTCATGCACCAGATGGGCGTGTTCGAGACGACGGCGGTGGCGATGATGAACCTCAAGGAATGGGCCTTCAAGGCCCCGATCCTGATCGGCCAGACCCTGCACCTCCAGATGACGATTGCCGAACTCGACCCCGGCCAGAGCGCCCGCGTGGGCCGCCTGGGGCGCCATTTGCAATTGCGCGACCAACACGACCAGGTCGTGCAGGAGGGGTTCAGCGACCTGCTGATCCTCAAACGCCCGGCCACCGCCTGATTTGGTAACTACAACCACCCTGGAGACACCATGCAAACAAGCAAAACCACCCTCACCGCGCTGGCCCTGGGCCTGCTGGCTTCGGCCGCCGTGGCGCAGACCTATCCCAGCAAGCCCGTCACCATCGTGGTGCCGTATTCCGCCGGGGGGCCGGTGGACAACTTCATCCGCGCCCTGGGCCAGCAGCTGTCCGAAAGCTGGAAGCAGCCGGTGGTGGTACTCAACAAGCCTGGCGCGAACGAGATCATCGGCGCCGATCAGGTCGCCAAGAGTGCCCCGGACGGCTATACCCTGTTCGCCGGCACCGAGGCCTCGCTCACCATGAGCCCGCACCTCTACAAAAAGCTGCCCTACCACGTCGAGACCGACTTCGTGCCGATCACCCAGCTGGTCAGCCTGCCGCTGGTGCTGTTCACCCACAAGAACACGCCAGCCAACACCGTGACCGAGTTCGTCGAACTGGCCCGCAAGGCCAAGGCCCAGGATAAGCCGCTGACCTATGGCTCCACCGGTGCGGGCGGGATCGCGCACCTGCCCATCGTCACCTTCGAGAAGCAGGAGGGCATCCAGATGACCCATGTGCCCTACCGGGGCGCAGCCAACCTGATTCCCGATGTGATTTCCGGCCAGGTGGACGTGGCGGTCTTGGCGGTTTCAGTGATCGAGCAGCATGTGAAGAGCGGCGCGCTCAAGCCCCTGGCCGTGTCGTCCGAGGTGCGCAGCGTGGCCTTGCCCCAGGTGCCGACCTTCAAGGAGGCCGGTGTCAAGGACATCCAGGCGATCTTCAACATCGGCCTGCTGGCCCCCAAGGGCACGCCCGCCGCCGTGGTGGACAAGGTGGCCGCCAGCACCCGTGCCGTGGTGGTGGCACCGGATTTCCGCCAGAAGCACATCGATGCCTTCAGCTATGTGCCGGTGGCCTCCACGCCGGTGGAGTTCCGCAATTTCCTGGCCAGCAACAGCAAGCTGCAGGCGGAGCGGGTCAAGGCCTCGGGCGTCACTTTGGACTGAACCACCCCACCGAATCCTCTGTCTTGTGATTGATTGAACGAGTGACCATGAACGCCATCGCTTCCCGAATCCCCCCTGCGCTGCAGCACCTGGCCCTGCCCATCATTGCCTCGCCGATGTTCACCGTCAGCTACCCCGAGCTGGTGCTGGCGCAGTGCAAGGCCGGCATCGTGGGCTCGTTTCCGGCGCTCAACGCCCGCCAGCCCGAGTTGCTGGACGAATGGCTGCACCAGATGAAGGCCGAGCTGGACGCCTACCGGGCGGCCCACCCCAGCCAGCCCGTGGGGCCGATCGCCGTCAACCAGATTGCCCACAGCTCCAATCGGCGGCTGATGCAGGACGTGGAGACCTGCGTCAAGCACCAGGTGCCGGTCATCATCACCTCGCTGCGCGCGCCGGCCCGCGAGATCGTGGACGCCGTGCACAGCTACGGCGGCGTGATCTTCCACGACGTGGTCAACGTGCGCCACGCGCAAAAAGCGCTGGAGGCGGGGGTGGACGGCCTGATCGTCGTGGCGGCGGGGGCCGGCGGCCATGCGGGAACGCAATCGCCGTTTGCGCTGGTAGGCGAGGTGCGGCAGATTTTCGACGGCCCACTGGCCTTGTCCGGAGCCATGGCCACGGGCGGGGCCGTGCTGGCCGCACGGGCCATGGGCGCGGACTTTGCCTACATGGGCACGCGCTTCATCGCCAGCAAGGAAGCCAATGCCAGCGAGGACTACAAGCAGGCCATCGTGAAGGCCGGCGCCTCGGACATCGTCTACAGCAACTGGTTCTCGGGCGTGCATGGCAACTACCTGCGCGAAAGCATCGAGCGCGTGGGCCTGGACCCGGAAAACCTGCCCGTCGGCGACAAGGCCAATATGAGCTTTGCCGACGGCCGCTCCAAGGCCAAGGCCTGGAAGGACATCTGGGGCGCGGGGCAGGGCGTGGGCCAGATCCACGACCTGCCCGAGGTGCGCGAAATCGTCGCTCGCTTGCGCGCCGAATACGACCTGGCCCGCGCGCGCGTCTGCGCCGATTGAGCGGTAGCGGCCTGCGCAACTGTGCTGTGACCGAGTCCGCCGATCGGGTGAATGGGCCTGGGCGCAGGCCTTATGCTCGTGCCCCGGAGGTTTTGCCGGTGGACCAGTCGCCCTATTTGTTTTTTGCGGAAGTGGTGGAAGCGGGGAGTTTTGCGATCGCGGCGCGGCGCCTGGGCATGGACCGCTCCAACGTCAGCCGCCGCATCAAGGAGCTGGAGAGCACCGCCGGCGTTCAGCTGCTGCGGCGCACCACCCGCAAGATGGTCCTGACCGACCTGGGCGCTGCGTTCTACGAGCAGTGCCGGGCGGTGCGCAGCGAGATCGAACAGGCCAAGCACTTGCTGCTCTCGCACGGCGATGTGGTGCGCGGGCCCCTGCATGTCAGTTGCCCGCCCGCGATTGGCCGCTTGTATCTGGTCTCGGTGTTCGAGGCGTTCTGCCGGCGTTACCCCGCCGTAGCGTTGCAGATCACTTTGAAGTCGGGCGTGGTGGACCTGATCGAGGAACGGATCGATGTGGCGATCCGTTTCACCAACGAGCCCTCCCCGCACCAGGTGGCTCGGGTGCTGGGGCAAACCCACTGGATTTTTTGCGCCAGCCCCGAGTACCTGGCCGAGCAGGGCACCCCGCAGGTTCCCGAGGACCTGGGGCACCACGCCTGGCTGGGGATGCGCACCCGTATGGAGCTGCATTTGCGCAAGGATGCCGCTGCGCACCGGGTGGTCCTGCGCTCGCGCGTCGCCTGTGCTGACTACGCTTTGTTGGGACAGATGGCGCGCGATGGCCTGGGGATTTCGCTGTTGCCGGTGTACGTGGCCTCCCGCGACCTGGCGGCGGGGCGGCTGTGCCAGGTGCTGGCCGACTACCAGGTCGAGCCGACCCCCGGCAGCACCCTGTACGCCATCACCATGCCCGGCGTGCATTTGCCGCCCCAGGTGAAGGCTTTTGTGCAATTTCTGGCGGACACCGCGAAGGCGGAGTTTCCGCAGTGAGTTGGCATAAAAAGAGCTGCCAGCCCAATAAAATCGGGCGCAAGCAGCTCTCTTTTGAGGAGCAAATCAGCTTACTTCTTGCGCGCTGCGATGGCTTTCTCGGCGGCGGCCACCAGGTCGGCGCCGATCTGGCCCTTCCACTTGTCCACCACGGGACGGGTGGCTTTCACGAAGGCTTCGCGCTCGGCGGCGCTCAGTTCGGTGACGGTGACGCCGTTGGCGGCCACGTCCTTGAGCAGGGGTTTGCCTTCTTCGACCAGGCCTTTGCGGGCGATGGCGATTTCTTCCTTGCCGGCGTCGATGGCGGCCTGCTTGACGATCTCGCGGTCAGCGGGGGTCCAGCTGTTCCAGATGTCCTTGTTGACCACGAAGACCAGCGGGTCGTTCATATAGCCCCACATCGTCACCTGCTTCTGGGCCACGGTGTGCAGCTTGGCGGCCATGTAGACGGCCAGGGGGTTTTCCTGGCCGTCCACGGCGCCGCTGGCCATGGCGGGCTGGGCATCGGCCCAGCTCATCTGGGTGGGGTTGGCGCCCAGGGCGGTGAAGGTGTCCAGGAACAGGGGCGAGCCCACGACGCGGATCTTCATGCCCTTGAGGTCGGCCGGGCTCTTGATGGGCTTTTTGGAGTTGGAGATTTCGCGGTAGCCGTTCTCGCCCCAGGCCAGGGGCACGACGCCGGCCTTGTCCAGGGTCTGGAAGATCTGCTTGCCCACCTCGCCCTGGGTCACGGCGTCCACCGCCGCGTAGTCGGGGAACAGGAAGGGCAGCGAGAACAGGTTCAGCGCCTTGACCTGGGGCGACCAGTTGATGGTCGAGCCCACGGCCAGGTCGATCACGCCCTGGCGCAGCGCGCTGAATTCGCGGGTCTGGTCGCCCTGGATCAG
Organism: Burkholderiaceae bacterium; assembly: GCA_028685665.1. Taxonomy (GTDB): domain Bacteria; phylum Pseudomonadota; class Gammaproteobacteria; order Burkholderiales; family Burkholderiaceae_C; genus JAQUDN01. The sequence continues at coordinate 2,658 of JAQUDN010000090.1, read as the reverse complement.
CGAGACGCCGGGATACAGCTTGATGTTGATGCGGCCCTGGGTGCGTTCGCGCACCTTGTTGGCCCACAGCTCGCCGCCCTTGCCCCAGGGGAAAGCCGTGCCCAGCACCAGCGACATGCGGTATTCGCTCTTGTAGGCGGTTTGGGCCAGGGCCGCGGGGGCGGTGAAGGCCAGGGCCGCAGCAGCAGCCACGGCGGAGGTCAGGAAGGTGCGCAGTTTCATGTTCTCAGTCTCCTTGAAAGTCAGTCGTCGAAAAATCAATACCCCATCTGGGCGGGCAGCCACAGGGCCAGCTGCGGGAAGGCAATCACCAGCACCATCACGAGGAACATCGAGAGCAGCATCCAGCCCACCCAGCGCACCGTGGACTCCATGCGCACGCCGGCGATGCGGCAGGACACCATCAGGTTCACGGCCAGTGGCGGCGTGAATTGTCCCAGGGCCACCTTGAGGGTCAGGATCACGCCGAACCACACCGGGTCCCATTGGTAGAACTGCATGATGGGCAGCAGCAGGGGCACGAAGATCAAAAAGATCGAGATGCCATCGAGGAACATGCCCACGGTGATCAGCAGCACGATCAGCAGGGCCAGCACACCGTACTCGCCCAGGCCCGAGTTCACGATGGCCTGGGCCACCGGATCGATCACGCCCAGGGTCGAGAGCGAATAGGCAAAGATGCCGGCCAGCGACACCACGATCAGGATCACTGCCGACAGCTCGCCCGACTCGCGCAGGATCGGGAACAGGTCGCGCACCGAGATCGTGCGGTGGATGAACATGCCCACGAACAGGCCGTAGAACACCGCCACCACGGCGGCTTCGGTGGGGGTGAACCAGCCGGCGCGCATGCCGCCCAGGATCAGCACGGGCGCGGCCAGGCCCCACAGCGCTTCGCGCAGGCTTTGCCAGAACCGGGGGCGGGGCATGGACGCTTCGAGGGCGCCCATCTTGTGGCTGCGGGCCATCCAGACGGCCGGCACGATCAGCGCAATGCCGGCCAGCACGCCGGGCACCATGCCGGCCGCAAACAGCGCGGGCACCGAGGCCCCAGGCACCAGCACCGAGTAGATGATGAAGGCCACCGAGGGCGGAATCAGGATGTCGGTGGCCGCCGCCGCGCCCACCACGCTGGCGGAAAACGACGCCGGGTAGCCCGCGCGCGACATGGCGGCGATCATTACCCCGCCCACGGCGGCCGCGTTGGCCGGGCCCGAGCCCGAGATGCCGCCCAGGAACATGGCCACGGCAATCGCCACCAGGGGCAGCATGCCCGGGCCGCGCCCGACGATGGAGACGGCAAAGTTCACCAGGCGCAGCGCTACGCCCGAGCGGTCGAAGATCGAGCCGACCAGCACGAACATCGGAATGGCCAACAGGGGGTATTTGCCCAGGCCGGCATAAAAATTCTGCGGCACGGCCAGCAGGCCGAACCATTGGCTGTCGGCATTGGCGGCGGCGATGGCGGCGGTGCCGGCCAGGCCGAGGGCCGCGCCAATCGGCACGCCCACCAGCATCATGCCCAGGAAGGCGACGAACAACAGGGTGGCGATCATGCGGGGAAGTCTCCGTGGTGGTCTGCGGGGGTGGCCTTGCGGCTGCGCCGCACAAAGAGGCCCAGGGCGCGGGCCGTGATCAGCGCGGCAAACACCGGCAGCCAGACCGAGTACCACCATTGCGGCACGCCAATGCCGGGGGAGGTTTCGCCAAAACGGTAGTCATCCCACACCACGCGCACACTCAGCACGGTAATCAGGCCAAACAGCAGGGCCACCATCAGCGCGCCAAACTGCGCCAGGCGCTGGCGGCGGGCCATGGAGCCGGCCTCGGCGAAGTATTCGATGCGGATGTGCTGGTCGCGCGCCACGGCACCGGAGCCGGCCACCAAGGCCAGCACGATCATCAGAAAGACCGAGATTTCCTCGGTCCAGGCAAACGAGCTGCTGGTGAAATACCGCACCAGCACATTGGCAAAGGTGATCAGCGCCAGGGCGGCCATGACGATCACGGTCAGCCCGTCTTCCAGGCGCAGCGAACGGGGTTCGTCGGCCACCGGGGGGGTGGAGGGCGTGGAGGGCGCGGCGTCGGCGGGACGCCCGGAGCGGGGAGGACTGGACATGGGGGTGGCAATTCAGAAGAGGACAAGGCCGATGGCCCGGGGTGGGGCCGGACGGCGCACCGGAGGGTGGGCAGGGGCGCCGCAGTGCGCTCAGGGCACTGCGGCGGATTTTATGCGCCGCGTTCGGCGCCCCCTCGGCGGGCGGCCGGGGGCCCCGCCGATAATGGGCCGATGGATACCAAGTGGCTTGAAGATTTCGTCAGCCTGGCGGAAACACGCAGTTTCAGCCGGTCCGCGCAATTGCGGCATGTCACCCAGCCCGCTTTCTCGCGGCGCATCCAGGCGCTGGAGGCCTGGGCCGGGACCGATCTGGTGGACCGCAGCTCTTACCCGACCCGCCTGACGCCCGCCGGCAAGACGCTCTACGACCAGGCGATCGAGATGCTGCAGGCCCTGCAGAACACCCGCGCCATGCTGCGCGCGCACACCAGTGCCGGCAAGGACATGATCGAGTTTGCGGTGCCGCACACCTTGGCCTTCACTTTTTTCCCGGCCTGGGTGTCGGGCCTGCACCAGCAGTTTGGCCCCTTCAAGAGCCG
>JAQUDN010000259.1 GCA_028685665.1 Burkholderiaceae bacterium | reverse complement strand
TCGCTGTGCACGATCCCGTTGAGCTGCTCGCGCCAGACGGCGGGGTCTTTCTGCGCCAGGCCATAGCTGGCCAGCGCCCGGATCCCGGCCAGCGGGGTCCGCAGTTCATGGGCGACATTGCCGGCGAACTCGCGCTGTGCCCGGACGCCCCGGGCCACCCGGGCCAGCAGATCGTTCACCGCCGTCCCCAGGCGCAGCATGTCGCGCGTCGAGGCCTTGACCGGCAGCGGCGCCAGGTCGCGGGCATGGCGGTGTTCCAGGGCCCTTTGGAAGGCGGTCATGGGTTCGAGGTCTTTCTGGATCGCCCGCCACAGCCAGGCGGCCAGCAGCAAGAGCAGCAGCAACTGCGACACCCCTGAGTACAGCAGCACGCCGCGCAGCATGGCGCGCCGCCCGTGGGTGGTTCCGGCAATGACCACTTCGAAGGCTTCAGGCGTTTCGAGGCGCAGCCGCACCGCACGCAGGCCCTGGCCGTGGAAGCGCACGTCTGAAAAACGGTGGCTTTCATAGGGGCCGGGTGCGGGAATGTCCAGCTGGAGGTTGCCCGCCACAGGCAAGCCATCCGGGCCCAGGACGGAAAAATACACACTCTCCAACTGGTCGAACAACACCGCCTTCACTTCGCGTGGCGACAGCACGAAATCCAGCCGGCCGTCTGAAATGCGCACATTCGCGGCCAGGGCATAGGCATCGTCGAGCACGGAACGGTCGAAGGCGCGCTGGGTGAATTCGCGCGCCACCAGCACCGAGACCAGCATGCCCATCAGCCAGGTCAAGGCCAGGGGCAGCAGGACATGGCGCAAGAGCCGGGCGCGCAGGGAGGGGGCTTGCCGGTGCGCGCCCGGGACCGGGGTGTCTTCAGGGGGGGCTTCCGAGGGCCGCATGCGTCAGGGGGCTTCGGGGGGCTGGGATTCCAGCATGTAGCCCAGGCCGCGCAAGGTGCGGATGCTGGCGCCGCTGCCCGTGAGCTTCTTGCGCAGGCGGGAGATGAAGGCCTCCAGGGCGTTGTCGCCCAGGGTGTCTTCGAAATCCGACAGTTTTTCCGACAGGGTGCGCTTGCTGACCACCCGGCCGGGGGGCGTCATCAGCTCCCACAGGACTTCGAACTCGCGTGCGGGCAATTCCAGGGCAGTGCCGCGCAGGGTGACGCGGCGGGCGCGGCGGTCCAGTACCAGGCTGCCCACCCCGCTGCGGTCGTCCGTTCCCTGCGTGCGGCGCACCAGGGCCCGCAAGCGGGCTTCGACTTCGGCCAGATCGAAGGGTTTGCCCAGGTAATCGTCGGCCCCGGCGTCCAGCCCGGCGATGCGCTCCTCGGTGCGGTCGCGCGCGGTCAGCACCAGCACCGGTGTGCGATCGCCGCGCAAGCGCGCGGCGCGCAGCACCTGCAGGCCATTCGTCAGGGGGCTGCCCTGCTGGTGGTCCTGGGGCAGGTTCAGGTCCAGCAGCACCGCATCGAAAGGCTGAACGGTCCAGAAGTGGTCGGCTTCACGGGCGTTCGTGGCCAGGTCCACCCGGTGGCCGGCATCGGCCAGGCTGCGCACCATCACATGGCGCAGCACGTCATCGTCTTCTACGACCAGGATGCGCATGGCAGCGGTAAAAAAGAGACAGAGGGCATACGTGTTTTCACGGGGAAAGCAGGTCAGGCTGCAGTCAGGCGGCTGCAGCGATAAACGGGGCATGAGCATACGACAGCTGATTCTTTTTTCCGGTGCGGCCCTGGTCCTGTCCGCCGGAGCGCAGCCCAGTGGGTCGGTCCAGACCACCCCGGTGACCCTGACCCAGGCCTTGCAGGCCGCCCGCAACCACCCGGACATCGGCCTGGCCCGCCAGGCCATGGCCGCTGCGCGGGCCGATATCGCGAGCGCAGACCATGCCCCCTTGCCCGTGTTCAGCGCCAAGACGGCCTCCATCGATCTGCAAAACGGGGTGGGTGCGGGCAGCCTGGGACAAAAGCGCATCGACAAGGCCCTGGGCATCGACTGGACCTGGGAGCGTGGCAACAAGCGCGCCCTGCGCACCGAGACCGCCCAGCGCGCCGCCGACGCGGCCTCTTTCGATGTGGACGATGTGCAGGTCCAGGTGCTGCAGGCCACGCTGGCCGCGTTCTACGACCTGATGGCGGCCGACCAGCGCCTGCGGGAGATGCGCGGCATCGAGCACAGCGCGGCCGAGCTGGCCCGTCTGGCGAACCGCCGGGTGCAGGCCGGGGATCTGTCCGCCCAGGATGCCGCCCGGACCGAAATCGAGGCCCAGCGCGCCCGCGCCGACCTGCAGATGGCGGTGCGCGACCAGCAGCGTGCGCTGGCGTTGCTCACGCAGCTTGCCGGGGCTGGCCTGGCCGGAACCTTGCAGGCCGACGGGGCCTGGCCGCTGCCGGGGGACAGTGCACTGCCCGGCGCAGAGCTGGCGGCCTGGGTGGAGGGCCGCCCTGAAGTGCGTGCGGCCCTGGCCCGGGTCCAGGCGGCGCAGGGAGCCCTCGACAACGCCCTGGCCCTGCGCAAGTCCGACTGGACCGTGGGCGCTTCGCTCAACCACTACCCCGGCATTTCCAACCGCATGGTGGAGCTGCGTGTGCAGGTGCCCCTGCAAGTGGGTTATGCCTACGAAGGCGAAATCGGCCGGGCCCAGGCCCAGCAGGCCCAGGCCCAGCAGGCCTTGGACAAAGTGCGCCGCCTGGCCGAACTGGACCTGCGCCGCCTGCAGCAGGAGCTGGCTTCGGCCACGCAGCGCCTGGCCAGCCTGGACGCCGGGATTCTGCCCCGCGCCCGCCAGGTGGCTGAAAACGCCGAACTGGCCTACGCCAAAGGGGCCTTGTCCCTGACCGATCTGCTGGATGCCCGCCGCACCTTGCGCGCCACCGTGCTCGATGCGCTGTCGGCCCGGGCCGACCATGCCAAGGCCCTGGGGGCCTGGTGGTTGCGCACGCAGCCGGACACCCTGCTTCCCGCTTCCTGATTCCTGTTTCACCGAGTCCGCCATGCTGCCTTCTTCTTTTTCACGACTGCGTGCGCACCCCCGTGCCCGCCTGCCGATGGCTCCGCGAGCATGGGCTCTGGCGCTGTGCTGCGCGGGCCTGCTGTCGGCCTGCACGGAAGCCCCCGCCCCCGAGGGGGTGGCCGCCCCCGTGCCGCCCATCCTGCAGAACAAGCAGTTGCGCTTTGTGCCCGACCACCCCCC
>JAQUDN010000258.1 GCA_028685665.1 Burkholderiaceae bacterium | reverse complement strand
TTTCGCAAATTTAGAGCAAAACAACTGCGGCGCTTAAAGATTTCGCCTTTGTGAGGCAACATTTTGCTGGCAAGTGCCGCTCCAGAGAAAATTCATGCACGCAATCAGCCCAAAGCGGGCGTGGCTGACGTGCGGATGACAGACAAGGGAAACATGAGATCAATTTGCATCATTTTGCTGTGTGTTTTATTCACTGAAATTGCTATTGGCAGCGACACTCCATCCATTCCTTACGCAGGCTCATCGAGTTGCAGGGAGTGCCATGAACGATTTTACCAACTCTGGTCCACATCCATGCACGGGTTGGCCATGCAGCCGTATTCGGCACGGTTTGCCAAGGAAAAGCTCACGCCACAGCAGGGAGATATCGTCATTGGCAAAGAGTCATATCGAGCAGATCTTGAGGAAGGCGTACTCTTCGAAAGAGGCCGTGAGGGCGTAAAGAAATATACAATCGAGCATGTGCTCGGCGGCAAAAACGTTTACTACTTTCTTACCCTTTTTGACAGGGGGAGGCTTCAGACCATTCCTGTCGCGTATGACATTGAAAAAAAGCAATGGTTTGATACATCTGCCAGCGGCATCCGTCATTTCCCTGGGGGAGAGCGCGGTGAAGCGGTGGATTGGCGATCCTCCTCCTATACCTTCAATACGGCCTGCTACAATTGCCATGTGAGCCAACTCTCAACCAACTACGATCCAAAAACGGATACGTACCAAACGACTTGGGCCGAACCGGGTATCAATTGCGAAACCTGTCATGGCCCTGCAACAGAGCACAATAAGATTGCCAAGGCGACGGCCAAAGGTCAGCCGTTACCGGAGTTGCGGATCATCAGCACCAAGACCATGACCACCGTGCAGCGGAACGATCTCTGTGTCAGTTGTCACGCCAAAGCGAACCGCATAGCTACTGAATACCAGCCAACTGATCGGTTTTTCGATTTTTTCGACCTTGTAGCGCTGGAAGACCCTGATTACTACCCGGATGGACGGGATCTGGGAGAGAATTATACCCTCACCTCGTGGAGCATGAGTCCCTGCGTCAAATCCGGCACACTTGACTGCATGCACTGCCACACCTCCAGCGGCCGGTATCGGTTCGCACAGGAGAAGTTTAACAATGCCTGTCTGCCTTGCCATGAAGACAAGGTGCGGAACCCGGCAGCGCACACCCATCATGCAGAGACAAGCGAAGGCAGCAAGTGTATTGCCTGCCATATGCCCAAGACTGTCTTCGCGCGGATGCAGCGGAGCGATCATTCGATGCTGCCACCCGTGCCGTCAGCGACACTGGCCTTCAAATCCCCGAATGCCTGCACCCTTTGCCATACGGACAAAGAAGCATCCTGGGCCGATGTTCTGGTTAAACAGTGGCGTTCTCGGAATTATCAGGCACCTTTTCTCAAACGCGCCTTTCTTGTCGACATGGCCCGCAAACGAGACTGGACGAAGTTGTCCGAAATGCTGGCCTACATCATCGACCCCAAACGGGAGGAAGTTTTCGCCACTGCACTTATCAGGCTCATTCCGCCAGGGCAGGATCAAGAGGTGCACAGAGCCCTGCTCACGGCAGCCAAGGACCCGTCCCCCCTGGTGCGCGGCGCCGCAGTTGAGGCATTGGGACGCCTGCCGTCTGTGGAAAGCCTGCAAGCCCTGGTGGAGGCGACGGGGGACGAGTACCGTCTGGTTCGGGTACGGGCAGCCGCAGGGATCGCCTCTTTCCCGAAGATGACCGTGCCCGCTGCCTATCAAGCACAGGTGAACAAGGCCAACGATGAATACTTGGCCGCAATAACCGCCAGGCCCGACCAGTGGACCTCCCATCATAACCTGGGCAATCACCTGCTTGCGCAAGGGAAAGCCGGGGAGGCGATACCATCCTATCAGACGGCCCTGCGATTTGACCCCCAAGCCATTCCAGCGAAGGTCAACATGGCCATTGCCCATGCCCAGAGGGGTGAGGTTGATGCTGCCGAGAAGACCTTGCTTCAGGCTCTTCAACTGGCTCCGGACAACGCTGCGGCACATTTCAATCTAGGACTGCTGCGCGCTGATCAGAGCGATCCGCAGGCCGCCGAAGAACACCTCAAGAAAGCCTTCGTGGCCGATCCCCAGATGGACCAGGCTGCCTATAATCTCTGCATCATCACGGCAAAAGATCGGATCGATGAGGCGGTGACTTGGTGTCGAAAGGCTGTAGATCTCAGGCCGCAGGATGCGAAGTATGCCTATACCCTGGCCTTCTATTTAAAGGAGAAGGGTGATAAGGTGGAGGCCGCAAAAATCTTGAGCACGATTCTAGAAAAATATCCTCGGCATAAAGATGCCGAGAGGCTGCTCAAGGAGCTTTCACGATAGAGGAATCTACCGCAGATCGCTCATTTTGCTGGCACTGTCCCAAAGAGACTGAACGTTCACGGTCGAAAACCACCGAGGGGCTCACAGCATGGACGCCTGTAACCGTTTTTTTCCACACGCAATGTCCTTGGTTGTAAACTGTTGAGACAAATAGGTCCCCAAGAAAAATTGACCCCAACCCAGAGGGATGACGATGAGACACAACGGATGGGTGTATATGCTGACGCTGGTCAGCACGGCGCTGACAGCTCCAGCCCAGGCACAGGACGATCAGGCAGCAGAACTGGCCAAGGAGCTGGCAAATCCGATCGCTTCGCTGATCAGTGTACCCTTGCAGTACAACTACGACCGATACGGCGGCCTCAACGATGCGGCATCGGCCAGTCGCTTGTACCTCCAGCCGGTCATTCCGTTTTCGCTGGGCGAGGAGTGGAACCTGATCACGCGGACCATCGTGCCCCTGGTGGACCAGCACGGTTTTTTAATGGATTCCATGAACGAATCAGGGCTTGGGGATATCACCTCCAGCCAGTTCTTCTCGCCGAAATCGCCGACAGCAGGAGGTTGGATTTGGGGGGCAGGACCAATCGAACTGCTGCCGACAGCGACCAGCGATATGCTCGGCAGTGAACAATGGGGTCTCGGGCCAACGGCCGTGGTGCTCAAGCAAACTGGGCCATGGACGGTCGGCATGCTCTCCAGCCATATCTGGTCCGTGGCTGGTGAAGATGATCGTGACGAAATCAGTGTCACCTCCCTGCAGCCCTTTATGAGCTACACCACCAAGACGCATACGACCATTGGCGCCTACACGGAATCCGTCT
>JAQUDN010000257.1 GCA_028685665.1 Burkholderiaceae bacterium | reverse complement strand
AATTCGCGCACCAGGGCCTCGACCTCTTTGGCCTTGGCTTCGGTGGCTTCGATCGAGGAGCCCACGGGGGTGTAGAAATTGACCGTGGTCTCGGAAAAATCGGCTTTCGGCACGAACTCGGTGCCCAGCAGCGGCACCATGACCACGCTCAGCACGAACACCCCCAGGGCGATGGCCAGCGTGGCCAGCTGGTGGCGCAGGGACCAGTGCAGGATGCCCTGGTAGGCCTCGGAGAGCCGCTCGGTGGCCTGGTCGAACCAGCCAGTGACCCGGCCGATGGTCTTGTCGTAGAAGGTCAGCGACCGCCGGGGCTGGCCGGGGGCGTGGATGTGCGGGTCGTGCCAGACGCTGGACAGCATGGGGTCGAGCGTGAAGCTCACGAACATCGAAATCAGCACCGCCGCCACGATGGTGATGCCGAATTCATGGAAAAACTTGCCGATGATCCCCTGCATGAAGCCGATGGGCAGAAACACCGCCACGATCGACAGGGTGGTCGCCAGCACGGCCATGCCGATCTCCTGGGTGCCGTCCAGCGCGGCCTGGTAGGCGGTTTTGCCCATCTGCACATGGCGCACGATGTTTTCGCGCACCACGATGGCATCGTCGATCAGCAGGCCCACGCACAGGCTCAGCGCCATCAGGGTGATCATGTTGATGGTGAAGCCGAACAGGTCCATGAACCAGAAGGTGCCGATCAGCGCGATCGGCAGGGTCAGGCCGGTGATGACGGTCGAGCGCCAGGAGTTGAGGAACAGAAACACGATCAGCACCGTGAGCAGCGCGCCCTCGAACAGGGTCTGGCGCACATTGGTCACGGCCACGCGGATCGGGCGCGAGGTGTCGCTGATGATCTCCAGGCGCACACCGGGCGGCAGCTGGGAGCGCAAGTCGGCTACGGCGGCATTCAGCCCATCCACGACTTCGATGGTGTTGGCGTCCTGCGATTTCTGCACGCTGAGCAGCAGGGTGCGCTGGCCGTTGTAGAGCGCCAGGCTTTCGACCTCCTGGGCACCATCCTGCACGCGCGCCAGTTGCTCCACGCGGACGGCGGCGCCGCCCTTGCGGGCCACGATGATGCGGCCGAAGTCTTCGGGCCGCTGCGTGCGCGCGGTGATCTGCACCACCCGCTCCTGGGCCAGCGAGCGGATGGCGCCCACGGGCAGGTCCTGGTTTTCATTGCGTACGGCCGCCGCGACCTGCTCGGGGGTGATGCCGTAGGCTTCGAGCGCCTGGGGGTTCAGGTAGATGTTGATCTCGCGCCGGGTGGCCCCGACCAGGTTCACCGCCCCCACGCCCCGGGCGTTTTCGAGGCGTTTTTTCAGGACCTGGTCGGCCCAGGTGCTCAGTTCGACGGCGCTGGGGCCGCCGGCCCCCTGGCGGGTGTCGGGCATGAGCGCCAGCGACCAGACGGCCCGGCTGGCCGGGTCGAAGCGCAGTACGCGGGGCTCCTTGACCTCGGTGCGCAGCAGGGGGCGGATCGCCGCCACTTTTTCGCGGACATCCTCGGCGGCCTTGCGCCCATCGATGTGCAGCTGGAATTCGATGATGACCACCGACTGGCCTTCATAGCTGCGCGAGGTCAGGGCGTTGATGCCGGCAATCGCATTCACGCCTTCCTCGATCTTGCGCGTGACTTCGCTTTCGACGATCTCGGGCGAGGCCCCGGGGTAGTCCACGTTGACCACCACGACCGGAAAGTCGATGTTCGGAAACTGATCGACCTTGAGCCGCTGGTAGGAAAAAACGCCCAGCACGACGATGGCGAGCATCACCATCGTGGCGAACACCGGGTTCTTGAGGCTGACTTGGGTGAACCACATGGGCGGTCAGGGCGCGGAGCCGGGGGCGGTGGCGGGCGGGGCCGCCGCCGCGGTGGGGCGCACGGCAAGGCCTGCGCGCAGCGGGCCCAGGCGCCCGGCAAGGACCGGCGTGCCCTCGGGCAGGCCTTCGAGGGCCACGAAAGTCTGTCCCTCGACCTGGGCGCGGGCCCCGGTCTGGACGGTCTGGTGCACCACCCGGCCCTTCACCACGGCCTGGACATAGGGCGTGGGTTGGTCGGTGCGCACCGCGTCCAGCGGCAGCGCCAGGGCATCGAGCTGCCCGATGTGGACGCTGCCTTGCAAGAACAGGCCCTGCCGGAGCCGGGGGGCCGCCGGGTCTTGTGCGATGGCCAGGTAAACGCTGACCTGGCGGCTGGCCGCCTGGGCGCTGGGGTTGATGCGCACCACCTTGGCGGCCATCGGCTGCGGGACCGCTTCCAGGCGCAGCTCGGCGCTCTGCCCGGGCTGCAGCGCCAGGGCCTCGGCGGGGGACACCAGGGCTTCGAGTTCGAGGCGGGAGAGGTCGACCACTTCGAGCACCCGCGCGTCAATCGCCAGGCGCTCGCCGGCCTGGGCCAGCCGCTGGGCGACCTGGCCGCTGATCGGGCTGCGCAGCACGGTGTCTTCCAGCGCCTTGCGTGCCAGGTCGGTGGCGGCCTGGGCCGCCTGGTAGGTCGATTGCGCACCAGCCAGGCTGGCCTGCGAGGTCACCAGCGCGGTGGCCGAGATAAAGCCCTGGTCGACCAGGGCCCGGTTGTTGTCGTACTGCCGCTGGCCGATGTCGACCTGCGAGCGGGCGGCATCGGCCTGCTGCTGGGCCTGGCGCAGGCGGGCGCGCGCTTCGGTGGGGTCGATCCGGCCGATTTCCTGGCCGGCACGCACGCTGTCGCCTTCGCGCAGCACCAGGCCTTGCAATTCGCCCGCGACCCGTGCCTTGACCAGGGCGGTATCGACAGCCCGCACGCTGCCCGAGACGGGCACCGTCAGCACCAGGCGGCGGCGTTGCACCGTGAGCAGGTCTGCGGCCCCCAGCTCCAGAGGGGCTTCGGCCTTCTGGCGGGACTGGGCGGCCAGCGCCTGCTGCTGGGCTTGCCGGGCGGCCAGGGCGCGCCAGACAAAAGCGGCCAGCACCAGAAGAACAAGGGCTGCAAGCAGCCTGGGAATCCAGCGTTTCATGGCATCAAAGGGGGGGAGAAAGCGGAGAAGGGGCCCGAGCCGGACCCGGACCGTGCGCGGGGCCGCGCAGGCACAGGCCGTGCAAAAGGAGGTCGACCTGGGTGGCGATAAAGCACTCTGGCTCCAGGGTCAGGGTGCGGGGGGTGCAGGCGCCGGCGCTGTGCTTCCAGAGCAGCAGGTACAGCATGGGTGAGAGCAGGCCGTAGACCGCGTAGTCCAGGTCG
>JAQUDN010000089.1 GCA_028685665.1 Burkholderiaceae bacterium | reverse complement strand
GTGCTGGTGCTGATCGCCTGGTACCGGGGGGTGTCGTACCTCGGACTGCCTGCGTCCTGGAAGCTGGCGCTGTACCTGGGGGCGCTGGGGGCCGTCATGGCCGCCGCCGGGCTTTACCACCGGGGCATCGAGCGGCCGCTCTACCAGCGCCTGCGCCGCTGGCTGCAGCCCCGCACGGCGCAGGCCGCCTGAAGGTCGCGCCGGTGATCGCCTGAAAAGGCCCGTGCCTCAGCCCTGGCGCCAGGGCAGGCCGTGCAGGCGCCAGCCGCCCTTCTTGCCGCGCTGGGCGTGGGCATCGGGGTCGCCTTCAAAGCCTTCGAGGATGTTGTAGGCCGTCAGGCCCAGTTCGGTGGCGCGGCGCGCCGCCGCGATAGACCGCACGCCGCTGCGGCACAGCAAGACCACTTTGCCGCCCGGCGGGACCGCGTTGCGGATCTCCTGGTCGAAGTCGGGGTTCAGCGCCATGCCGGGCCATTGCTTCCAGGCCACGGCCACCGCGCCGGGCACCCGGCCCACCCACTCGCGCTCAGCATCGCTGCGCACATCGACCAGCACCGCCTCGCCGTCCTGCACCCACTCCCAGGCCAGCAGGGGCGAGACATCGCCCGCATAGCCTTCGGCGGCCCGCGGTGCCTGCAGCGCGGCGCCGTCGGCATCGTGGCGCAGGCCCGAGTGCAGGTTGGCGGGCACGGCCTCGTCGATGCGGCGCGGGCGGGGCAAGTTCAGCGCCCCCATCAGCGCGACGAATTCGGCCTGGCTGCGGCCGGCGATGCGCGCATTCGAGGCTTTTTCCAGGCCGATGGTCGAATGGCTGCGGCCCTGGTAGTCGTGGCCGGGCCAGACGGTGGTGTCGTCCGGCAGGGTGAACAGGCGCTCGGTGATGCTGGCGTACAGATCGGCGGCGCTGCCCGACTGGAAATCGGTGCGGCCGCAGCCATTGATCAGCAGGGTGTCGCCGGTGAAGACCTGGTCGCGCCACAGGTAGGACATGCTGCCCCCCGTATGGCCCGGGGTGGAGATCGCCTGCAGGGTCTCGCCGCCAAAGCGCAGCGTGTCGCCGTGCTGCAGCTGCAAGGCGGCGGTGCCGATGCCGCAGCCGGCCGGGGCGGCCGTGCGCGCGCCGGTGTGCTCGGCCAGGCGGGCCGCGCTGGTGATGTGGTCGGCATGGGCATGGGTTTCGACGGCCCAGCGCAGGCTCAGGCCCAGCGACTGCAGCACGGCCAGATCGCGTTCGAGCTGCTCGTCCACGGGGTCGATGATCAGCGCCTCGCGCGTGCGGGGGTCGTGCAAGACGTAGGTGTAGGTGCTCGAAGCGGGATCGAAAAGCTGCAGGGGAATCATGGGCATCACCAAAAACAGAAGATGCCGCCATTTTGCGGCTTGCCCGCCGACCCAGGCGTGCCAGGCAGCGGCCTGGGGCTCAATCCCAGAGCGGCGGCGGTTCCTGGCGCAGCTGCTGGCGCTGCAGCGCGTAGTCGGGCACCACGCTGGCCACGGTGTCCCAGAAGCGCGGGCTGTGGTCCATGACGCGCAGGTGGGCCAGCTCGTGCGCCACGACGTAGTCAATGATCGAGGGCCGGTAGTGCAGCAGGCGCCAGTTCAGGCGGATCGAGCCATCGGCCTTGGCGCTGCCCCAGCGCGTCTGGGCGCTGGACAGGCGCAGGCGGGTCCAGCGCACGCCCAGCAGGGGCGCGAAATGCGCCAGCCGCTCGGTGAAGTGGCGCTGGGCGTCGCGCAGCAGCCAGGCCTGGACCATGTCGCGGATCTGCGCCGGGCTGGCGCTGTGCGGCAGGCCGATGTGCAGGCGCCGCGGCACGGCGGGGTCGGCCGCTTCGCCGGCCCCCAGGGCCTGCAGCGCCCCGCCCCGGCCGGCCAAGGCCTGGGTGGGGTCGAGCACCACGGCCAGCGGTGCGCCCAGGTAGGGCAGCACGGCGCCGTCGGCCCAGGCGATGCGCCCGCCCTCCAGGCGCTGCTGGCGGTCGCGGGTCTCGGCCAGCTTGCGCAGAATCCACGCGGATTTCTCGCGCAGCGCGGCCTCGATATCGGCCAGCAAAACGCCCCCCGGGGCGCGCACCGACAGGCCTTCGGCGCCCACGGTGAAGCCGATGCTGCGCCGCCGGGCGCGCTGCAGGGCGTAGGCCACCACGGCGTCGCCCAGGCGGATCTCGCGGTGGGCCTGGGGGTGGCGGAATTCAGCCAAGGGCAGGAGCCAGGGCAGCTGCGCCGAGTCATTTGCTCCTTTTTCAGGAGCTACCAGGGCTTTCTGGACGGGGTCTTGGGCCTTTTTTGGAGGAGATTCCAGCACCCCAAAAAGATCGAGGGCGCCTTGCACCAGCCGCTGCACATCAAGCCCCTGGCGCACGCGCGCCACGCACCGCAGGAGAGCGGGACGCCGCACCGCGGTGGGGGAAGCGGTTCACCGGTAGGCCTCGGGATCGAGGCGGCGCATCTCGGCCTCGATCCAGGCCTCGACCTCGCGCATCAGCTCATCGGCCTTGCGCCCCTGGGTGGGAATGGCGGGGCCGATCGACACATCGACCACGCCAGGGCGCTTGATGAAGGCCTTGCGCGGCCAGACCTTGGCCGAGGTCACGGCAATCGGCACCACGGGCACGCCGGTGTCAATCGCCAGGCGGGTGCCGCCCGACTTGTAATCGCCCTTCTCGCCGCGCGCGGTGCGCGTGCCCTCGGGAAACATGATCACCCAGGTGCCCCGGGCCAGCAGGGCCCGGCCCTGCTGCACCACTTTGACGAAAGAACGCGCGCCCTGCTGGCGGTCGATGTGGATCATGTCCAGGCTGCCGATGGACCAGCCGAAAAACGGCACGCGCAGCAGCTCCTTCTTGAACACATAGGCCAGGGGGTGCGGCATGATCGCCGGCATCAGAAAGGTCTCGAAGGTGGACTGGTGCTTGACCAGCAGGACCGCCCCGGCCTGCGCGTCCTGCGGCAGGTTCTCCAGGCCCTGCACCCGGGTGCGGATGCCCAGCAACGGGCCCGCGCTGCGCACCGACAGCGACAGCCAGGCCCGCGCAATGCGGTAGCGCGCGGCGCTGTCGCCCCCGAACCAGGCGACCAGCAGGATGGCCAGGGTGTAAGGCACCACCGTGAGGCCCATCCAGAGCAGGTGAAGAAGGGAGCGGAGGAAAGCCATATTCAGAGTGTTTTGGGCCGCCAACGCTTACACACCAAGCGCCAACAGCTATTGAATTTATAGCATCAAGCTGCCGCGGCGGCGCCGGATGCCGGCGGGGCGGCGAGCAGCTCGGCCACCATGGCCGTCAGGCTGGCGTGCCGGCGCACCGGGGGGGGAAAAGGCGGAAACGACGGCAGCGACTCGGGCGCGGGCAGGGCCTCGGTCCCGGCCGGTGCCTCCCGCCCGGGGGGCAGTCCGTGCACCCGCGCGCCCAGGGCCATCCCGGCGAGCGCCCAGTCCAGGCTGCTGCCCACCACCTGCACATCGCGCGGATCGACCCCGTAGCGTTCGACGATCTGCTCCAGCAGCCCGGGGGCCGGCGCACGGCAATGGCAGTGTTCATCGGGGGTGTGCGGACAGAAAAACACCGCGTCCACGCGCCCGCCCACGGCCGCGAGCTGGCGGTACAGCTTGGCATGGAGGGCATTCAGGGCCACCACATCGAACAAGCCCCGCCCCAGCCCCGGCTGGTTGCTGACCACCACCACATGCCAGCCGGCATGGTTCAGGCGGGCCACGGCCTCCAGGGCGCCGGGCAAAGGCTCCCACTCGTCGGCACAGGTGATGAAGTCATCGCCCAGGGGGTTGAGCGTGCCATCGCGGTCCAGAATGACCAGTTTCATCGCATTTCCCCGGGCTGTGAGTGGCATGGCAGGACCTTATGGCAGGCCTCAGGCGGCCAGGCGCGACAGATCGGCGACGCGGTTCATGGCGTCGTGCAGGCTCTTGAGCAGGCCCTGGCGGTTCAGGCGCAGGTCCAGCTGCTCGGCATTGACCATCACGCCCTCGAAGAAGGCATCGACCGGCGCGCGCAACACGGCCAGTGCCTGCAGGCTGGCGGTGTAGTCGCCCGCATCGAACAGGGCCTGGGCCTGGGGCGCAGCCTGCTGCAGCGCGGCATACAGCGCCTGCTCGGCCGGCTCCTGCAGCAGGGCCGGGTTGACGTGCGCATCGACCTCGCCGGCTTTTTTCAGGATGTTGCCCACGCGCTTGTTGGCCGCAGCCAGGGCCGGGCTCTCGGGCAGGGCCGCAAAAGCCCGCACCGCCGCCAGCTGCTTTTGCACCAGCGCCAGGCGCTGGGGGCGCAGGGCCAGCACGGCATCGACCTCTTGCGCGCTGAAGCCTTGCTCGCGCAGGCTGCCGGCCAGGCGGTCGTAGATGAAGTCCGCCAGGGGCAGCGAAGCGTCGGTGATCTTGTCGCCAAACGCGGGCACCGCCCCGGCCAGCAGGGCGCTCAGGTCGAGCGGCAGGTCTTTTTCGACCAGCATGCGGATCACGCCCAGCGCATGGCGGCGCAGCGCAAACGGGTCGCGGTCGCCGGTGGGCAGGTTGCCAATGCCGAACATGCCGACCAGGGTTTCGAGCTTGTCGGCCAGCGCCACCACCACGCCCGCGGTGTTGCGCGGCAAGGCGTCGCCGGCAAAACGGGGCTTGTAATGGTCTTCGATGGCATCGGCCACCACCTCGCCCAGGCCGTCGTTGAGCGCGTAGTAGCGGCCCATGGTGCCTTGCAGCTCGGGGAATTCACCCACCATATCGGTCACGAGGTCGGTCTTGGCCAGCAAGGCGGCCTGGTCGGCCTGCTGCACCAGCGCGGCGTCGCCCAGCTGCCGGGCCATGGCCTGGGCGATGGCGCGCACGCGCTCGACGCGCTCGCCCTGGGTGCCCAGCTTGTTGTGATAGACCACCTTGGACAGGCCTTCGACGCGCGAGGCCAGGGTTTTCTTGCGGTCCTGGTCGAAGAAAAACTTGGCATCGGCCAGGCGTGGGCGCACCACGCGCTCGTTGCCGCCCACGACAAAGCTGGCGTCTTCGGGCTGGATATTGCTCACCACCAGGAACTGGTGCGTGAGCTTGCCGGCGGCGTCGAGCAGCGGGAAGTACTTCTGGTTGGCCTTCATGGTCAGGATCAGGCATTCCTGGGGCACGCCCAGGAACTCCGGCTCGAATTCGCAGACCAGCACGTTCGGGCGCTCGACCAGGGCGGTGACTTCGTCGAGCAGCGCATCGTCCTCGATCGGGCGCACGCCATGGCCGATGCGCTCGGCCGCAGCGGCCAGCTGGCGGGCGATTTCGGCCTTGCGCTCGGCAAAGCTGGCGATCACGGCGCCATCGCTGCGGAGCACTTCGGCGTACTGGTCGGCGTGCGGCACCAGGACCGGGCTCACCAGGGCTTCAAAACGGTGGCCCTGCGTGGTGCAGCCAGCCGTCAAGCCCAGGGCCTTGACCGGCACCACGGTCGTGCCGTGCAGCGCCACCAGGCCGTGCGCGGGGCGCACGAAATGCACGCTGCTCCAGCCGGGCAGTTCGCAGTCGGTTTCGAGCTGGTAGCTCATCACCTTGGGAATGGGCAGCTTGGCCAGCGCCTCATCGAGGGCTTTTTGCAGGCCGGTGTCGAGCGTGGCGCCGGTGACCAGGCTGTTGAAAAACAGGGCTTCGGCCTTGCCATCAGGGGCGCGCTGCAGCGCGGCCAGCACGGCGGCGGCATCCGACAGGTCGAGGTCGGCGCCCAGGGCCTGCAGCTTCTTGAGCAAGGCAGGGGCCGGCTGGCCGTCGGCGGTCAGGCCCACGCTGACGGGCATGAGCTTTTGCTGCACGGCCTTGTCTTCGGCCTTGAGGTAGACATGGCTGATGTGGGCGGCCAGGCGGCGCGGCGAGGCAAACGGCGTCACCACCGTGTCGGCCGAGGTCAGGCCCTGGGCCTTGAGCTGGTCGGCCAGCCCGCCCGCAAAGGCATCCCCGAGTTTTTTCAGCGCCTTGGGCGGCAGTTCTTCAACAAACAGTTCGACGAGAAGGTTTTGGGTGGTCATGCGTTGGTTTCTCCGGTCTTCAGGCCGATTTCTTGTGCTGGGGCATCTGGGCCACCCACTCGCGCGGGGCCATGGGAAAGCCCAGGCGCTCGCGGCTCTCGAAATAGCTTTGCGCCACGGCGCGGGCCAGGTTGCGGATGCGGCCGATGTAGGCGGCGCGTTCGGTCACGCTGATGGCGCCGCGCGCATCGAGCAGGTTGAAGCTGTGCGCGCCCTTGAGCACCTGCTCGTAGGCCGGCAGGGCCAGTTGCTGCTCGATGAGGTACTTGGCCTGCTTTTCGTGGGCATTGAAGGCCGTGAACAGAAAGTCGGCGTCCGAATGCTCGAAGTTGTAGGTCGATTGCTCGACTTCGTTCTGGTGGTAGACATCGCCGTATTTCAGGGTGTCGGTCCACTGCAGGTTGTAGACGTTGTCCACGCCCTGGAGGTACATGGCCAGGCGTTCGAGCCCGTAGGTGATCTCGCCGGTGGCGGGCTTGCAGTCAATGCCTCCGACCTGCTGGAAGTACGTGAACTGGGTGACTTCCATGCCGTTGAGCCAGACTTCCCAGCCCAGGCCCCAGGCGCCGAGCGTGGGGTTTTCCCAGTCGTCCTCGACGAAGCGGATGTCGTTCTTCTTCAGATCAAAGCCCAGCGCCTCCAGGCTGCCCAGGTACAGCTCCAGGATGTTGCTGGGCGCGGGCTTGAGCACCACCTGGTACTGGTAGTAGTGCTGCAGGCGGTTGGGGTTTTCGCCATAGCGGCCGTCCTTGGGGCGGCGGCTGGGCTGCACGTAGGCGGCCTTCCAGGGCTCGGGGCCGATTGCTCTCAAAAATGTAGCGGTATGCGACGTACCGGCGCCCACTTCCATGTCATAGGGCTGCAAAAGTGCGCAGCCCTGGGCATCCCAGTAGGACTGCAGCTTGAGAATGATTTGCTGGAAGGTCAACATGGCGTCTGTGGCCCGGGCAAACCCGGACCGAACAATGGAAGGAAAGAAGAGAACAAAAAAGGGGCTCCGGGCAGGCCAGGAAGCCCCTGGCTGCGCGGGAAGCCCCGGATTTTACGGTGCCGCCACGGTGGGGCCGGCCCCACAGGGGACCCACGCGGTGCGGGCCGCACTGCCGCCGCCCGGAACCGCCGGCCCAGGCCTCAATATTCCCAGAAGATGCGCTGCAATTCCTTGCTGTCGCGGGTCTTGGTGAGCGCCACCATGGCCAGGATGCGGGCCTTCTGCGGGCGCAGGTCGTGCGCGACGACCCAGTCGTACTTGTCGTCGGGCTGCTCGGCATTGCGCAGCACGAACCCATCGGGCACGCGGGCCGCGCGCACCACCTGCACGCCCTGGGCCCGCAGGGCCTTGAGCGCATCCACGGCCTGCGCGGCCACCGAGCCATTGCCCGTGCCGGCATGGACCAGCGCCTTGACGCCCGCCTTGCCATAGGCCTCGATGCCGGTGGTGTTCATATTGCCGTAGCCATAGACGATGTCCACGGCCGGCAGGGCCTGGATCTCGTCGATATTGAACTCGGACTGCGTGGTGTGGCGCTTGACCGGGGCGCGGAACCAGTAGTTCTTGCCCTCGACCACCATGCCCAGCGGGCCCCACTGGCTCTTGAAGGCCTCGGTCTTGATGTTGATGGTCTTGCTGACGTCGCGGCCGCTCTGGATCTCGTCGTTCATGGTCACCAGCACGCCCTTGCCGGCAGAGTCCTTGCTGGCGGCCACGCTGACGGCGTCGTAGAGGTTGAGGGCGCCATCGGCCGACAGGGCCGTGCCCGGACGCATCGAGCCCACCACCACGATGGGCTTGCTGCTGCGCACCACCAGGTTCAGGAAATATGCGGTCTCTTCGAGGGTGTCGGTGCCGTGCGTGACCACGATGCCGTCCACGTCGGCCTGCTTGGCCAGGGCCGACACGCGCTGCGCCAGTTGCAGCAGGTGGGCGTTGGTGAAGCTCTCCGAGGCGATCTGGAAGACCTGCTCGCCGGTCACCTTGGCGACCTGGCTCAGCTCGGGCAGGCCGGCCAGCAGCTTCTCGACCGGCACTTTGGCCGCGGCATAGGTGGCGCTGTTGGCCGCCGAGGCCCCCGCGCCGGCAATCGTGCCGCCAGTGGCCAGCACCACGACATGGGGCTGGGCCGCTTGCGCGATGGCCGCGGCCGACAGGGCCGACAACAGGCACCCAGCGACCCAGCGCTGAAAGGGTTTGGAAATGGGCATACCGACTCTCCTGGAAAAAATGAATGGGACGGACGCGCACCGCGGCACGGAAAGGCACAGTGCGCAAGCCCCTCACGCAATAAGAATGCCAGCCCCGCGTCGCGGTCCCCGCAGCATACAGCCAGGGCCGCAGGCACAAAAAAGCCCGCCGGTCCTGGCAGGACGGGCGGGCTTCGGCCGGGGTGGGTGGGGGGCCGCTTACGCGCCGTCCCAGCGGCGCAGCACCAGGCTGGCGTTGGTGCCGCCAAAGCCGAAGCTGTTGGACAGCGCCGTGCGCAGGGGGGCGTCGCGCGTCACGGTGACCAGCGGCATGCCTTCGGCGGCGGGTTCGAGCGTCTCGACGTTGGCCGAGCCGGCGATGAAGCCCTTTTGCAGCATCAGCAGGCAATAGATGGCTTCCTGCACGCCGGTCGCGCCCAGCGAATGGCCGGTGAGCGACTTGGTGGACGAGAACGGGGGAATCGCGTCGCCAAACACTTCGCGGATCGCGCGCAGCTCGGGCACGTCGCCCACGGGGGTGGAGGTGCCGTGGGTATTGATGTAGTCGATGGGCCCGTCCAGGCCCTCGATGGCCTGGCGCATGCAGGCAATCGCGCCATTGCCCGAGGGGGCGACCATGTCCTCGCCGTCCGAGGTGGCGCCAAAGCCCACGACTTCGCCGAGGATGGTGGCGCCGCGCGCCAGGGCGTGCTCCAGGCTTTCCAGCACCACGGCGCCGCCGCCGCCCGCGATGACGAAGCCGTCACGGTGTGCGTCGTAGGCGCGCGAGGCCTTTTCAGGGGTTTCGTTGTATTTGCTCGACATGGCGCCCATGCCGTCGAACAACAGGGCCATGCCCCAGCTCAGCTCTTCGCCACCGCCGGCAAACATCACGTCCTGCATGCCCCAGGCGATCTGCTGGGCCGCCGCGCCAATGCAGTGCGCCGAGGTCGAGCAGGCCGAGGTGATCGAGTAGTTGATGCCCTTGATGCCGAAATTGGTCGACAGGCAGGCCGAGACGGTGGAGCTCATGCAGCGCGTGACCTGGTAAGGGCCCACGCGGCGGATGCCCTTGCTGCGCAGGGTATCGGCGGCTTCGATCTGGTTGGCCGGCGAACCGCCGCCCGAACCCATGATCAGGCCGGTGCGGGGGTGCGACACCTGCTCGGGCGCCAGGCCGGCCTCGGCGATGGCCTGGGTCAGCGCGATGTGGGCGTAGGCCGCGGCATCGCCCATGAAGCGCAGTTGCTTGCGGTCAATCCGCTCTTCGAGGTTGATCTGGGGAATGCCCGCCACCTGGCTGCGCAAACCCAGTTCCGTGAAAGACGGCATGGCGCGGATGCCCGAGCGGCTTTCGCGCAGCGAGGCTTCCACGGTGGCGTTGTCGTTGCCAATGCACGAGACGATGCCCGTTCCGGTGATGACGACCCGTTTTTTCATGCGGCGCTCCCAGTGGTGTCGCCCTCGCGCAGGAACAGGCCTACGCGCAGGTCATTGGCGACATAGATTTCCTTGCCATCGGCCAGCAGGCGCGCATCGCCAATGGCCATGTTCAGCTTGCGCTTGATCACGCGCTTGATGTCGATCTCGTAGGTCACCCGCTTCACGTCGGGGCCCACTTCGCCGGTGAACTTGACTTCGCCGGCGCCCAGGGCACGGCCCCGGCCGGGCAAACGCAGCCAGGTCAGGTAAAAGCCGATCAGCTGCCACATGGCGTCCAGCCCCAGGCACCCGGGCATGACGGGGTCGCCCTGGAAATGGCAGGCAAAAAACCACAGGTCGGGCTTGACGTCGAGTTCGGCCACGATTTTTCCCAAACCGTGTGCACCGCCATCGCTGTCGATGTGCGTGATGCGGTCGAACATCAGCATAGGCGGCAGGGGCAGGCGCCCGCTGTCGGGGGTAAACAGCCGGCCCTCACCCGAGGCAATCAGTTGTTCGTAGGAAAAGGAATCAGCCATCTTCAGTCGAGCTCCAGAACAGCGGCCAGGCCGCCTCAAAATTCGGTGGTTAGAACACCAGTACACGCGTGCAGGGGCTCTATTATCAAGCCACATGGCCGGTTTTCACGCCCCCGGACCGCCGCCGGCGGTCGCTACAGGCCCGGAATGGTGTCAAAGCGCCACGGGTTTTCCCCGACCCACCCAGGCCAGCCCCAGCAGGCACAGGGCCCCCAAGCCCAGCGGCAGCAGGCCCCAGCGCGCCACCCACATGGCGTAGGGCGTGAGGTCGGCCGCCGAGGCCGCATCCAGCCCCCGCCCTTCGACCGTGCCTTGCAGAATCCCCCGGGTGTGGCGGGCCAACTGGTGGGTGACCACGCCGCGGTGGTCGATGATGGCGGTCGCGCCGGTGTTGGTGGCGCGCACCATCGGCCGCTCGAATTCCAGTGCGCGCATGCGGCTGATCTGCAGGTGCTGGTCGATGGCCAGGGTGTCGCCAAACCAGCCGATGTTGCTGAAATTGACGAAAACCGTCGGCGCGCGGGCCGGATCGATGAAGCGCGCGCCCAGCTCCTCGCCAAACAGATCTTCATAGCAAATGTTCGGCGCAATCCGCTGGCCCGCCCAGGCAAACGAGGGCTGGCCGACCGCCCCGCGGTTGAAGTCCCCCAGGGGGATGTTCATCATCTCGGTGAACCACCGGAAAAACGGCGGGATGAACTCACCGAAGGGCACCAGGTGGTGCTTGTCGTAGCGGTAAGGGGTCCCAGGCGCAGACGAAAGGCCCTGCACGGAGTTGGTGTACCCCTGCTGTTCATCGCCCAGGGGCAAGCCCAGCAGCGCGGCGCGGTCGCCCTGGGCAAACCGGGCCTCGATGCGCTCCAGGTAGCCCGGAATCAGCTGCTGCGGCAGCAAGGGGATGGCCGTCTCGGGGGCGACCACCAGATCGGCCTGGGCATTCAGCAGGGCCTCGCCGTACCACTTCAAGGCCTGGGGGACGCCCGTACCGGTCTGGAATTTCTCGTCCTGGGGGATATTGCCCTGCAGCAAGGCCAGGGTGATCGGCGCAGCCGCCACCGGCCGCCCGGTGCACTGCGCCAGGGCGCAATCGCGCTGCCATGCCAGGCCGCCCAGCACCAGGGCCAGCGCCACCAGCCCCGCCCAGAAACGCCCGTAGCGCAGATCGCTGCGGCGCACCTGGGCCAGCCCCATGGCCAGCACGGCCGCCACAAAACCCACCCCGTACACCCCCACGCTGCGCGCCAGGGCCGCGAGCGGACCCTGCACATGGGCGTAACCGCCCGCGCCCCACGGAAAACCGGTCCACAGGGTGCCCCGGGCCAGTTCGGCGAGCAACCACAGCGCTCCGAAAACAATAGCTTTCAAGGCACGGCTGGATTGCCGGTACAGGCTAAAAACCCCTGAAGCGGCGGCGTAGTACAGCGCCAGGAACGCCGCCAGCCCCAGCACGGCCAGCACGGCCAGAGGGGCGGGCAAGCCGCCGTAGGTGTGCATGGAGATGAACAGCCACCAGAACGTGCCCGCCAGCCAGGCCGTGGCAAACACGGCGCCCAAACCGGCCGCACGGCGCCAGGTAGGGGCCTCGCTCAGCAGCGCGGCCAGCACGGCCAGGGAAACGATTTGCAGGCCCCACTGCGGCTGCCCGGTGCCGGGCAGGGCCAAGGCGGCCGCCTGGGCCAGGCCGGCCAGCAGCCCCCACGCGCCCTGGGCACCCCACGAGAGGCCGGACAGCAGACGCGCAGCCCCGCCCATCAAGTGCCCGTGCTGCTGTCTTCGACCCGGGACACCTTGAACCAGCGCACCGCACCGCCCTTGGTGTGCAGCACCACGAAGTGCAGGCCGCACAGCTGCACATGCTCGCCCCGCTTGGGCACATGGCCCATTTCATGGGCAATCAGGCCCCCGATGGTGTCGAAGCTTTCATCCGGGTCGCTGCCGCGCAGGGCCAGGGCAAACACCTCGGCCACCCGCTCGATCGGCGTGTCGCCGCTGACGCGGTAGGTGCGGTCGGCCAGGCCAAAGATGTCGCCCTCGTCTTCGCCAATATCGAATTCGTCCTCGATTTCACCGACGATCTGCTCCAGCACATCCTCGATGGTGACCAGGCCCGCGACCCGGCCGAACTCGTCGATCACGATGGCCAGGTGGTTGCGGTTGCCGCGGAACTCGCGCAGCAGATCGTTCAGGCCCTTGCTTTCGGGCACGAAGGTGGCCGGCCGCAGCAGGGTGCGGATGCTCAGCTCGGGCGAACCCTGCAGCTTGAGCAGGTCCTTGGCCATCAGGATGCCGATGATGTTTTCCCGCTCGCCCTGGTAGACCGGGAAGCGCGAGTGCGCGGTGTTGATCACCAGGGGCAGCAGCGCTGCGAAAGGGGCATCGATGTCGATGAGGTCCATGCGCGGGGCCGCCACCATGACATCGCCGGCCGTCATGTCGGCCATGCGGATGACCCGCTCCAGCATCACACGGGCGTCGGCGCCAATGACCTCGTTGTCTTCGGCCTCGGCCAGGGTTTCGATGAGTTCTTCCGCAGAGTCGGGCCCGGGATGGATGAACTCGGCGACTTTTTGCAGGAAGGTGCGCCGGTCTTCTTTTTCAAGTGGGCGCGCAGGAGAGGGGTCGGACACTGTCTTGGAGTGCAGGACGTGCGGTAGTGAAACGGACCACTAGGATAGCGGATTGCCATGACAGCCCCCGCACGCCCCGGGACGCAGGCGCTTATTCGGCCGACTGGTGGCGGGCGTGTTGCACGCCACTGCGCACTTCCTGGACGCTGGCCAGAAAGTCCCAGAACTGCTTGGCCTGCTTTTTCAGGCGGTAGTCCATCTCGGCCCACTGCTGCTCGACGATTTCGCTCACACGCGAGTCCAGGTTGGCGGGCGGCAGGGCCAGGTAGGCCTCGGACTCGGAACCATCGCGCTCCACCGTGGCACCGGCGTTGCGGGCAATCTTGAGCATGGCCGTGTTCTCGGACAGCGCATGGATGAACACCATGTGAACGCCCTCATTGCGCGCATGCATGATGGCGCGATCGAACAGGCGAGCACCCAGACCACGGCCGCGCGCCTTGCCCAGCACCGACACGCCAAACTCGGCGCACTGGCTGTGCTCGGGGTGCTCGGCAAACGCCAGGTGGGCCATGGCCACCAGCTCCAGGCGCCGGTTATAGACGCCAAAAATTTCATCGCGCTCAAAGTCCAGCTGGGCCACGTAGCGGCGAATCTGGTCGTCGTTGGCGGCGTAGCCAAAGCGCAGGTAGCGGTCGGCGGGGGGCAATGCCAGCAGGTGGGCCGCAATGCGATCGCGGTACGTGGCACCCAGAGAACGGATGGGAACCACCACCGGAACCCTGGGGGCGTGGTGGGGAAGGGCATCGCCGGTTTCCCGGTCGCTCACTGGGCGCAGCAGATCAATGCCAGCACCCCAGGATGCCCTGAGCCAGT
>JAQUDN010000088.1 GCA_028685665.1 Burkholderiaceae bacterium | reverse complement strand
TGGATTCAGGGGTTTAAGGCTTTTAAGGCCTCCAGGCCAGGCCCCGCTTGCGGTGCTTGCTATGGTTTTTGAGGGTCCTGCGCCGCCGGTCCCAGCGGCGCAGGCAGGCCCGCTGCCGCTCAGCCTTCGCTGCAGCGCTGGGCCAGGTGGGCCAGGGCTTCCTCGACCTGATCGACCAGCACCAGGCACAGGTCGCCCGGGTTGAGGCGGGCCAGGGCGGTGTCGATGGCCAGGAATTCGCCCCGGACTTCTTCCACATGGCGGGTGCGCTCGGCGCCTTGCAGGCCTTCGCGCAGCAGGGCCATCACTTCGCCATCGTCGCGGCCGCGCTGGGCGGCGTCCTGGTAGAGGATGGCATCGTCGAAGGCCGCGCCCAGGATGACGGTCTGCTCGCGGATGTCTTCGTCGCGCCGGTCGCCGGCGCCGCTGATGACCACGCTGCGCCGGTGGGCCGGCAGGGCCTGCACGGCGGCTACCAGGGCGCGCATGGCGTCGGGGTTGTGGCCGTAGTCGGCGATCAGGGTGGCGCCCTTGTAATCCATGATGTTGAAGCGGCCCGGCGCGTTGTCGGAGTCGTTCACGAAGCTCGACAGCCCGCGGTGGATGGTCTTCCAGGGCAGGCCGGCCGCCCAGGCGGCGGCCACCGAGGCCATCACGTTCTCGACCTGGAAGCCGATGCTGCCGTTGCGCGTGATCGGGATGTCGCGCAGCGGGATGGTCTCGCGCCACGAGCTTTCGGCGGCCACGATGGCGTCTCCGTCCACGTAGACGACCCGGTTGCCCTGGGCGCGGTGCGTGGCCATGACGGGGTGGTGGCGGTCGGCGGCAAAGAAGATCACCTGGCCCGGGCACACGCCGGCCATGGCGGCCACATGCGGGTCGGCGGCATTGAGCACGCCGTAGCCGGTGGCCGCCACGTTCTGGGCGATCACGCGCTTGAGCACGGCCACGTCCTCGACGGTGGTGATGAAGTTCAGGCCCAAGTGGTCGCCCGCGCCCACGTTGGTGACCACCGCGACCTGGCAGCGGTCAAAGCCCAGGCCTTCGCGCAGGATGCCGCCGCGGGCGCATTCGAGCACCGCCGCGTCCACTTCGGGATGGAACAGCACGTTGCGCGCGCTCTTGGGGCCCGAGCAGTCGCCGCTGTCGATCTGGCGGCCGTTGACGTACACCCCGTCGGTGTTGGTCATGCCCACGCGCAGGCCGTGCGAGGTGAACAGGTGGGTGATCAGGCGGGTGGTGGTGGTCTTGCCGTTGGTGCCGGTGACGGCGACCACGGGAATCCGGCCGTCATCGTGGGCGTGGAACAGCTGGTCCACCATGGGCACGCCGACGTTGCGGGCCTTGCCGAACGAGGGGGCCAGGTGCATGCGCAGGCCGGGGGCGGCGTTGACCTCGACGATGCCCCCGCTTTGCTCTTCCAGCGGGCGCAGCACCGATTCGCAGACCACGTCCACGCCGCAGATGTGCAGGCCGATGGTCTGGGCGGCCTCGATGGCACGCGCTGCGACTTCGGGGTGGACGTCGTCGGTCACGTCGGTGGCGCTGCCGCCCGTGGACAGGTTGGCGTTGTTGCGCAGCACCACGCGCTGGCCCTGGACGGGCACGGACTCGGGCGTCAGCCCCTCGGTGGCGATGCGGGCGATGGCGATGTCGTCCAGGCGCACCTTGGTCAGGGCCGTGCCGTGGCCGGTGCCGCGGCGGGGGTCCTGGTTCACGAGCTCGACCAGCTCACGGATGGTGTGCTGGCCGTCACCCACCACCTGGGGGGGCTCGCGCCGGGCGGCGGCCACGAGCTGGTGGCCCACCACCAGCAGGCGGAAGTCGTGGCCGGGCAGGAAGCGCTCGACCATCACTTCGCCGTATTCCAGGGCGGTGGCGTAGGCGGCTTCGAGCTGGGCGCGGGTGGTGATGTTCACCGTCACGCCCTTGCCCTGGTTGCCGTCCTGGGGCTTGAGCACCACCGGCAGCCCGACTTCCAGGGCCACGGTCCAGGCGTCTTCGACATCGGTGGCGGGGCGGCCCAGGGGCACGGGCACGCCGGCCGCGTGCAGCAGGCGCTTGGTCAGGTCCTTGTCCTGGGCGATGGATTCGGCCACGGCGCTGGTCTGGTCCACTTCGGCGGCCTGGATGCGGCGGGCCTTGGAGCCCCAGCCGAGCTGGACCAGGCTGCCGGCGGTGAGGCGGCGAAACGGAATGCCCCGGGCCACGGCGGCATCGACGATGGAGCCCGTGCTGGGGCCCATGCGCTCGTCTTCGTCGAGGTCGTGCAGTTCGGCGATGGCGGCGGCGGCGTCAAAGGGGGTGTCGTTCAGCGCGGCGGTGATCAGTTGCTCGGCGCGCTCGACGGCGAGGCGGCCCACGGCCTCTTCGGTGTATTCGACCACCACCTGGTAGGTGCCGGGCTCCAGCGTGGCGTGCGTGCGGCTGAAGGTCACGGTGCACCCCGCCTGGGCCTGCAGCGTCAGGGCCACGGTTTCCAGCACATGGGCCAGGGCCAGGGTCTGGCCCGAGCCCTGGGCCTGCAGCAGCCCGACAGAGGGGAAGCGGGCGCGCAGCCGGTCTTCAAAGCCCGCCAGGTGGCTCACGTCCTGCTCCTCGGGCGGGCAGTGCACGATGGATTCGATGGCGGTGTTGCGGCTCCACAGGTTGGGGCCACGCAGGGCACGGGTGCGGGAGATTTTCATGGGGTCTCTTTCCTTGGCGGGCGCCGCGCGGCGCCTCGCTCGAACAGGGGAATCAGGCAGGCTGGTAGTCGAAGGTTTTGATGCCGGCGGCGATCAGGTCGGGCGTGATGTCCAGGGCCCAGGCGGTGGCGATGGCCGCCAGCAGGGCCGCGGTGTCGGGCGTGAAGCCCGAAGCCGGGCGCAGCTGGGCCAGCGGGCCCAGGCTGCGTTCCACGGGGCCGGTGGCCAGCACCACGTCGTCCCCGCGCAGCAGCACCGCGCGGTGGTCGTGTCCGGTGCGGTGCTCTTGCACCGTGGCGTTGTCGGCCTGCAGGCTGTAGAAGATCACTTCGCCATCGCACAGGCGGGCCAGGTCGGCCACCTGTTCCAGGTCGGCGTTCAGCACGCCGCAGCCTTCGGAGAGCACCACGTCGATTTGGGTGCGCAGCACGCGGGTCATTTGTTCGGGGGCCTGGATGTCATGGTCGCCCAGGGTGGCATGGCCGTCCATGTCGGTCACCAGGCCGACCAGGCAGCGGTCGTAGGCCAGGCCTTCTTCCAGGATGGAGCGGGCGGTGGTCTGGATCACCGCCGCTTCGGCCAGGCGGTTGGTCAGCAGGCGGTGGGCGCCGGCCCAGTTCGCGGTGTTGGTGGCCTGGGTGCGGCGGTTGTTCAGGTACATGCCTTCGCTGCTGGCCACGCCGGTGTGTTTGCCCGACAGTTGCAGCAGCCAGCCGACGAGGCGGGCGATGAAGCCGTTTTCGCGGGTGCCGGACAGGCCCACCACGGGGATGCGGCCCGCACCGCTTTCTTCGGCACTGCCGGGGAAGAGGTGTTCCACGATGGCCTGGCCCACGGGGCGCGGCGCGCCGCTGGTGGGCTTGAGGTGCATCAGCAGGCCGGGGCCGGCGTTCACTTCGAGGATGGCGCCACCTTGTTCGTGCATGGGTTTGGAGACGTCCTGCAGGATCATGTCCATGCCGGCGATGTCCAGGCCCACGATCTTGGCCGCGAGCTGGGCCATGTGGGCCACGTCGGGGTGGACCTCGTCGGTGCAGTCGTTGGCCATGTTGCCGTTGCGCTGCAGCAACACCGTCTCGCCGTGGCCGGGCACGGCGTCGGGGGTGTAGCCCTGGCGCTTGAGTTCCAGCTGCACGGCGGGGGCTTCGAGCTTGATCCAGTCCAGGGGGTATTCCTGTTCGGGGCCCCGGCGCGGGTCCTGGTTGACCACGGCCACCAGCTCGCGCAGGGTGGCGCGGCCATTGCCTGCCACGCTCACGGTTTCGCCCCGGGCGGCGGCCACCAGCTTGCCGCCCACCACCAGCAGGCGGTGCTCGGTGCCCTGGATGAAGCGCTCGACGATCACGTCCGAGCCTTCGGGCTGGGCCAGGGCGAAGGCGGCCTTGACGTCGTCTTCGTGGTGCAGGTCCAGCGTCACGCCCCGGGCATGGTTGCCGTCGGAGGGCTTGACGGTCACGGGCAGGCCAATTTCCTGGGCCACTTCCCAGGCTTCGTCGGCGTTCTGCACGATCTGGCCTTCGGGCACGGGCACGCCGCACGAGGCCAGCAGGCGTTTGGTGAGGTCCTTGTCCTGGGCAATGCCTTCGGCAATCGCGCTGGTCTGGTCGCTCTCGGCGGTCCAGATGCGGCGTTGGGCGGCACCGTAGCCCAGCTGGACCAGGTTGCCATCGTTCAGGCGGATGTGGGGAATGCGGCGTTCGCCGGCGGCATCGACGATGCTGCCCGTGCTGGGGCCCAGGTAGCGGTCGTTGATTTCGGTCTTGAGGAGGGCAATCGCGGCCTTGAGGTCGAAGGGCTCGTCGTTGATCGCGGCCATCAGCAGGCGGTGGCCCTGGGCCAGGGCGACGCGGGCCACGGTTTCCTCGGGGCAGCGGAACACCATGCGGTAGACACCGCGCTGCGAAATCTCGCGGGTCTGGCCGAACTCGGCGGGCAGGCCGGCCAGGTTCAGCAGCTCGATGATCACGTGCTCCAGGATGTGGCCGCACCAGGTGCCTTCTTTCAGGCGCTGGATGAAGCCGCCCCGCTCACCCACACCGCAGTGGTGCTCGACCAGATCGGGCAGCCAGGCGGTCAGGCGTTCGTTCAGGCCGGGCAGGAGGTTGGAGGGGTAGTCTTCCAGTGCGCCCAGGTTCAGCCAGACTTCGAGGATCGGACGGTAAGTCCAGACGCTGGGGCCCCGCAGGTAGTTGATGCGGAGCAGTTGGATGTCGTCGATTTTTGCCATGGATCGGTGTCGGTTCAGGATCAGCGGACGGGCTGGAGAAGGGTTGCCATTGTGCGCTCGGCACAAGGCCTGGCGGACGGAAGGGGGGAGGGGTGGCAAGGAATCACATCGGTGCGGCCAGTTTCAGTCAAAATTCTCGTTTCTGCATTCGCTGCAGCTATGCTGCAGACCGCGCACTATTCAATCCCCTATGCAATATCTCCACTCCGCAGAGGCCTCGGCTGTTTTTTCCGGGCCTTCGGGCACTGCCTTGCGGGACATGCTTACCTCAGACGAGAACGTCTTCGCCGCCCTGCCGGTTGACCTGACGACCGATTTGCGTTTCGCGGCAGGCTGGGTGGTGCTCACGGCCCAGCGCTTGCTGGCCTGGGAGCCCGGGGCCGCCGCCTGGCGTGCCTGGCCCCTGTCCGATGGCTGGACGCTGCGTTTGCACGACCACGGTGGCGTCGGCACGCTGGAGCTGCACGATGCCTCCCAGCGCCTGGCCCTGTGGCGTTTCACCCTGGCCGTCCATGCCCAGGCGCTGCGCCTGGTTCTGGGGGTCGAGGAGCAGCGCAGCCGCAGCCAGAGCGACTCGGCGCTGCATGCCGCGGTGGATGTACCCGCCTGCCCCACCTGCCACACCCCCTTGCCGTCGGACACCGAAGAATGCCCGGCCTGCGCCCGCGTCCAGCCGCAGCAGACCTCGACCTGGGTCCTGCTGCGCCTGTGGCGCTTCGCGCGCCCCTACCGCAAGCAGCTGGCGGCCGGTTTTGCCCTGACCATGGCGTCCACGGCCGCCACGCTGGTGCCGCCCTACCTGACCATCCCGCTGATGGACGACATCCTGATCCCCTACCAGAACGGCCAGCAGATTGATCCCATGCTGGTGCTGATGTACCTGGGCGGTCTGCTGTTGTCGGCCCTGGTGGCCTGGGGGCTGGGCTGGGCGCGCACCTACATCCTGGCCCTGGTGTCCGAGCGCCTGGGTGCCGACCTGCGCACCACCACCTACGAGCACCTGCTGCGCCTGTAGCTCGACTACTTTGGCGGCAAGCGCACCGGCGACCTCATGACCCGCATCGGCACGGAAACCGACCGGCTCAATGTCTTCCTGTCACTGCACGCGCTCGACTTCCTGACCGACGTGCTGATGATCACCATGACGGCGGCCATCCTGTTCAGCATCAACCCCTGGCTGGCGCTGGTCACGCTGGTGCCGCTGCCCTTTATCGCCTGGCTGATCCATACGGTGCGCGACCGCTTGCGCACGGGGTTTGAAAAGATCGACCGCGTCTGGTCCGAGGTGACCAATGTGCTCGCCGACACCATCCCCGGCATCCGCGTGGTCAAGGCCTTTGCCCAGGAAAAGCGCGAAGCCCAGCGCTTTCGCGATGCCAACCAGCACAACCTGGAAGTCAACGACAAGCTCAACAAGACCTGGTCGCTGTTCGGCCCCACCGTGTCCCTGATGACCGAGGTGGGCCTCCTGGTGGTCTGGGCCTTTGGCATCTGGCTGGTGTCCCGGAACCAGATCACGGTCGGGGTGTTGACGGCCTTCATTGCCTACATTGGCCGTTTCTACAGCCGGCTCGACACCATGAGCCGCATCGTCTCGCACACCCAGAAAGCCGCGGCAGGCGCCAAGCGGATTTTCGACATCCTCGACCATGTCTCGAACGTGCCCGACCCCGTCAATCCCGTGAAGGTGGACCGGGTGCAGGGGGCCATCAGCATGCGCAACCTGGGCTTTCGCTACGGCAGCCGTTCCGTGATCAAGAAGCTCGATCTCGACATCCGCCCCGGTGAAATGATCGGCCTGGTCGGCCACAGCGGCTCGGGCAAGAGCACCCTGGTCAACCTGATCAGCCGCTTTTATGACGTCAGCGATGGCTCGATCCAGGTGGATGGCATCGATATCCGCCGTTTTGCCGTGGCCGACTACCGCCGCCACATCGGCCTGGTCTTGCAGGAGCCCTTCCTGTTCTTTGGCACCATTGCCGAGAACATCGCCTACGGCAAGCCCGATGCCAGCCGTGCCGAGATCGTGGCCGCAGCCCGCGCGGCCCATGCCCACGAGTTCATCCTGCGCCTGCCGCACGGCTACGACTCGCTGGTGGGCGAGCGCGGCCAGGGCCTGTCGGGCGGGGAGCGCCAGCGCATCAGCATTGCGCGCGCCTTGCTGATCGACCCGCGCATCCTGATCCTCGATGAGGCCACGTCCGCCGTGGACACCGAGACCGAGAAGGAAATCCAGAAAGCCCTGGACAACCTGGTGCAAGGCCGCACGACGATTGCGATTGCCCACCGCCTGTCCACGCTGCGCAAGGCCGACCGCCTGGTCGTCATGGACCGCGGCGAGGTGGTCGAAGTGGGCCCCCACGATGCGCTCATGGAAAAACAAGGCGCCTACTGGCGGCTCTATGAAGCCCAGGCCCGCCGTGCCGAAGAAGAGGCCGAGGCGGCCGGGGTGCGCATCGACACCTCGCAACTGCATTCCGCCCATCCTGCGGGCAACCCCTGATGGACGACTTGCCTGACCCGACCATGACCACAGCCCTTCTTCCTTCCTTTCTGCACCGCGACACCCATGGCCGCCTGGTCCTGGCCCAGCCCGACGGCACCGTACACGTGGGCGTGGTGCCGGTGCGCGCCTTTCCGATTGCCGCGCCTGCGGAGGGCCTGTCGCTGGTGGGGCAGGACGGGCATGAATTGCGCTGGATCGCGCATTTCGACCAGCTCAGCGCCGCAGACCGCGCCCTGGTCCAGGAAGACCTGGCGGTGCGTGAGTTTGTGCCCGTGATCCAGAAGATCCTGGCGGTTTCGAGCTTTTCCACCCCCAGCACCTGGGAGGTGCAGACCGACCGCGGCCCCGCCCGCCTGGTGCTCAAGGCCGAGGAAGACATCCGGCGCCTGGGCAGCCGCACCCGCCTGCTGATCGTCGGCGGCGACAGCGTGCAGTTCAGCGTGCCGGACACCACCGCGCTCGACAAGCCCTCGCGCAAGCTGCTGGAGCGCTTTCTTTAGCCTGTGCCAGCCCAGCGCGCCCCGTCGAAAGGGCCCACGGCCTCGGCGCGCAGTGCAAGGCGTGGCCCTGGGCCCCGGCAGTGCGGCGGCGCGGCATTCTCCTGGGCCTGTCTGGGGCCGGGAGGCTTGCCTGGAGGCGTGCGTGCAGCGGGCCGGCAGGGGGTGGGAGGCGCGGTAGTGACCATCTAAAATGGCCTTGATCGGTAGAAAAGGGCTTAATTTCCCCTGCTTTTTGCCGTTATCAAAGTTGGAGAGGTGCCCGCACCTCATGCTGTTTTTTCTCACACGGGGCTACTGCCATGCAAATCCCACCTGTCGATCGATCGCCAAACTGGCGTCCCCAGGGCGCCGATTTGTATTCCACTGGCGCCTCCGGGGCTCCGCCCGTGCGGCCCATCAATGCCCCCAATCCGGTCGAATCCATGGACCGCATGGGCGCCGGTGCGGTCATCCGCGAGCCTGACAAGCCGTCTGCGCCCGAGTCGCCCAACCGCGAATGGACCATGGTCAAAAAGCAGGAAACCGTCGAAGCGCCTCCCGAGCCTCCCAAGGAGCCGATTTCCAAGCAGCTGCTGGATTTCATCCAGTCGATGTGGCGTGCCAGCGGATCGGCGGTCGAAATGGCCCTGGACGTCAACAAGATGACCTTGCAGGAACGCATGGCCCAGCAGGCCAAGAACGAGCCCCTGACCTATACCGATCCCAAGATCAAGCGCACCGGCGGTCTTTGAAACCACCGACTGCGCCCGGCCCTCCCGGCCGGGGCCGCCTGCCGCTGGTTTGCTCCTGTATCAATAGCTGCATAAGCCCTCCCATCAAAGCCTGGAGGGCTTTTTTACGTGTGCTTGTTTGCAGGAAACCGTGCGCCCGGCAGGGGTCAGCGCGGGGTGTTGCTGGCCGGGGTGTCCGCTGCAGCGGTGCGCGCGCGTTCCCGGGCGGCGCGGTACTGGGCCGCAAAGGCGCGCACCTCTTCGTACGAGACGTGGTTGTCGTGGTTGGTGTCGGCCTCATCGAAGGCCGCAGCCAGTGGGGGAAACAGCATGACCTCGGTGCGGCTGAGCTGCCCGTCGCCATTGAAGTCGAGCAGTTTGAACTCGCGCATGGCCTTGATCTCCCCTTTTGAGAGCGGCGCCTGCGCCGTGGCGGGCGCGCCCGTGGCCGCTGTTTCGGCCGCAGCCGGCCAGGCCAGGGTGGCGCCCGCGCCAGCGGCGGCCAGAGCGAAAATCCAGGAAGTCGTCATGCGCATGCGCGCCCCTTCGAAAGCGGTGGTGTCGGTACAGATGCTGGTGCCGGCGGCGTTTGCAATACGCCCCAGGGCGGGTTTACATCCGCTTGCAGGCGCGGCGGGGTCACGGGCCGGGCTCAGCGGGCTTCGTTGCTGACACCGCTGTCCACATGCCCGGCGGGCACATGCTGCGCGGCCGAGGCGACATGGCCGGTGTGGTCGTCGAAGAAGAAGTCGGGTTCGAACTCGCGCAGAAATTCCCCCTTGGGCAGGCCGCCCAGAAACATGGCTTCGTCCACGGCGATCTGCCAGTCCATCAGGGTCTGGATGGCGCGCTCATGGGCCGGGGCGCCGCGTGCCGTGACCAGGGCGGTGCGAATGTGCATGTTCTGCGCCCCGCTGTGCTGCAGGCGCTGCAAGGCCGACAAAAAGGGCTTGAACGGCCCGGGCGGCAGGGGGTGCCGTGCTTTTTCCGTTTCGTGGGCCTGGAAGGCATCGAGCCCGGAAGCCTGGAACACGCGCTCGGCCTCGTCCGAGAACAGCACGGCATCGCCGTCAAAGGCAATGCGCACTTCCTGGGGATGGGCTTCGCTGGCCTGGGGCGAATGGGTGGCCACGCGGGCGGCCGGAAACCCCATGGCCAGCGCCTCGCGCACATCGGCTTCGTTGGCCGACAAAAACAGGTGTGCGCCCAGGGGCCGCAGGTAGCGAAACGGGGCACGCCCCTGGGTGAATACCCCGCGCTGCACCGATGTCAGCCCGTGCGCCCAGGCCGAGCGGAACACGCGCATGCCGCTGACCGGGTCGTTGCGCGACAGCACCACCACTTGCACGCGCTGCTGCCCGGGGGCGTTGAAGGCCAGCAGTTTCTTGACCAGCGAAAACGCCACGCCCGGGCGGGCGGGCACATCCAGCCGCTCTAGCTGCAGCTGCATATAGGCCTGGGGGGCGGCAGGGTCGAAGCGCTGGTTTTCTTCTTCGAAATCGAACAGGGCGCGGGACGAAATCGCCACCACGAGGGGGTCCTGCAGCGTAGTGGCCATGGTTTATTGGACGAATTGGTTGAGCTGGATGATGGGCATCAGCACGGCCAGCACGATCAGCATCACGATCAGGCCCATGGCCACGATCAGCAGCGGCTCCAGGATGGTGGCCAGTTGCATGGCCCGGCGCTGGACTTCGGTCGAGAGCTGGGTGGCGGCGCGCTGCAGCATCAGGGGCAGCTGGCCGGTCTGTTCGCCCAGGCGCGCAAACATCGACAGCAGGCCCGGGAAGCGTTTCTTCTGCGCCAGCGCCGAGGCCAGCGGCGCGCCTTCGCGCACCATGACCAGCGCATCGAGCGCATCCGCACGCAGCGCGCGGTTATTCAGGGTTTCGGCCGCGGCCTGCAGGGCCTTCAGGATCGGCACCCCCGCACTCGCCAGCATGGCCAGGGTGCTGGCAAAGCGGGCGGCGTTGTAGCCGCGCGCCAGTTTGCCCACCAGGGGCAGGTTCAGCCAGGCGGCGTCGAATTTTTGGCGAAAATGCTCGAAAGTCAAAGCCCAGCGTGCTCCTCCAGCTATCAAAATCAAAGCAATCAACATCAACCAGCCGTAGCTGCGCACGGCGCTGCTCAGGCCCAGCATGGCCACGGTGAGGAAGGGCAGGGCGCGCTGGGTGCCGGCAAACACGCTGGCCACCTGCGGCACCACGTAGCTCACCAGGAACAGCACGATCACGATCGCCACAAGGGTGACGATGGCCGGGTACAGCGCCGCTCCCACCAGTTTGGCCTTGAGCGCCTGGCGCTCTTCCAGGTCGTCGGCCAGCCGTTCCAGCACCAGGCCCAGGTTGCCGCTGTGTTCGCCCGCGCCGATCACCGCGCAGTAGATGTCGGAAAACTCCCGGCGGTGCTGCCCCAGGGCCCGGGCAAAGGTGGCGCCCGCATTGACCTCGGCCCGCAGGGCGGCGACCAGGTGGCGCTGGCGTTCATCGTCGGCTTCTTCCGAGAGCGCGGTGAGCGCCCGTTCCAGTGGCAGCCCCGAGGACACCAGCCCGGCCAGCTGGCGCGTCCAGATGGACAGCGCGTGGGCGTTGAACACCGGCCGGGTCAGCAGGCGCTGGCCCAGTCCGGTGGGGGCGCCATCGAGGGACTGGCCCGTGTTCACCAGCTCCACCGCCAGGGGCACCAGGGCCTGGGCGCGCAGCAGGCTGCGGGCCGCCTTGGCCGTTTCGGCCTCCATCAGGCCTTTGCGGGTCTGGCCCTGGGCGTCGAGGGCTTCAAAAGAAAATGCGGGCATGCGGGGCGGTGGTGGCGTTCAGGGGCGGACAGTCAAGGGGCGATGGTAGCCGCTGCCTGTGACCGAATCCGCCACAGTGGGGCGGGCCCGGGTCCGGCCTTCATGACATGCCTCCTGGTTTCTGACATAGTCGTGTCGCACAATCCAAAATCGGCTGTACCGGGCTGCAGCAGGTCGTTACAAGGGG
The DNA here is from genome assembly GCA_028685665.1 of Burkholderiaceae bacterium. Taxonomy (GTDB): domain Bacteria; phylum Pseudomonadota; class Gammaproteobacteria; order Burkholderiales; family Burkholderiaceae_C; genus JAQUDN01. Next base: position 2,011 of record JAQUDN010000088.1, on the reverse strand, counting down.
TCTTTCATGCTGAAGAACAAGGTGGCGTTGGTCACGGGGGCCGCGTCCGGCATTGGCCGGGCCATCGCCCTGGTCGCGGCCCGCGAAGGGGCCAAGGTCGTGGTGTCCGACGTGAATGCGCACGATGGCGAAGAAACCGCCGCGCTGGTCTGCGCCGTGGGCGGCGATGCGATTTTTGTGCCGGCCGATGTCTCCCAGGCCGCCGACTGCGAAGCCCTGGTGCAGCGCACCGTGGCCCACTACGGCCGCCTGGATGTGGCGTGCAACAACGCCGGCATCGGCGGGCCCAATGTGCCCACGGCCGACTTTCCGCTTGAGGGCTGGCAGCAGGTGATTGCGATCAACCTGTCGGGCGTGTTCTACGGCATGAAATACCAGATCGGCGCGATGCTCAAGACCGGCGGCGGCTCGATCATCAATGTGGCGTCCATCCTGGGTTCGGTGGGCTTTGCCACGGCAGCGGCCTACACGGCGGCCAAGCATGGCGTGGTGGGCCTGACCAAGACGGCGGCCCTGGACCACAGCGCCCAGGGCGTGCGCGTCAATGCGGTGGGCCCCGGTTTCATCCACACGCCGATGATCGGCGCGCTGGAGCAGGACCCGGCCGTCCACGGCATGCTGGTGGCCTCCCATCCCATCGGCCGCCTGGGCCGTCCCGACGAGGTGGCCGAGCTGGTGGTGTGGCTGGCCTCCGACCGCGCGTCCTTCGTCACGGGGTCCTACTACCCGGTGGATGGGGGTTACCTGGCGCGCTGAGCCCGCAGGGCTCAAGCCAGGGCCGGATCGGGTGCTGCGGAATGCGGTGTGGGCGCTGGCAGCCCTTGCGCCACCGCTTCGGCGGCAATGTCCAGCGAGCGCAGGCGCAAGGCCGGATCGAACACATCGCTGACCAGCATCAGTTCATCGGCCTGCGTGAGGTGGGTCAGATGGGCCAGGCCTGCGCGCACGCTGGCGGGTCCCCCCACCACGGCGGCCGCCAGAAAATCGGCAATCCCCGCCTGCTCCTGGGGCCCGATCCCGTCCATGAAACCGGCCACGGGGGGCGGCAGACGTCCTCGGCGCCCCGTCAGGATGCCCAGCACCCGTTGGTAGGTGCTGCTGGCCAGAAATTCGGCTTCCTCATCGGTGGGCGCTGCGATCAAGGGCACGCCGATCACGACATAGGGCTGCGCCAGGGTGGCCGAGGGGCGGAACAGCCGGCGGTACAGCGCCACGGCCTGCAGCAGCATGCGGGGCGCGAAGTGCGACGCAAAGGCGTAGGGCAGGCCTTTTTCGGCCGCCAGCTGGGCGGAAAACAGGCTCGACCCCAGCAGCCAGATGGGCACCTGGGTGCCCGCTCCCGGCATGGCCACCAGGCGCTGGCCCGCTTGCGCGGGGGCCAGCAGGGCTTGCAGTTCAGCGACTTCGCGCGGGAAATCATCGGCAGTCTCGGGCCGGTCGCGGCGCAAGGCGCGCAGGGTCAGGGGGTCGGTGCCGGGGGCACGGCCCAGGCCCAGGTCGATGCGGCCTGGGTAGAGCTCGGCCAGGGTGCCAAACTGCTCGGCCACCACCAGCGGTGGGTGGTTGGGCAGCATGATGCCGCCCGAGCCGACGCGAATGCGCTCGGTGCCACCGGCCAGGTGGCCCACCACCACGGCCGTGGCCGAACTGGCGATGCCCGGCATATTGTGGTGCTCCGCCACCCAGTAGCGCGTGAAGCCGAGGCGCTCGGCGTGCTGCGCGGTGCGCAGGGCGATCTGCAAGGCCTCGGCCACGGTACCGCCTTCGCGGACAGCGACCAGATCGAGCATGGAGAGGGCGGGGGTTTTCATGGGCACATCCGGCAAAGGAAAAGAAGCGGGATTTTTGCAGATGCCCGCTGCATGTGCCGGGGTGGGGGTTAGGGGGCCTCCGGGGCCCCGTTGCAGGCTGGTTCCGCGCGCGGTGACGCCCGCTTTGTGGCGGCCTTGGGTTTTTCGGTGGGCAGCCAGCGGGTGGTTGGGCGGTCACGGCGGAGCAACCTGGGGAGATC
>JAQUDN010000087.1 GCA_028685665.1 Burkholderiaceae bacterium | reverse complement strand
CGACGCTCTTCCGATCTCACAAAGATGTCGCATAGCGCGGCCATTTTGCGTGCCAGTTCTTCTTTGTTCTTCTTTTCACCCACATTCAGGCGGCAGTTTTCTAGCACAAGGCGGCGTTTTCGCCCAGGTGCTTGTTCAGGTCGGCGGTGGTGCGCAGCACGTTGTCGCTGCCGTAGGTGGCTTCCAGCTCGTACTGGTCGATCAGCAGGGGTTTTTTGTTGACCTGGTTGATCACGCCCCCGGTCGAGCCGCGCCCGAACAGCATCGAGGCCGAGCCGCGCAGCACTTCGATGCGGTCGTAGTTGAAGGTGTCGCGGTCGTATTGCGAGGGGTCGCGCATGCCGTCGATCAGCAAGTCGCCCACGGCCGCCACGGGAAAGCCGCGCAGCCGGATGTCCTGGTCGGTGCCGTTCTCGGTGGCCGCGAAGGTGATGCCCGAGGTGTAGTGCAGGGCCTGCTTGAGGGTGTCGAGCTTGGCGTCGTCGATCATCCGCTCGGTCAGCACCGTCAGGGACTGGGGAATGTCGCGGATCGCCTGGGTGCCCTTGCCGATCTGGGTGGTGCGCGTCTGGATTGCATCCTTGCTCTGCATTTCGGCGGATTCCGTCACCGTGACCGTGGACATCGTCGCCACCGGTGCGGCAGCGTCGGCCCAGCTGCTCACCGAGGCGGCCAGCATCAGCGCGCCCAGCGGCAGCCGGGCCACATCGGTCGAAAGAGGCGCCGGCACAGGGGCTGCATTCAGGGAAGAGGGCCGGGACAGGGCGGAACGCGAAACGGTAAGGGCAGACAAAAAAGCCTCCATGGGGGTGGATCAGGGTGGGGGTGCTGTCGCCCAGGAAGCCAAGGGGACAGGCCAGTCCTGCAGCCCGTGCCGGGAGGGACAAGGCGTTTGCAGAATCGCTATCTTAAATCAAATAAGAACGATTCGCATTAAGTTTGTATCGGCAACCACCGCAAAGGCTTGCCGCCTGTCTTCAGCTGCGGGGGCCCAGCAGCCCCGCGGCGTGGTGCAGGCCCAGCGCGGTGCAGGCCAGGGAGCCGACAAGGTGCAGGGCCGTGGTGCCCAGCGCCAGCGTGTAGCGCTGTTGCTGCAGCATGCCGATGACTTCGGCCGAGAAGCTGGAAAACGTGGTCAGGGCGCCCAGAAAACCCGTGATCAGCGCCAGGCGCCAGGCCGGGTCGAGGTGGGGAAAGGCCTGGAACAGGCCGATGGCCCCGCCGATCAGGTAGCCCCCGATCAGGTTGGCGGCCAGCGTGCCCCAGGGCAGCAGGCCCCCGGTGTTCAGCCACAGGCCCAGCTGCCAGCGGGCCAGGGCGCCCAGGCAGGCCCCCAGGCAAATCGCCACCATCGCCACCATGGGGCCCGCGCTAGCGCTCGATGCCCATCACCCAGTTCGGCACGCTGGTGACGATGCCGGGGAACAGGGTGATCAGCACGATGGCGGCGATCATGCAGCCGAAGAAAGGCAGCGTGACCCGGGCGATGCGGTTGCTGTCCACCCCGGTCATGTTCTGCAGCACGAACAGGTTGAAGCCCACGGGCGGTGTGATTTCGGCGATTTCGATCAGCATGATGATGAAGATACCAAACCACACCAGGTCAAAGCCGGCCTTTTGCACCATGGGCAGCACCACGGCGCTGGTGAGCACGATCATGGAAATGCCGTCGAGCGCCGTGCCCAGCACCAGGTACACCCCCACCAGCACCGCAATCAGCCCCACGGGCGACAGGTTCAGGCTGTGCACCATCTCGGCCAGTTCGCGCGGAATGCCGGTGAAGGCCATGGTTTTCGTCAGGAAGGCGGCCCCCGCCAGGATGAACATGATCATGCAGCTCACCCGGGTGGCGCCCACCAGGCCCTGCCAGAAGTTCTGCCAGGTCAGCGAGCGGCTGGTGGCGGCAATCGCCAGCGAGCCCACCACGCCCCAGGCCGCGCATTCGGTGGCCGTGGCAATGCCGGCCACCAGCACCCAGACGATGAAGACGATCAGCAGGCCGCAGGGGATCAGGCTGCCCGAGCGCCGCAGCTTCTCGGCCAGGGTGGTCGGGGCTTCGGCGGCGGGCACCTTGTCGGGGTGGCGCAGGCTCCACCACATGATGTAGCCCGAGAACAGGCCCATCAGCAAAAAGCCGGGCAGAAAACCCGCCAGGAACAGGCGGATCACGCTGGCGTCGGCCGCCACGGCATACACCACCATGGTGATCGAGGGCGGAATCAGGATGCCCAGCCCGCCCGCGGCGGCCAGCGAGCCCAGCGCCAGGCTGCGGTCGTAGCCCCGGCGTTCCAGCTCTGGCAGGGCGACCTTGGCGATCGTCGCGCAGGTGGCGGCCGACGAGCCCGACACCGACCCGAAGATGCCGCAGCCGAGCACGGTGGTGTGCATCAACCGGCCCGGAACCCGCGACAGCCAGGGCGAGAGGCCATCGAACATCTGCTCGGACAGCTTGGTGCGGTAGAGGATCTCGCCCATCCAGATGAACAGGGGCAGCGCCGCCAGCTCCCAGCTGGCCGTGGTTTCCCAGAACGAGGAGAACAGGTTCATGCCCGGCTGGGTGCTGGTGAAAAAAGCCTGCCCGACCCAGCCCACGATGGCCAGCGTCATGGCGATCCAGACGCCGCCCGAGAGCAGCAAGAGCATCAGAAAGAGCAGCAATCCACCGATTTCAAGCAGGCCCATCACAGCTCCTCGGAAAAATCACCGCGCGCATGGCGCTCTTCGACGCGGGCCACGTAGCTCGGCTTGGCACCGCGCAGCACCGCAATGCATTCATCGCACACCGCGATCACCAGCAGGGCCGTGCCCAGGACAAAGCCCATTTGCGGAATCCAGATCGGGATCGGCACCATGTTGCCGGCGATGTCGTTGAAGCGCCAGCTGTCGTAGGTGAAGCGCGCCGCCCAGTAGCCCAGGTAGCCGATCGAGACCGTGGCAATCAGCAGCGCGCCGATTTCAAACCCGCGCCGCGTGCGCGGTGGCAGGGTTTCGAGCAGCAGGGTGACCCGCACGAAGTCGCCGTTGCGAAAGCTGTAGGCCATGCCCAGAAACGCGGCCGCGGCACACAGCCAGGCCACCACATCATTCACCCAGGCCACCCGCCAGCCCAGGGGCCGGCCGACCGAGGCCAGGATCATCAGGACCAGGATGCCCAGCACGCACAGGGCGGCGATGCCTCCCCCGGTGGCATACAGACCATCGAGTGCGCGGCGCAGCCGGCTGGCGGTGCGGGGGGGCGTGGCGACCATGGTGCCGGCTTACTTGCGGTAGGCGTCGATCAGCGCCTTGCCCTCGGGGCCGGCCTTGTCCAGCCATTCCTTGAGCATGGTGTCGCCGACCTTGGCCATGTCGGCCTTGAGGGCCGCCGGGGGCGCCACGACCTCCATGCCGTTGGCCTTGAGCTTGGCGATGGTGTCGGTGTTGACTTTTTCGCTGTGGGCCCAGCCGCGCGCCTGGGCCTCGGCACCGGCCTTGAGCAGGGCGTCCTGCGAAGCCTTGTCCAGGGCGTCAAACGCCTTTTTGTTGACCAGCACGGCATTCTTGGGCAGCCAGGCCTGGGTGTCGTAGTAGTACTTGAGGTGCTCGTAGAGCTTGCTGTCCACGCCGGTGGCGCCCGAGGTCATGGTGGATTCGACCACGCCCGTGGCCAGGGCCTGCGAGAACTCGGCGGCCTGCACCGTGACCGGCTGCGCACCCACCAGTTCGGCGATGCGGGCGGTGGCGGGGCTGTAGGCGCGCCACTTCACGCCCTTGAGGTCGGCCGCGCTGGCCAGCGCTTTCTTGGTGTAGATGCCCTGGGGCGGCCAGGCCACCGAGTACAGCAGCACCATGCCCTGTTCGGCCAGCTTTTTTTCGACGAAGGGTTTTTGCGCGGCGTAGAGCTTTTTGGCTGCTTCGTAGCTGTCGGCCAGGAAGGGCAGGCCGTCCACGCCATAGATTTGCCACTCGTTCTGGTAATTGGCCAGCAGGATTTCGCCCATCTGGGCCTGGCCGCCCTGCACGGCGCGCTTGATTTCGGGGGCCTTGAACAGCGCCGCGTTCGCATGCACCGTGATCTTGAGCTTGCCGCCCGTGGCCTTGTCCACCTCCGCAGCCAGCTGGGCCATGTTTTCCGTGTGGAAGTTGCTGGCCGGGTAGGCCGCGGCCAGGTCCCATTTGGTCTGGGCCAGGGCCGGGCCCGCGGACAGGCCCAGGGCCCCTGCGAGGGCCAGCGCGGTCAGGGAGAAAAAGCGACGCTTCATGGAGAACTCCAGAGTGGGTTGAACAGGAAAAAGCCCAGGACAATGTATCGGAAGGCCCTGGGCACAGGCCTAGGTGTTTGCCTTAATGCCGACAAAATGCCGACAAAATGCCGACAAATTACCATCATCCTGCCTACAATGCACCTGCATGCACATCCCGTGCCAAGTCCTGGAGTCGGTTCGATGAAACCTGTTGCCACGCCCCCCACCGAGGCGGCGCCGATTGTGTCCTCGGCCCATCTGGTGTCGGCCCAGAGCGCCGAGATGAGCGAGTTCGAGTTTGGCCTGATCGTGGCGGGCAACGCCTTTCACCGCTGGGTGGTGCATTGCATGGCGGCGGCGGGCCTGAAGGACCTGATGCCGCTGGATGTGCTGGTGCTGCACCACGTGACGCACCGGGCCCGCGACAAACGCCTGGCCGACATCTGTTTCATCATGAATGTCGAAGACACGCACCTGGTGAACTACGCGCTCAAGAAGCTGCTCAACCTGGGCGTGGTCGCCTCGCACAAGAACGGCAAGGACGTGACCTATGCCGCCACCGATCTGGGCCGCAGCTACGTGCAGCGCTACCGGGAGATCCGGGAGGCTTGCCTCATCGATGCGCTGAACGCCGACGATGCCTTGAACAAAGACATCGGCGAGCTGGCCCGTTTGTTGCGGGTGCTGTCGGGCATGTACGACCAGGCGGCCCGCTCTGCGGCCTCGCTGTAGGCCCTTTTTGGCCCTTCTATACGCCCTTTGGGATGTCCGTCGGTACGCCCTTCGGTACGCCTTGCTGACGCCCCGTAGCCGGGTCCTCGCGTGCAAACGCCCCCAGGCCCGGTTCCACCACCTTGAGAACAAAATAAGGCTCCAGGGCTTATTCCATAAGCGCTAGTAGCTATTGAAAACAGAGCATTGGAGTTCCGCATGCACACCACACCGTCCGCGCGCTGGCAGTTCTGGATCGACCGGGGGGGCACGTTCACCGACATCGTGGGCAAGCGCCCCGATGGCCGGCTGGTCACGCACAAGCTGCTCTCCGAAAACCCCGAGCAGTACCCGGATGCGGCCGTGGCCGGCATCCGCCACCTGCTGGGCCTGGCGCCGGGCGAGCCGATCACGCCGGACCGGGTGGACTGCGTGAAGATGGGCACCACCGTGGCCACCAACGCCTTGCTGGAGCGCAAGGGCGAGCCCACGCTGCTGATCACCACGCGGGGGTTTCGCGATGCCCTGCGCATTGCCTACCAGAACCGCCCGCGCCTGTTCGACCGCCACATCGTGCTGCCCGAGCTGCTCTACAGCCGCGTGATCGAGGCCCAGGAGCGCATGGGGGCCCACGGCGAGGTGGTCGAGCCGCTGGACGAGGCGCACCTGCGCGAGCGCCTGTGGGCCGCCTACGACGCCGGCCTGCGCAGCGCCGCCGTGGTGTTTCTACACGGCTGGCGCTACACCGCCCACGAAGAAGCCGCAGCGCGGCTGGCGCGCGAGGCGGGATTCACCCAGGTCAGCGCCTCGCACCGCACCAGCCCCTTGATGAAGTTCGTCAGCCGGGGCGACACCACGGTGGTCGATGCCTACCTCTCGCCCATCCTGCGCCGCTACGTGGACCAGGTGGCCCACGAAATGCCCGGCGTGCGCCTGCTGTTCATGCAGTCCTCGGGCGGGCTGACGGACGCCCGGGTCTTCCAGGGCAAGGACGCCATCCTCAGCGGCCCGGCCGGCGGCATCGTGGGCATGGCGCGCACGGCCGCGCTGGCCGGGCACGAGCGGGTCATCGGTTTCGACATGGGCGGCACCAGCACCGACGTGAGCCACTACGCGGGCGAGTTCGAGCGCGAATTCGAAACCCAGGTGGCCGGGGTGCGCATGCGTGCGCCCATGATGGGCATCCACACCGTCGCGGCGGGTGGCGGCTCCTTGCTGGCCTTTGACGGAGCGCGCTTTCGGGTGGGCCCCGAAAGCGCGGGCGCCAACCCCGGCCCCGCCAGCTACCGGCGCGGCGGCCCGCTGGCCGTGACCGATGCGAACGTGATGGTCGGCAAGATCCAGCCGGCGCATTTCCCCCAGGTCTTCGGCCCCGGGGCCAACGAGGCCCTCGACGCCGAGGTGGTGCGGCAGCAGTTTGCCGCCCTGGCCGCCCAGACGGGCCGCCCGCCCGAAGGCGCGGCGGGCGCGCAGCCCCCGCTCACGCCCGAGGCCTGCGCGCACGGCTTCATCCAGATCGCCGTGCAGCAGATGGCCAACGCCATCAAGAAGATCAGCGTGGCCCGTGGCTACGACGTCACGCGCTACACCCTGCAGTGCTTTGGCGGCGCGGGCGGGCAGCATGCCTGCCTGGTGGCCGATGCCCTGGGCATGGCCCGGGTGTTCGTGCACCCGCTGGCGGGCGTGCTCAGTGCCTATGGCATGGGGCTGGCCGACCAGAACGTGATCCGCGAGCAGGCCCTCGAATGCCGCCTGGCGCCCGACGCGCTCCCGGCCATCGAGGCCACGCTCGCGCCGCTGGCCCACGCGGCGCGCACCGAGCTGGAGCGCCAGCAGCACGGCAGCGGCACCGCCGTGGTGCACCGCCGCGTGCATGTGCGCTACGAGGGCAGCGATGCCGCGCTGGTCGTGCCCTTTGGCAGCCTGGCGCAGATCGTCGAGCGCTTCGAGGCGGCCTACCGCCAGCGCTTTGCCTTTTTGATGCCGGGCAAGGGCCTGGTGGTCGAGGCGGTGTCGGTCGAGGCCGTGCTGCCCGGCGAGGCCCCCGAGGAGCCGCGCCAGGCCCTGCAGCCGGCGCGCGCGGTGCCGCAGCGCAGCGTGCGCATCTACACCACCGGCGTGGACGGCACCGCCGCCTGGCACGACGCCGCCCTGGTCGTGCGCGAGGACCTGCGCCCTGGTGATGCCGTGCCCGGCCCGGCCATCATTGCCGAGAAAAACGCCACCACCATCGTCGAGCCGGGCTGGGAGGCCCAGCTGACCGCGTTGGACCACCTGCTGCTCGAACGCCGTGCCGACCGGCCTGTGCACGCTGCGGCCGGCACCCAGGTCGATCCCGTGCGGCTCGAAGTGTTCAACAACCTGTTCATGAACATTGCCGAGCAGATGGGCCTGCAGCTGCAGAACACCGCCCACTCGGTCAACATCAAGGAGCGGCTGGACTTCAGCTGCGCGTTGTTCGATGCCCAGGGCCACCTGATCGCCAACGCCCCGCACATGCCGGTGCACCTGGGCTCGATGGGCGAAAGCATCCAGACCGTGATCCGCGAGAACGCGGGGCAGATGGCGCCGGGCGATGTCTACGTGCTCAACGACCCCTACCACGGCGGCACGCATTTGCCGGACATCACCGTGATCACGCCCGTGTACGTGGCCGACGCCGCCGAGCCCACCTTTTATGTGGGCAGCCGGGGCCACCATGCCGACATTGGCGGCACCACCCCGGGGTCGATGCCGCCGTTCTCGACCCGCATCGAGGAAGAGGGCGTGCAGATCCACAACGCCAAGCTGGTGGAGCGGGGGGTGCTGCGCGAGGCCGAGATGCTGGCGCTGCTGCAAAGCGGCGCCTACCCCAGCCGCAACCCGGCGCAGAACCTGGCCGACCTGCGCGCCCAGATTGCCGCCAACGAAAAAGGCCAGCAAGAGCTGCGCCGCCTGGTGGCCGACTGCGGCCTGGATGTGGTGCAGGCCTATATGCGCCATGTGCAGGACAACGCCGAGGAGTCGGTGCGCCGCGTCATCACGCGCCTCAAGGACGGCCAGTTCACCCTGCCGCTGGACAACGGTGCGCAGATCGCCGTGGCCGTGACGGTGGATGCCGCCCAGCGCAGCGCCACCCTCGATTTCACCGGCACCAGCGCGCAGCAGCCGAACAATTTCAACGCCCCCAAGGCGGTGTGCATGGCGGCGGTGCTGTATGTGTTTCGCACCCTGGTCGATGACGACATTCCGCTGAACGCCGGTTGCCTCAAGCCCCTGAAGGTGGTGATTCCGGCCGGCTCGATGCTCAACCCCCACCCTCCGGCTGCGGTGGTGGCGGGCAATGTGGAAACCTCCACCTGCATCACCCATGCGCTGTACGGGGCCCTGGGCCTGATGGCGGCGGGCCAGTGCACCATGAACAACTTCACCTTTGGCAACGCGCGCTACCAGTACTACGAGACCATCGCTGGCGGCAGCGGTGCCGGGGGCGTGTGGGATGCCTCGGGCGCCCTGGTGGGCGGTTTTGCGGGCACCAGCGTCGTGCAGTGCCACATGACCAATTCGCGCCTGACCGACCCCGAGGTGCTGGAGTTCCGCTTTCCGGTGCGCCTGGAAAGCTACGCCATCCGCCAGGGCTCGGGCGGCGCGGGCCGCTGGCGCGGTGGCGACGGCGGCCTCCGCCGGCTGCGTTTTCTGGAGCCCATGACCGCCAGCATCCTGTCCAACGGCCGCCACCACGGCGCCTTTGGCATGGCCGGCGGTGCCCCGGGCGCGGTGGGCATCAACCAGGTGGTGCGCGTTTCCGGGGTGGTGGAGCGGCTGGACCATCTTGGCCAGACCGAGATGCAGGCCGGCGATGTCTTCGAGATCCACACCCCGGGCGGCGGCGGCTTTGGCCCCGTGGCGTGAGCGGCACCTGCCGGTGCCAGGCCCGGGCCAGGGCCTGGCACCCAGGGCAGGCCGAGGTCGATTTGTATGAAAAACCGCTCCAGCCCTTTCCCGTTCTGCTTTATAAGCTATCCATAGTGAAGCGCATGACGGGCGTGCCGCGCCGGCTTCAGGCCTCGGTGTCGGCGCGGGCCGGGGGCTCGGCGCCGGGGGCGCTCAGGCTGGGCGGCACGCCGGCCTGTCCGCTTTGCCGGGCGCGAAACAGGGCGGCCCGGATCAGAAAGATCGAGGTGATGGGCGTGGTGATGGCCAGGAACAGCGCAATCAGCACGGTGTGCAACGCCAGGCTCCACTCGGAGGCCGAAAAATACAGCAGGGTCGCCAGCACGATGCACCAGCAGCCCAGGGTGGCGGTCAGGGCCGGGGCGTGCACGCGCTCAAAAAACGTCGGCAAGCGCAGCAGTCCGATGGAACTCAGCAAGGCCGTGAGGGCCCCGGCCAGGACCAGCAGGGCCACCACGGCCTCCAGCCACAGCGGCAGGGGGGCGGCGTTCATTCGATGACCTCGCCGCGCAGCAGAAACTTGGCCATGGCCATGGAGCCGACAAAGCTGAACAGCGCCAGCAGCAGCGCGGCCTCCAGGTAGTTCTGGCTGCCGTACTGCAGGCCCAGCACCAGCATCACCAGCATGCTGTTCAGGCCCATGCAGTCGAGCGCCAGCACGCGGTCCTGGGCCGTGGGGCCGCGCAGCACGCGCAGCAGGGCGCAGCCCATGGCCAGGATCAGCAGGAACAGGGCCAGGGGCAGGACCCAGTGCAGCAGGGGCGTCATTCGAAGATCTCCATCAGGGGGCGCTCGTAGCGGTGCTTGATCTCGGCGCTGAGGGCGGCGGCATCGTCCAGCTCCAGCACATGGAGCAGCAGGGTGCGGCCGTCCACCGCCAGCTCCGCCCAGGCCGTTCCGGGGGTGAGGCAAACGATCATGGCCAGGGTGGCCAGCCCGTTGGGGTCGCGCAGGTCCAGGGGCACCTGCACAAAGCCCGCCGGATGCCGCCCGGGGCCGGGCCACAGCAGCCGCCGGGCCAGGACCAGGCTCGATTGCACCGAATCCAGCGCCACGCACAGCAGCAGCCGCAGCGCCACCCCGGGCCGGCGCATGCGCACCGGCTGGGGCCGCAGGCCGGCTGTCAGCCACGGAATGGCCAGCGCCAGCAGCGTGCCGAACAGGATCTGGCCCAGGCTGAACGAGCGGTTCAGCAGCAGCCACACGGCCAGCAGGGCCAGCGACAGCAGCGGGGCGGGCAGCCAGCGCTTCATGGCCGGCGCTCCGAGGGCGTCCGGCCCTGGGCGCGGGGTGCAGGGGCGGGCGCTGCCACCGGGTTCGGCACGGGCCGGGCCGACAGGATGGCGCGCACATAGGCGGACGGGGCGTGCAGCGCCCGGGCGGTGGCCTGGGTGTATTCCATCACCGGCCCGGCCTGCCAGACCAGCCCCAGGCAGGCCAGCAGCAAACCGGCAATCGGCAGCCCTTCGACCACCAGCAGGCGCGGGGCGGCCCGGCCATGGGCCGCCCAGAAATGCCGGATGCCCGCCCGGGTCAGTGCCAGCAGCGCGAGCAGGCCCGACCCCAGCAGCAGCGCCAGCAGCCCCCAGTGCGCCGCCGTGGGCGCGGCAGGGCCCGAACCGCCCAGCCCCTGGGGATTGAGCAGCGCGTGGGCCATGGCGAACTTGCCGATGAAGCCGGGCAGGGGCGGCAGCCCCGTGATCACCAGGGTGCAGGCGATGAAGGCCAGGCCCAGCAGGGCGGCGGCGGCGGGAATCACCTGGCCGATCAGCACCTCTTCGTTGGCATCGAGGTTGTGCTCGTCGCTGGGGAGCAGGTCGGCCGTCAGGAAGGGGGCGTCGTCCGAGGCTTCGTGCGGGGCGCGCTCAAAGCCGTCATTGCGCCAGCGGTCGATCAGGTCGGCCAGCAAAAACAGCGCACTGAGGGCCAGGGTGGAGCCCAGCAGGTAGTACAGCAGGGCGCCCGTCAGCGGGCTGTGGCCAAAGCCCAGGGCCGCCAGCAGGGTGCCCGAGGACAGGATGGTGCCGAAGCCCGCCAGGTGACCCAGCCGCTGTGAGCCCAGCATGCCGATGGCGCCAAACACCAGCGTGACCATGCCCGCGCCGACCAGCCACGGGCCGCCCCACAGCGCCGATGCACCGGCCTCGGCGCCGAACAGCAGCGTCCACAGCCGCAGCAGGGCGTAGAGGCCCACCTTGGTCATCAGCGCAAACAGCGCGCCGACGGGGGCGGTGGCGGCGCTGTAGGCCGGCACCAGCCAGAAGTTCAGCGGCCACACGGCGGCCTTGATCAAAAAGGCCAGGCCCAGGATGGCCGCGGCGCCATGCAGCAGGCCCCGGTCGGCCGCGGAGGCTTCGGCCACGCTCTGGGCCAGGTCCGCCATGTTCAGCGTGCCGGTGATGCCATACAGCATCGACGCGCCCACCAGGAACAGCGAGGACGCCGCCAGGTTGATGGCGATGTAGTGCAGCCCGGCCGAGACCCGCGGCCGGCCCGAGCCATGCAGCAGCAAGCCATACGAGGCGGCCAGCAGGATTTCGAAGAAGACGAACAGATTGAACAGATCGGCCGTTAGAAAGGCCCCGGCCAGCCCCATGAGCTGAAACTGGAACAGCGGGTGAAAGTGCACCCCCGCCCGGTGCCAGCGGGCCGTGGAGAACAGGGCCGCCGCCAGGGCCACGGTGCTGGTCAGCACCAGCATGAGCGCCGAGAGCCGGTCGAGTGCCAGCACGATGCCAAACGGCGCCGGCCAGTTGCCCGGCAGGTACACCCCCAGGCCGGCCGGGCCCGCCGTGCCATGCACCTGGAGCAGCAGGACCACTGCGACGCACCACCCGAGCAAGGTGGCGGCCAGGTTGATCACGACCTTGGTGCTCCGGCGCTCTTCCCGCACCAGCAGCATCAGCGCGGCGCTGAACAGCGGCAGCGCCATCGGGGCCAGGATCAGGTGGGGCATGGACTGCGCGGCCCACTCCAGCAGCAGCGCCGTCATGGCAGCTCCTGCTCTTCCGGGGCCCGCTTGCCATCGACATGGTCGGTGCCGGTCATGCCGCGCGAGGCCAGCAGCACCACCAGAAACAGCGCCGTCATGGCAAAACTGATGACGATGGCCGTGAGGGTCAGGGCCTGGGGCATGGGGTCGGCGTAATGCGCCAGGTCTTGCGGTAGGCCGGCCTGCAGCACGGGCTCCTTGTCGATGGCCAGGCCCAGGCGGCCCATGCTGAAGATGAACAGGTTGACGGCATAGGACAGCAGGGCCAGGCCCATGATCAGCTGGAAGCTGCGCGGGCGCAGCAGCAGCCACACGCCCGAGCCGGTGAGCACGCCAATGGCGAGGACCAGAACCAGTTCCATCAACCTTCTCCTGTCGGGGGGGCCGCATCGTCGGCCGTGCGGGCGTGGTAGCGGTGGCTGCGCACCGACTGGTGGGCCAGCGCCGTCAGGATCAGCAGCGTGGAGCCCACCACCAGGGTGAAGACCCCGATGTCGAAAAAAAAGGCGCTGGCCACATGCACCGGGCCCAGCAGGGGCAGTGTCAGGTGGAACGTGTGGCTGGTCAGGAAGGGGTAGCCCCAGACCAGCGCACCCAGGCCCGTGGCCAGCGCATATAGCAGCCCGTTGGCGATCCAGCGGCGCGGAAACAGGGGCAGGCGCGCCTCGATCCACGACGTGCCCGCCACCATGTACTGCAGCACCAGGGCCACCGACAGCACCAGCCCTGCCACAAAGCCGCCGCCCGGCTCGTTGTGGCCGCGCATGAACAAATAGACCGCCACCAGCAGGGCAAAGGGCAGCAGCAAGCGCACCAGCACGGCCGGCACCATCAAGTAGCCCACGGCCGTGTCGGCCCACTGGCGCGGGTGGTCGAGGTCGGTGGCCACATCCGCCGGCAAGGCCCGCTGCTGCGGCGGCAGGTCCATGACTTCGCGCGCGGGCCGAAAGCGCCGCAGCAGGGCATACACCGTGAGCGCCACAATGCCCAGCACCACGATTTCGCCAAAGGTGTCAAAGCCCCGAAAGTCCACCAGCATGACGTTGACCACATTGGTGCCGCCGCCTTCGCTCAGCGCGTGCTCCAGGAAAAAGGTGGAGGTGCTTTCGGGAAAGGGCCGGCTCATCATGGCCAGGGACAGCAGGGCCATGCCGCTGCCGGCGGCCACGGCCAGGACCATGTCGCGCACCCGGCGCAGGTTGGTGCGCAGCGGCTGCGCCTTGCGGGGCAGGCGCAGGCTTTCGTCGCGGCGCGGCATCCAGCGCAGCCCCAGCAGCATCAGCACCATGGTCACCACTTCGACCACGATCTGCGTGAGGGCCAGATCGGGCGCCGAGAACCACAGAAAGGTCAGGCTGGTGCACAGTCCCGCGCCGCCCAGCAGCGTCAGCGCCGCCAGCCGGTGGTATTTGGCCTGCCAGGCTGCGCCGACGGCGCACACCGCCCCCAGGACCCAGAGCAAGGCAAAGGCCGGAGACAGCGGCAGGGTCGAGCGCTTGCTGATCCCGAAACCCAGGCCCCACAGGGGCAGGGTGCCCACGACCAGGGCCGTGCCGACCAGGCACAGCATCTGCCATTGCAGCCGCCCGGTGCCCAGCTGCCTGCGGCCGTAACGCCCGGCCCGGGTCAGCTGCGCGACGGTGGCCTCGAAGCAACGTTTGCCATCCAGGTGCCGCAGCCCGGGGGGCGATTCCAGGCGGCCCCGCTGGCGTTGCCGGCGCAGCAGTCCATACAGCGCCACGCCGCCGGCCAGGGCCACCAGGCTCATGACCAGCGGGGCATTCAGGCCATGCCACACGGCCAGGCTGTAGGGCGGCAGCGTGCCTCCGACCACCGGGCGCGCCGCCGCCTGCAGCGCCGGGCCCACCGACCAGGCGGGCAGGATGCCCACCACCAGGCAGGCCAGC
>JAQUDN010000256.1 GCA_028685665.1 Burkholderiaceae bacterium | reverse complement strand
GGGGCCAGCTCCACCACCTTGAGGCCGTCAGGGGTGACGTCCAGCACAGCCAGGTCGGTGATGATGCGGTCCACCACGCCCACGCCCGTCAGGGGCAGGTTGCACTGGGCCAGGATCTTCAGGTCTTCGCCGCCGTCCTTGCGGCGGGCCACATGCTCCATGAGCACAATCACGCGCTTGACGCCCGCCACCAGGTCCATGGCACCGCCCATGCCCTTGACCATCTTGCCGGGGATCATCCAGTTGGCCAGGTCGCCTTGCTCGCTGACCTGCATGGCCCCCAGGATGGACAAATTGATCTTGCCGCCACGGATCATGGCAAAGGACTGGTCGCTGCCGAAGATCGACGAGCCCTTGATCGTGGTGACGGTCTGCTTGCCGGCATTGATCAGGTCGGCATCGACTTCGTCGTCGTACGGGAAGGGGCCGATGCCCAGCATGCCGTTCTCGCTTTGCAGCCACACCTCGATGTGGTCGGGCACATGGTTGGCCACCAGCGTGGGAATGCCGATGCCAAGGTTGACGTAAAAGCCGTCTTGCAGTTCTTGGGCCGCGCGGGCCGCCATTTGGTCTTGGGTCCAGGGCATGTCAGCTCCTCACACTTTGCGGTCGCGGGTGGTGCGCTTCTCGATGCGCTTTTCGGGGGTGGGGTTGAGCACGATGCGGTGCACATAGATGCCCGGCAGGTGGATGTCGTCCGGCGCCAGCTCGCCCGTGGCCACGATGCGTTCCACCTCCACGATGCAGACCTTGCCCGCCGTGGCGGCAGCCGGGTTGAAATTGCGTGCGGTCAGGTTGAAGCGCAGATTGCCCGAGCGATCGGCCACGTCGGCCTTGATCAAGGCCACATCGGGCACCAAAGAGCGCTCCATGACATAGGTCTCGCCATCGAATTCGCGGAGTTCCTTGCCCTCGGCGACGATGGTGCCGACGCCGGTCTTGGTGAAGAAGGCCGGAATGCCCGCACCACCGGCGCGCAGCTTTTCCGCCAGCGTGCCCTGGGGGGTGAATTCCAGTTCCAGCTCGCCTGCGAGGTACTGGCGCTCGAACTCCTTGTTCTCGCCCACGTAGCTCGAAATCATCTTTTTGATCTGGCGGGTTTCCAGCAATTTGCCCAGGCCAAAACCATCGACGCCGGCATTGTTGGAGATCGCGGTCAGGTCTTTGACGCCCGAGTCCCGCAGCGCATCGATCAGCGCCTCGGGAATGCCGCACAGGCCGAAGCCACCTACCGCCAGCAACTGGCCATCGGCAACGACACCGTCCAAGGCGGCCGCTGCAGAGGGGAAAATCTTGTTCACCACTGTCTCCTTCAAGTCTGGATGCACTACGATACTACGTATCTTAATAAGTAGTATTCCGTAAATATTTGTTCTATGGACCTTGATTACGAACTGGCTTTCGAAATGGCCCCCATCGGACTGGTGCTCTCGCGCAACCGCACCATGGTGAATTGCAACCGCCAGGTGTGCGACATGTTCGGTGCCTCGCGCGAGCTGCTGATCGGGCAGTCGTTCCAGATCCTCTACCCCAGTGCCGATGAATACGAACGCCAGGGCGCCCGCATGGCCCCGATCCTGAACGCCAAGGGGTTCTATGCCGACAACCGCATCATGAAGCGGGCCAATGGCGAGACCTTCTGGTGCCATGTCTCAGGGCGGGCCCTGAACCGGGCGGCGCCCCATGAGTCCGGCATCTGGAGCTTTGAAGACCTCAGCTCGCAGCGCACGGTGAAGGCCGAGCTGACCGGACGCGAGCGCGAAGTGGCCGCGCGCTTGCTCGAAGGCCTCACTTCCAAGGAAATCGGCAAGGCCCTGGGCATCAGCCACCGCACGGTCGAGATTTACCGTGCCCGACTGATGCGCAAATACAAGGCCTCCACCGCCGCCGACCTGGTGCACAAGCTGGTGGCGGGCGGCTGAGCGCCTGCACTGCGGGAGCAGTGCGCGACCTCAGGGCTTGGGTGGTCCGTCCACCACTTCGGCCGCCGAGCGGAAGGCGTCCACGGCCAAAGGCACGCCGCAGTAGATGCTGGCGTGCAACAGCACCTCCTGGATTTCCTGCACGGTGGCGCCATTGGTCAGCGCGCCGCGCACATGGCCCTTGAGTTCATGCTGGCGGCCCAGGGCCGTGAGAAACGCCACGGTGATCAGGCTGCGGGTCTTGAGGTCCAGGCCGGGACGCTGCCAGACATCGCCCCAGGCATTGCGGGTGACGTAGTGCTGGATGGGCTCGGTGAACTCGGTCATGCCGGCAAACGCCTTGGCCACAAAGTCTTCACCCATGACCTGGGTGCGGGTGGCCAGTCCTTTTTGAAAATCGGCGTCGGCCATCATGGCGGGGGTGGGTTGCATGCACAGTCTCCTCGGATAAAACGCCAGCATAGCGCCGCAGACAGAGCGCCGGCCCTGCTTATGATGGCGGTCCCCAGGACCGATCCAGGCAGGGGCTGCTCTCCACTGTCCACCGCCTTGAAAGAAGGGGCCCCATGAAACCCTCGGTCGAAGAACTGCTGGCGCGCATCCATGCCCTGGAAGACCAGGTGGAACAGGAATACGCGCATGTGCGCGCCGAATGGCAAGGGCAACGCGAAGCCCTGGCCGATCACTTCCTGGAACTGCAACGCCGCCAGAAGGTGGGGCTTTGGACTTACCTGCGCACCAGCCGCTGGCCGGTGGTGTTGAGCGCACCGCTGATCTACAGCGGCTGGATCGCCTTTGCCCTGCTCGACCTGTTCATCAGCCTGTACCAGGCGGTGTGCTTTCCGCTCTACGGCATTCCTTCGGTGCGCCGCAGCGACTACCTGGTGTTCGACCGCACCGATCTGCCCTACCTCAACCTGATTGAAAAGTTCAATTGCGTCTATTGCTCCTACGGCAATGGCGTGGTGGCTTTCGCGCGCGAAGTCACGGCGCGCACCGAGCAGTACTGGTGCCCCATCAAGCACGCCCGGCGCATGCGGGACGCCCATCCCCTGTACCCGACCTTCTTTGAACACGGCGATGCCGAAGCCTTCCGCCAAGGGCTGGAACGGCTGCGCCAGGAAGCATCGACTGTCCCCCCTCAAAACCAGGAGACCCCATGACCCCCCGTTACCCCCACCCCGATCTGAACACCCTGCCCGAGGACCTGCGCGCGCGCATCCTGGAGGTGCAGGAAAAAGCCGGCTTCATCCCGAATGTGTTCCTGGCCTTGGCCCGCCGACCCGCCGAATGGCGCGCGTTCTTTGCCTACCACGATGCCCTCATGCTCAAGGAAGAAGGCAGCCTGACCCC
>JAQUDN010000086.1 GCA_028685665.1 Burkholderiaceae bacterium | reverse complement strand
GGTGCTGCTGGCCGACAGCGAGTACCGCCGCGAACTCGAGACCGACATCGAACCCTTCAAGGGCCTGCTGCTGGGGCTGTTCTTCATCGCGGTGGGCATGGGCATCGACTTTGGCGTGCTGCTGCGTTTTCCGGGCCCGATGGCCCTGGTGCTGCTGGGCTTTCTGGCCACGAAGGCGCTGGTGATCTACCTGCTGGCCAAAGCGGTGGCCCTCCCCTACCAGGAGCGCCCGGTGTTCACGCTGCTGCTGGCGCAGGGCGGCGAATTTGCCTTCGTGGTGTTCCAGGCGGCGGCGGGCGCGCGGGTGTTCGATACGGAGACGGCCTCGCTGCTGGTCGGGGCGGTGGCGCTGTCCATGCTGCTCAGCCCGCTGCTGCTGGTGCTGCTGGACCGGGTGCTGCTGCGCCGCTACGCGCGGCTCAAGACCCAGGCGCCGGCGGCGGCCGAAATCTCGGAGCCCCAGGAGGCGCCGGTGCTGATCGCGGGCTTCGGGCGCTATGGGCAGATCGTCTCGCGGGTGCTGCATGCCCAGGGCATCCCGGCCACGGTGCTGGACCACAGCGTGGAAATCCTGGAGGTGGCGCGGATTTTTGGCTACCGGGTGTTCTATGGCGATGCCACGCGGCTGGACCTGCTGCGCATGGCCGGCGCCGAGCGCGCGCGCATCCTGGTGGTGGCGGTGGACGACCCCGAGCAATCGCTGCAGATCGTGCGGCTGGCGCGGGAACATTTCCCGCAGCTGGCGCTGGTGGCGCGGGCCCGCGACGTGACGCACTGGAACCAGTTGCGCGACCTGGGCGTGACCCAGGTGCAGCGCGAGCTGTTCGAGTCCAGCCTGGCCAGCGCGCAAACGGTGCTGGAGTGCATGGGCCTGCCAACCGACGAGGCCGTGGCGGTCACGCAGCGCTTTCGGGCGCACAACATCGCGCTGGCGGACCGCATGTACCCGCACCACCGGGACCGGGCCAAGTTCATTGCCGTGGCCCGCGAGGGGCGCAACGAACTGGTCGAGCAAATGGCCAAGGAACGCCAGGAGCGCGGCGAGCCCCCTGCCGCGCCACCGCCCTCCGCCTGATCAGGCGCCGGCCAGGGCCTGGGCGAAGTCGGCCTGCAAATCCTCGAAGGACTCCAGGCCAATCGACAGGCGCAGCATGCCGTCGCCAATGCCCATCTGGACGCGGACCTCGGGGCCGGCCTCCTAGAAGATGGTGTGCGCCACCGGGATGATCAGGGTGCGGGTGTCGCCCAGGCCGGTGGCCTTGATAGGCAGGCGCAGGCGGTTGCACACGGCCAGGCACTGCGCGGGGTCGCGCAGCTCGAAGGACAGCGCCCAGGAGCCGGCCTTCAGGTGCTGCTTGGCCCAGGCGTGCTGCGGGTGCGAGGGCAGCATGGGGTAGAGCACCCGGCCCACGGCGGGGTGCTGCTCCAGCCACTGCGCCAGCGCCAGCGCGGTGGCGCTGGTGCGCTCCATGCGCAGGGCCAGGGTTTCCGCGCCCAGGGCCACCTGGTGGGCCGACTGCGAAGACAGCGCCCCACCCATGTCGCGCAGGCCCTTTTTGCGGATCTGCTGCAGGCCCCAGCCCTTGGGGTCGCCCTGGCGGTAGGCGGGGAAGATGTTGGGATAACCGCTCCAGTCGAACAGGCCGGTGTCGGTGACCGAGCCGCCCAGCACGTCGCCGTGGCCGGCGATGCTCTTGGTCAGCGAGTTGACCACCAGCCCCGCGCCCACGGTGGCGGGACGGAACAGGTAGGGCGAGGCCACGGTGTTGTCCACCACGTAGAGCAGGCCGCGCTCGCGGCACAGGGCGCCAATGCCGTCCAGGTCGGGGATCTGGGTGCCGGGGTTGGCGATGGTCTCCACAAAAACGATGCGGGTGTTCGGGCGCAGCGCGGCGCGCACCTTGTCCAGATCGGTCACATCGACGGTGGTGACTTCCACGCCCAGGTCGCGCAGCGTGCCCAGCACGCTGTTGGTGTTGCCAAACACGAACTGGCTGCAGACCAGGTGGTCGCCCGCCTTCAGCAGCGTCAAAAAGATCGCGCAGATGCCCGCCATGCCGGTGGCAAACGCGATGGTGCCCAGGCCCTGCTCCATCTGCGTGAGCTGGGCTTCCAGCGCCGCCGTGCTGGGCGTGCCCTGGCGGGCGTAGTTGAAGCCGCCCTTGGCCGTGCCCTGGAAGACGGCGATCAGGTCCTCGACCCGCTCGTAGCCGTACTGCACCGAGGTGTGGATGGGCGCATGGATGGCGCCCTGCGGCGCGCCGCCAAAGCGGTCGGCATGGACGGTCTGGGTCGTGAAGTCAAACGGGGGATGGGAAGACATGGCAGGAGGCTCGGTGCGGACCGAGAAAACATCAAAGGCAAAAAAGAATCAAAAATGGCCCTAAGGCCCGTAGAACCTGCGGAGATAGCTCACCTTTCAGGAGCAATCTGCTCGGCGTAGTCGTAGAGGGCGCCCAGGATGTCCTGGCTGCGCTCGTCCTCGGCGGTCTCCGAGAGCTGGTCGATCTCGGCGAACAGCTGCTCCACGGTGCGGGCCCCGCCCGCGCCGTCGAACAAGCGCGCGGCGCGGTGGGCCTCCCAGCGCAGCTGCTCTTCGGGAGTGAGATGCTGCGGAAAATTGCGCGCGCGGTAGCGCCAGAACAGCTCGTCCAGGCGCGGGTCGTCGAAGCCGCTGCGCACCTGGGCCAGCTGGGCACCGTCCTTGCGGCGCAGGTCGTTCAGGCGGCGGCGGTCGTCGTTGCCCAGGAAGCCGCCGTACAGGTCCTGGTCCACGTCGGCGGGGCCGTCCTCGGCCGGGCGGGCAAACACGGCGGGCCAGATGGCGCTCATGTCGGGCAGGTCGCGGGCCACCTCGGCGTGGCGGGCGGCCTGCGCCAAATCGATCCCCCAGCGCTGGGCCATCGCGGGGCTCAGGGTGTTCACGTTGCCCACCACCATCGGGGACTTGTTCAGGTGCAGGGTCTTGATCGGCAGCCGCGCCACGCCCTCGGGCAGGTCCTGGCTGCGGGTGAACAGGCGCAGGCGCAGCGTTTCAGCGTCCAGCAGCGCCAGCTCGGAAGGGTCGTGGGCCAGGTCCCAGGCGATCAGCTCGTTCTTGTTCGTAGGATGGCTGGCCAGCGGCCACATCACCGCCAGGCAGCCACGCTCAGCCGGAAACATGCCCGAGACATGCAGAAAGGGCCTTGCCGCGCTTGCGGTGGCGGGCAGGCGCAACTCGGCCATCACCCGCTCCTTCTTGTGCAGGCCAAAGGCAAAGTCGAAGAGCTTGGGCTGGTGCTGGCGCAGCAGCCGGGCCAGCGCGATGGTGGCGCGCACGTCGGACAGGGCATCGTGCGCGGCCTCGTGGACGAGGCCATTGGCCCGGGCCAGGTCTTCGAGCTTGAAGCTGGGCGAACCATCGGCCTTGGTCGGCCAGGCAATGCCCTCGGGCCGCAGCGCGTACGTCATGCGCACCACGTCCAGCAGGTCCCAGCGGCCGCACTGGTTCTGCCACTCGCGGGCATAGGGGTCGATCAGGTTGCGCCAGAACAGGAAGCGCGTGATTTCATCGTCAAAGCGGATGGTGTTGTAGCCCACGCCCACGGTGCCGGGCTGTGCCAGGGCGGCTTCGATGCGGGCGGCAAAGGCGTTTTCGGGAATGCCCTGCGCCAGGCATTGCTGGGGGGTGATGCCGGTGATCAGGCAGGACTGTGGATCGGGCAAATAATCGTTGGCCGGCTGGCAATAGAACATCAGCGGCTCGCCGATTTCGTTGAGCTCGGCGTCGGTGCGAAGGGCCGCGAACTGGGACGGGCGGTCGCGCCGGGTCTGGGCGCCAAAGGTTTCGTAATCGTGCCAGAGGAAGGTATGGGGAAGCATGGCGCAGCGCCTGGTCGGATCTGAAGGAAGTTGCCGGGGATGATACCTGCTCCGATCTGGCCTCACCCTGTTTTCGGGCTCTGAAGAGGATGGGCAAAGCCCCGGCAGCTATTCATTCAATAGCACGCCAGGCCCAAAAAAGGCCAGCCACCTTGCGGTGCTGGCCTGGCAAGCCGGTCAGGGCCTGTGGGGTGGCGGACGTCAGTCGGCCGTGGCTTCTTCGGGCTCGGTGGGCTCGGACCTGGCCACACGCTCTTTCTTGGGCAGGGGCTGGATGTCGAGCAAGACCTCGGGGGTTTCCACGCCCTTCTCGTCGGTTTTGACCTCGATGTCCACCGTCAGGCGACCGCCGTCGGTCAGGCGGCCAAACAGCAGTTCGTCGGCCAGGGCGCGGCGGATCATGTCCTGGATCAGGCGCTGCATCGGGCGGGCCCCCATGAGCGGATCGAAGCCCTTCTTGGCCAGGTGCTTGCGCAGCTTGTCGGTGAAGGTGACGTCCACCTTCTTCTCGGCCAGCTGGGTTTCGAGCTGCAGCAGGAACTTGTCCACCACGCGCAGGATGATCTGCTCATCCAGCGCCTTGAAGTTGACGATGGCATCCAGCCGGTTGCGGAACTCGGGGGTGAACAGGCGCTTGATGTCGCCCATTTCGTCGCCGGCCTGGCGGGGGTTGGTGAAGCCGATGGTGGCCTTGTTCATGGTCTCGGCGCCCGCGTTCGTCGTCATGATGATGATGACGTTGCGGAAGTCGGCCTTGCGCCCGTTGTTGTCCGTCAGCGTGCCGTGGTCCATGACCTGCAGCAGCACGTTGAAGATGTCCGGGTGGGCTTTTTCGATCTCATCGAGCAGCAGCACGGCATGGGGCTTCTTGGTGACGGCCTCGGTCAGCAGGCCGCCCTGGTCGAAGCCCACATAGCCGGGGGGCGCGCCAATCAGGCGGCTCACGGCATGGCGTTCCATGTACTCCGACATGTCGAAGCGGATCAGGTCAATGCCCATGATGTAGGCCAGCTGCTTGGCGGCTTCGGTCTTGCCCACGCCGGTGGGGCCGCTGAACAGGAAGGAGCCAATCGGCTTGTCGCCCTTGCCCAGGCCCGAACGCGCCATCTTCACGGAACTGGCCAGCACTTCGAGGGCCTTGTCCTGGCCGAAGACCACGCTCTTGAGGTCGCGCTCCAGGGTCTGCAGCTTGCTGCGGTCGTCATTGGAGACGTTGGCCGGCGGAATGCGGGCGATCTTGGCCACGATGTCCTCGATCTCGGCCTTGCCGATGGTCTTCTTGCGCTTGGACGGGGTCAGGATGCGCTGGGCCGCACCGGCCTCGTCGATCACATCGATGGCCTTGTCGGGCAAGTGGCGGTCGTTGATGTACTTGGCGCTCAGCTCGGCCGCCGCCTGCAGGGCCGCCGCAGCGTACTTGACGCTGTGGTGCTCTTCGAAGCGCGACTTCAGGCCCTTGAGGATGTCCACGGTTTCCTGCACGGTGGGCTCGACCACATCGACCTTCTGGAAACGGCGCGACAGGGCCGCGTCTTTTTCGAAGATGCCGCGGTACTCGGTGAACGTCGTGGCGCCAATGCACTTGAGCTGGCCGCTGGACAGGGCCGGCTTGAGCAGGTTCGACGCATCGAGCGTGCCGCCCGAGGCCGCGCCCGCGCCGATCAGGGTGTGGATTTCATCGATGAAGAGGATGGCGTGCGGCTTGTCCTTGAGCGACTTGAGCACGCCTTTGAGGCGCTGCTCGAAATCGCCCCGGTACTTGGTGCCGGCCAGCAAAGCGCCCATGTCGAGCGAATAGACCACGGCTTCCGAGAGGATTTCGGGCACATCGTTTTGCGTGATGCGCCAGGCCAGGCCCTCAGCAATCGCCGTCTTTCCGACCCCGGCCTCACCGACCAGCAGCGGATTGTTCTTGCGGCGGCGGCACAGGATCTGGATGGTGCGCTCGACCTCGTAGTGGCGGCCAATCAGCGGATCGATCTTGCCGTCCTTGGCCGCCTGGTTCAGGTTCAGGGTGAACTGTTCCAGCGGCGAGGCTTTTTCGTTGCGCTCGGCGGCCGCGCCCTCGTCCCCTTCAGAGGGGGCATCGGCCTTGGCGGGCTCAGGGGGCTCCCCCTTCTTGATGCCGTGGGCGATGAAATTCACCACATCCAGGCGGGTCACGCCCTGCTGGTGCAGGTAGTACACGGCGTGCGAGTCTTTCTCGCCGAAGATGGCCACCAGCACGTTGGCGCCGTTGACTTCCTTCTTGCCGTTGCCGGTGGATTGCACATGCATGATGGCGCGCTGGATCACGCGCTGGAAACCCAGGGTGGGCTGGGTGTCCACCTCATCGCTGCCCGCGACCTGGGGCGTGTTGTCCTTGATGAAATTGGCCAGCGAGGAACGCAGGTCGTCGATATTGGCCGCGCAGGCGCGCAGCACCTCCGCGGCGCTGGGGTTGTCGAGCAAGGCCAGCAGCAAGTGCTCGACCGTGATGAATTCGTGGCGCTGCTGACGGGCCTCAACAAAGGCCATGTGCAAGCTGACTTCCAGTTCCTGGGCAATCATGTGAACTCCTTTGTGCTTGCGGAAAAAGATAAAGACATATCGGGGCCAGGCGCCTGTTATTCAACAGGCTCACTCACACATTGCAGCGGGTGGCCAGCCTTGAGTGCCGCTTCGAGCACCTGATCGACCTTGGTCGCGGCCACATCGCGCGAATAAACGCCGCAGATCCCTTTGCCGTCGAGGTGAATCTTCAACATGATCTGGGTGGCGGTTTCGCGGTCTTTGCTGAAAAACTCCTGCAAAACCACGATGACGAACTCCATGGGGGTGTAGTCATCGTTGAGCATGACCACCTGGTACATCTGGGGCGGCTGGGTTTTCTGCGTGCGCCTTTCGAGCACAACCGAATCGCCGTCGTCCGGCCCAGGCCCCTGGGGAGGCTTCGCTGCGGGGTGAGAGGGTGGTTTTGTTGCCATGATTTTCATTCTAGCGAGAGCGCAAGCCCCCCGTGCGCAGGCCGGGCAGAACCCCGCTTGGCAGAGGGACCACTGCCTTGCGCGCAGACAGGGGCTCAGTCGTACACCACGGTGGCCTTGCCTGCGCCCGCCTCGGCACGCCAGGCGGCCAGGGCGGCGTCGGAGGGGTAGAAACGGCTGGCCTCGCCCAGCTGGACCTCGGCCCTGGCGGCGCCCTGCGCGGCCTGGCACGTGAGGCCCAGACGCACACGCAGCCCCTGCACCAGATCGCCTTCAGGCGCTTCTTCGCGGTGGGCCGGGAATTCCCGGATCAGGCGGTGAACGTCTGGCTGTTGCTCGCACACCAGCACATGCAGGTATTTGCCAAAGCGGCAACGGGCGCCGGCCAGATCCCAGACCTGCTGAACCGTCACCCGCAAGCCTCCGCTGAAATGGTCCAGTTGCAGCCGGCCCATCATCACGACAAATTCATCTTCCTTGAGTTCGTTGCGGTAGGTGTTGAGCAGGGCTTCATCGGCCGAGGCCTCGATGACCCCGGATTTATCGTCCAGGCGAAACAGCCCGAGTTTGCCGCGCTGGCCGTTGATCACCCGGAAGTCGCTGATGATGCCGGCCAGCACCTGGGGCTCGCGGCTGTCCAGAAGCTCATCGATCTGGGTGCGCACAAAGCGGCGCACCTCGGAGGCCACCTCGTCGAACAGATGGCCCGAGAGGTAGAAACCGATGGCGGTCTTCTCCTGGGTCAACTGTTCCTTGATACCCCAGGGCACGGCATCCACCAGATCGGGCTCTTGCGTGCTCGATCCATGCGTGTCTTCGCCCATCATGTCGAACAGACCGCCCTGGTTGACGTTGGCGAGGGTGGCCGCCGAGAAATCGAAGGCGCGGTCAATCGAGGCCACCAAGGCGGCGCGGTTGCTCTCCAGCGCATCAAAAGCGCCGGCCTTGATCAAGGCCTCCACCGTGCGCTTGTTCAGGCGCGCACGGTCCACCCGGACACAGAAGTCAAACAGGCTCTTGAAAGGCCCTTGGGTGCTGCCCTGGGGCCCCTCGCCCCGCCCTTCACGCGCCGCGACAATCGCCTCGATGGCCTGCTGGCCCGTGCCTTTGACCGCCCCCAGGCCGTAGCGGATGAGCTTGTCGGTCACGGGCTCAAAGCGGTAAAAGCCCCGGTTGACATCGGGGGGCTCAAAGGACAGGCCCATCTTCTGCGCATCCTCGAACAGCACCTTCAGCTTGTCGGTGTCGTCCATTTCCACGGTCATGTTGGCGCAGAAGAACTCGGCGGTGTAGTGCACCTTGAGCCAGCCCGTGTGGTAGGCCAGCAGCGAGTAAGCGGCAGCGTGCGACTTGTTGAAGCCGTAGCCCGCGAACTTCTCCATCAGGTCGAACACTTCGTCGGCTTTGTCCTGGCTGATGTCCTGCTTGGCGGCACCGGCGCGAAAAATGGCCCGGTGCTCGGCCATTTCTTCGGCTTTTTTCTTGCCCATGGCCCGGCGCAGCATGTCGGCGCCCCCCAGGCTGTAGCCGCCCAGCACCTGGGCGGTCTGCATCACCTGCTCCTGGTACACCATGATTCCGTAGGTTTCCGCGAGCACCTTTTCAACCAGCGGGTGCGGGTACTCCACCACCTCTTTGCCGTGTTTGCGGTTCACGAAGCTCGGGATCAGGTCCATGGGACCGGGCCGGTAGAGGGCGTTGAGGGCAATCAGGTCTTCCAGACGGCTCGGGCGCGCCTCGCGCAGCATGCCTTGCATGCCCCGGCTTTCAAACTGGAACACAGCCTCGGTCTTGCCCTCGGAAAACAGCCGGTAGGTCGGACCGTCGTCCAGCGCAATCGCCTCGAAGGTGAAGTTCTCCTGGCCTTTGTGGCGCTTCATGATGAATTCGCGCGCAATTTCCAGGATGGTCAGCGTGGCCAGGCCCAGAAAGTCGAATTTCACCAGGCCAATCGCTTCCACGTCGTCCTTGTCGTACTGGCTCACGGCCGAGTCGCTGCCGGGCTGCTGGTAGAGCGGGCAAAAATCCGTGAGCTTGCCTGGCGCAATCAGCACCCCCCCCGCGTGCATGCCGATATTGCGCGTCATGCCTTCGAGCTTCTGGGCCAGCTCGATGATGGTCTTGACGTCTTCTTCCTTCTGGATGCGCTCGGCCAGCACCGGCTCCATGTCGATGGCGTAGTTGTTCTTGTCGCCTTCTTTCTTGGGATTGGGCGGGTACTGCAAGGTGACCGACATGCCCGGTTTGTTCGGAATCAGCTTGGAAATGCCGTCACAGAACATATAGCTCATGTCCAGCACGCGCCCCACATCGCGGATGGCCGCGCGCGCAGCCATGGTGCCGAAGGTGGCGATCTGGCTCACGGCTTCCTTGCCGTATTTGTCTTTGACATAGTCGATCACCCGGTCGCGGTTGGACTGGCAAAAGTCAATGTCGAAGTCGGGCATCGAGACGCGTTCAGGGTTCAGAAAGCGTTCGAACAGCAGGTTGTATTCGAGGGGGTCGAGGTCGGTGATCTTGAGCGCATAGGCCACCAGGGAGCCCGCACCCGAGCCGCGTCCCGGCCCCACAGGGCAGCCATTCTTCTTGGCCCACTGGATGAAGTCTCCCACGATCAGGAAGTAGCCGGGGAAACCCATGTTCAGGATGGTGCCCAGCTCGAACTCCAGGCGCTCGACGTAGCGCGGCCGCTGGCGTTCACGCTCCCCTTCGTGCGGGTACAGGTGCAGCAGCCGCTCCTCCAGCCCCTCGAAGGACATGTGGCGGAAATAATCCTCGACCGACATCACCACGCCGTTGACCGGCGGAATCGGAAAATTGGGCAATTGGGGTTTGCCCAGCACCAGGGTCAGGTTGCAGCGCCGCGCGATCTCTACGGAGTTGGCCAGGGCCGAGGGCAGATCGGCGAACAAGGCCTCCATCTGGGCCATGGATTTGAAATACTGTTCGCGCGTGAATTTGCGCACGCGGCGCTGGTTGCCCAGAATCTCGCCCTCTGAAATGCAGACCCGGGCCTCATGCGCCTCGTAGTCCTCGGCCGTTGCAAACTGCACCGGGTGGGTGGCCACCACGGGCAGCTTCAGGCGGGCGGCCAGGCGCACCGCAGCCACCACATGGCTTTCGTCGTCCACCCGGCCAGCACGCTGGATCTCGATGTAGAAACGATCGCGAAAAATCTCTGCCAGGCGCAAGGCGATGCGTTCGGCACCGGCGTCGTCGCCCTTGAACAAGGCTTGCCCCACCGGGCCGGCCTGCGCGCCCGACAAGGCCAGCAGCCCCTCGTTCAGCTCTTCGAGCCAGCTCCAGGTGCAGACGGCCTGCGCCTTGACGATGTTGCGGGTCCAGGCACGTGCCAGCAGTTCAGACAGGTTGTGGTAGCCCTGAAGGGTCTGCACCAGCAGCAGCATGCGGGACGGCGCGGCCCCGGCCTCGCCCTCCAGGAAAATCTCGACGCCCAGGACCGGCTTGACGCCTTTGCCCCGGACCTCCTTGTAAAACTTGATCGCGCCAAAAAGGTTGTTGAGATCGGTGATGGCAATGGCCGGCTGGCCATCGGCGGCCGCGGCTTTGGCGACTTCATCGATGCGGTTGGTTCCGTCCACGACGGAAAACTCGGTGTGCAGGCGCAGGTGAACAAACATGGGCGCCATTGTAGAAAGGCGGTCTGGCCCGCAGTGGCCTGCCCCCCCGATGGCCCCAGAGGTCCAGGTCCCGGTCGGTACAATGGAAAATCTGCCGAACCGGCCTGCGCAAGCCCGGCGCCACTGGGGTGACATGCCCTTCACCCAGGCCCCTTGCCAGCCCCTTCATTGTTCTTTTTGCCCGAAAGCTGTTGTCCATGCTGCGCGCTCCACTGCCCCTTCTTTCCGCCCTGCTCGCCGCTGGCCTGCTCGCGGCCTGCTCCAGCGTTCCCGAAGACAAGACAGCGGGCTGGAGCCCCAACCGCATCTACTCCGAAGCCCAGGACGAGGTCAAAAGCGGCGCCTTCGACAAGGCCGTGCCCCTGCTCGAAAAGCTGGAAGGCCGCGCTGCAGGCACGCCCCTGGCGCAGCAGGCCCAGATCGACAAGGCCTACGCCCAGTACAAGGCCGGCGAGAAAGCCCAGGCCGTCGCCACGCTCGACCGCTTCATGAAGCTGCACCCCGCGAGCCCGGCGCTGGACTACGCGCTCTACCTGAAGGGCCTGGTCAACTTCAACGACAACCTGGGCATGTTCTCCTGGATCACGCGCCAGGACCTCTCGGAGCGCGACCAAAAAGCCGCCAAGGACTCGTTCGAGTCGTTCAAGGAACTCGTGGCCCGCTTCCCCGAGTCGCGTTATGCCCCGGACTCCGCCCAGCGCATGACCTACATCGTGAACGCGCTGGCCGCCTATGAAGTGCATGTGGCCCGCTACTACTTCCGGCGCGGCGCCTATGTGGCGGCCATCGGCCGTGCGCAGGTGGCGCTGGCCGATTACCAGGGGGTGCCGGCGCTCGAGGAAGCCCTGCAAATCCTGATCGACTCCTACGATGCCCTGGGCATGACCCAATTGCGCGACGATGCCCGCCGCGTGATGGCCAGCTCCTACCCCCAGAACGACGGCACGGGCAGCGCCATCAAAGTCAAGTCGAATCCGTGGTGGAAGGTCTGGTGAGCGCGTCCAGCGCCTGGGCAAAATCCTCCGCGGTGTCCAGGCGGCGCATGGGGGGCAAGGCACTGAGCAGGCGTTTGCCGTAGCCCATGGTGGCCAGGCGGCTGTCGGCCACCACCAGCACCCCCCGATCGGTTTCGGTGCGAATCAAGCGCCCGGCACCCTGCTTGAGCGCCACGGCGGCCTCGGGCACCGCGTAGGCCGTGAAGGCCTTGCCCCCGGAGCGCTCAATGCGTTGCACACGGGCTTCGACCAAAGGGTCGCCCGGCGGCGGAAAAGGCAGCTTGTCGATGACCAGCAGCTGCAGAGCCTCCCCCGGGACATCAAAACCCTCCCAGAAACTCGCCGAAGCCACCAGCACGCAGCCAGGTCGGCCTGCGCTGGCGCCCTCGCGAAAACGCTCCATCAGGTAGCGCTTGGGCCAGTCGCCCTGCACCAAGACCTCCAGGCCCGAACCGTCCAGGCGGGTTTGCAGGGCCTGCCCGATGCTGCGCATGGCTTTGAGCGTGGTGGTCAGCACCAGCGTGCGGCCGCCCAGCGCGCGGGCCGCCTGGGCCACCAGATGCACCACCGCCGCGCCATGGGCTGGATCGGCCGGCAGGGGCAGGTCGCGCGGCACATACAGCGCCGCCTGGGCGGCGTAGTCGAACGGACTCTCGACCTGCAAGACGGTTGCCTCCTGCAAACCACAGCGCTCGGTGAACCAGCCCAATGTGGCCTCGGTGCCCAGCGTGGCCGAAGTGAAGACCCAGGCCCGCCCAGGTCCGTGCGATGGCTCGGGCCATTCGTCTTCGGCCTGGCGCTCGGCCGGGGCGCCCAGCAAACGGGTCTGCATGGCCTGCGCAATGTCGAGCGGGGACTCGACCAGCCGAAGCGACCCGCCCGATTCGACCCAGCGGATGCTCTCGGGAGGACACGGTGCGGCAAAGCGGGCCATGCGCGCCAGCAGCTCCGAACCGCGCTCGTGCAGCCGAGCCAGGTCGGGCGCGGCTTCACTGACGCCCTCCAGCGCTTCCAGGGCCTGGGTGCACGCCCAGTTCACGGCCTGCATCGCGGCCTCCCAGCGGGACGCTGCGATGCCCTCCGGGGCCGTATCGGCCCAGCGCCTGCGGGCTTCAGGCCCTGCGCTGGGCCCACACAGGCGCCAATCCGCGGCCGCCTGCTCCAGCTGGGCGGCCAGACGGCCCCAGTCCCGCCAGCCCCGGGCATGCTGCAGGCCTGCGGTCCACAGATCCCGGGCGAAGTCCAGCCATTGGCCCGTGGACAGCTGCAAGCCCAGAAACTGCACGCCAATCTCGTTGATCTGGTGCGCCTCGTCGAACACCACCACGCGCACCGTGGGCAGCAGTTCGGCCATGCCGGATTCCCGCACGGCCACATCGGCAAAAAACAGGTGGTGGTTGATGACCACCAGATCGGCGGCCAGGGCCTCACGCCGTGCCAGCTGGACATGGCAGGGGCGAAACCGGGGGCACTGGGAGCCCAGGCAGTTGTCCCGGGTGGAAGTGACCCAGGGGATCACGGGCGAGCGCTCGTCCAGACCCGGCAGCTCGGCCAAATCCCCCGTGCGGGTGCTGCGCGACCAGTCTTCCACCTTGGCCAGCACCCGCAGCACCTGGCGATCGTGGGCGGCAGCCTCCTGGCGCGCCCCCTCCAGGCGGTGCAGGCAAAGGTAACTGGCGCGGCCTTTGAGCAAGGCCGTGCGCACCGGCAGGCCCAGTGCCTGGACCAGATGCGGCAGGTCGCGCGCAAACAACTGGTCTTGCAGCGCCTTGGTGGCGGTGGACAGCAAGACCCGCTCGCCGCTGAGCAGGGCCGGCACCAGGTAGGCAAAGGTCTTGCCCACCCCGGTTCCGGCCTCGACGACCAGAACACCGCCCTGCTCCACCGTCTCGGCCACCGCGGCCGCCATGCGGGTTTGCCCCTCGCGGGCGCGAAAGTGCGGCTGGGCCTGCGACAGAAGGCCTCCGGGGAGGAAGGCATCGTGGACGGCAGGGACCAGGCTCATGGAGCAGGCGGGGACACCCCGCATGTCGGGGAAGACGGGGGCAGGCACACGAGAGGCACGCGCTCAAGGCGCAGGCAAGGGCGCCGCCGGCTTTTTACCGGCGGCCAGGTCCTGGGCCTGGGCTTGCCGGGCCTGCTCCCGGTGCGCCTGGGCCTGCTGGAGCTGCTCGGCATGGCGCTGGCGCGCCTGGGCGGCGCGCTGCTCACGCTCTGCGGCACGCTGCGGGATCGCGGCACGGTCCGATGGCGCACGCCGCTGCTCGGCCCTGAGCCGGGCTTCCTGCGCACGCTGTTGCTCGGCAGCCCGCGGATTCGGGATGGCCCCCCCCTGGGCCCGCACCACCCCGGACCGCCACCTGGCCTGGCTGCGGCAAGGCGGGCGCGCCCTTTTGCCGC
>JAQUDN010000002.1 GCA_028685665.1 Burkholderiaceae bacterium | reverse complement strand
AGAAACTGTCAAATTTTAAGTTTTTTCTCTTTCGAAGCAATCATCACACTTGACAACCACTCCAACCAGCGAAGCCTTGAATTATATACCGAATTTTTACCCGGCAACAACACAAAACCAAAACTTTTTTCCAACCCCCTCGCCGCCAGCAAATCCTAAAAAGTACCTCCAGGCAGCGAAGCCCTCGATCATAACAGAGTTTTTAAAGAAGAGCGGCCTAATTATCTACCCATCTACCCATCTACCCATCTACCCATCTACCCATCTACCCATCTACCCATCTACCCATCGCCACATCACGCCGCAGCCAATGCCGACTCCAGGGCCTCAATGAACAAGGCAGCGACATCGCAACCCGTTTGATCGAAGATCTCCTGGAAGCAGGTCGGACTGGTTACGTTGATCTCGGTCACGCAGTCTCCAATCACATCGACGCCCGCCAACAGCAGGCCGCGCTGAAACAGGATGGGCCCCAGGGCTTCCCCAATTTCGCGGTCGCGCGCAGAGAGTGCCCGTGCAACCCCCTTGCCTCCGGCGGCCAGATTGCCGCGCACCTCACTGCCCTGGGGAATGCGCGCCAGACAAAATGGCACGGGTTTTCCACCGATGATCAGCACCCGCTTGTCCCCCTCGGAAATTTGCGGCAGAAATTTTTGCACCATCACGCTTTGGGAGCCATGGCGATTCAGGGTTTCGGTGATGCTGCCCAGGTTCAGGCCATCCGCCCCGACCCGGAAGATGCCCATGCCCCCCATGCCATCGAGGGGCTTGAGGATGATGTCCTGGTGTTCGGCATGGAAACGCTGAATGTCTTGCGGGTCGCGTGTGACGAGCGTCGGACCGATGAACTGGGGAAACTCCATGATGGCCAGTTTCTCGGGATGATCGCGCAAGGCCCGGGGCTTGTTGAACACGCGGGCGCCATCGCGCTCGGCTTGCTCGAGCAAATGCGTTGCATAGAAGTATTCGCTGTCAAAAGGCGGGTCCTTGCGCATCAGCACCGCATCAAAGTCGGCCAGTACGCGGCGGCTCCATGGCTGTGCGGTGAACCAATCCGTGGCCTGGCCTGTCAGGACGACCTCCCGCACGCGCGCCTTGACCGGCTGGCCCCTCTCCCACATCACATCCTGCGGCTCGCACACGGCCAAGGTGTGGCCACGGCGCTGTGCCTCGCGCATCATGGCGAAGGTGGTGTCTTTGTAGATCTTGAAGCTTTCCAGCGGATCAGCGATGAAGAGAAATTGCATGGTCTTTAAAAGGAGGCCTGCGGACCACAAGGCGCACGCAGGGCAGATGTTGACGAAAGGGGCTCCTGGTGGCCTCGTGGCGGTACCGGCGCAAGGACGACACAGGGGTTTTCAGGAAGATCGACGGTACTGTTGCACAAAGAGCGCCAGGCTGCCAGCGAGCACGCCCCAGAAAGCCGAGCCGATGCCGGCCACCACCACGTTGCTCAAGGTCACCAGAAAGGTGATCAAGGCGGCCTCCCGGTGCGATGCGTTCTGCAACGCGTCCGCCAGACCACTCCCAATGGCCCCCAAGAGCGCCAGACCGGCGATGGCCACGACCAACTCGCGGGGAAAGGCCGTGAGCAAACCCGTGATCACGGCACCAAACACCCCCACCACTATATAGAGCAGTCCACACGAGACGGCCGCCGTATAGCGCCGGGAGCGGTCTTCGTGCGCCTCCGCCCCCATGCAGATGGCCGCCGTGATCGCACTGAAGTTCAGGGCAAAGGCGCCAAAAGGTGCGAGCAGCAAGGTGGCGACCCCGGTCATGGTCAAAAGGCGCGAAACAGGCAGGGCATACCCTGTGGCCCGCATGACGGCCACGCCCGGCAGGTTCTGGGATGCCATGGTCACCACAAACAGCGGCAACGCCAGGCTGACTGTCGCGGCCAGGCTGAACTGGGGCGACGTCCAGACCGGCGTGGCCAGCTCCCAGCGCAGCGCAGCCCCACTCAGTTGCCCCTGGGCCGCGACAAAGGCGATGGCCAGCGCCAGCGTGACAGGCACGGCATAGCGCGGGACCACCCGACGGGCAACCAAAAAACTGCCCAGCATGAGCCCGACCAGGGGCAGCGCCGTCTGGGCCGCGGTAAAGGCTTGCAGGGCAAACCGCGCCAAGACCCCGGCGAGCAGGGCCGAGGCGATTTCCATCGGAATACGGGCCATGGCCCGCTCGAACCATCCGGTAACCCCGCACAGGGTGATCAGGGCCGCGCAGACCATGAAGGCCCCCACGGCCTCGCCCATATGGAAGCCGCCCGCGACGCCCGCCGTCGCCAGCACGGCGGCGCCCGGGGTAGACCAGGCCACCATCACGGGCTTGCGCAAGTACAGCGAGGGCAGCAGGGAACACAGGCCCATCCCCCACCCCAGGGCCCACACCCAGGAAGTGATCTGGTCGGGACTGGCTCCCAGGGCCTGCGCGGCCTGGAACACGATGGCCACCGAGCTTGTGAAGCCCACCAGCACGGCAACACAACCTGCCGTGACGGCCGACAGGCTCAGGTCTTTGAAAAAGGACATGGCGCGATTCTGTCACCCCAGGCAAGCCCGCCGGCCTTCCGGGGGGATGCCTCCCGGGGCCACAGGAACCCAGGATCAAAAACTATTATTTTGATAGCAGGCTGCGTAGACAGATCAAGGCCCAGAGGGCTAAATGGCTGTGAAACCCTCAGATCTCGATCTTGGAACCCAATTCCACGACCGCATTGCTGGGCAGATTCAAGAAGTCGGCGGCGCCGCTGGCATTGAGGTGCATCTGCGCGAAGAGCTTTTCGCGCCAGGGCGCCATACCGCTGCCAATCGTTGGAATGATGGTGTCCCGCGACAGGAAATAGCTGGTGCTCATCGGCTCCAATACGCAGCCGCGGTTGCGCAGCAACTCCAGGGCACGCGGCACATCGATGTCGTTCTTGAAACCGTAATTGATCACCACCTGCCAACAATCCCGCCCCAGGGGCTCGACCTGCAGACGCCGATCGAGGCCGATCCAGGGCACCTCGTGGCTGAGCACGGAGACAAACAGGTTTTGCTTGTGCAGCACCTTGTTGTGCTTGAGGTTGTGCAGCAGCGCGTTGGGCACCGTGCCTTGCTCACCGGTCAGAAACACCGCCGTGCCCTCGACCCGCGTCGGCGGTGCCACGAAAACGGCATCCAGAAAATCCTTCAGGTCCAGGGCGTCCTGGCGCAAGGCGACGTGCATCAGCTCACGCCCGCGTTTCCAGGTGATCATCAAGGTAAACACCGCGCCTCCAATCAGCAGGGGGAACCAGCCGCCCTGGAAGAGCTTGAGCAGGTTGGAGCTGAAGAACGCCAGATCGACCACAAAGAAAAGGCTGGTGGCCGCCACGCACAGCGCCATCGGATAGCCCCAGCCAAACCGGATCACGAAGAAGGTCAGGATCGTGGTGATGAGCATGTCCAGGGTCACGGCAATGCCGTAGGCCGCGGCCAGGTTGCTCGACGAACGAAAGAGCACCACGGCCAGGACGATCGCCACGAACAGGCCCCAGTTCACAAAGGGCATGTAGATCTGCCCCATGTCTTTCACGCTGGTGTGCTGCACCTGCAACCGGGGCAGGAAACCCAGTTGAATGACCTGCTTGGTCACGCTGAAGGCCCCGGTGATCAGCGCCTGAGAGGCAATCACGGCGGCAGCGGTGGCCAGGACCACCAGGGGAATCAGGGCCCAGTCGGGCGCGAGCATGAAGAAGGGGTTCTTCACTGCCGCCGGGTTTTCCAGCAACAAGGCCCCCTGGCCAAAATAATTCAGGGTCAAGGCGGGCATCGCCACCGAAAACCACGCCACGCGGATCGGTTGCTTGCCGAAATGCCCCATGTCCGCATACAGCGCTTCCCCGCCCGTCACACAGAGCACCACGGCGCCCAGAATGATGAAGGTGGTTCCAGGGTGCTGCAGGATGAAGTCCAGGGCGTAGTGCGGGCTCAAGGCCCACAGAATGGCGGGATGGTCCAGGATTTGCGCGACCCCCAGGGCGGCGATCACGGCAAACCAGACCACCATGACCGGTCCAAAAAACTTGCCAATGCTGGCCGTGCCATGCTTTTGC
Organism: Burkholderiaceae bacterium; assembly: GCA_028685665.1. Taxonomy (GTDB): domain Bacteria; phylum Pseudomonadota; class Gammaproteobacteria; order Burkholderiales; family Burkholderiaceae_C; genus JAQUDN01. The sequence goes on along the minus strand of JAQUDN010000002.1, from coordinate 47,593 downwards.
ACCAGGAACAGCCCCAGCAGGATCACCAAGGCCAGCGGAATCACGGCCCCCTTGAAGGCCGGGGAAACCACCTCCAGGCCTTCCACCGCCCCGAGGACCGTGATCGCCGGGGTGATGACGCCGTCGCCATAAAACAGGCAAGTGCCAAAAATGCCCACCACCAGGAGCACGCTGCGCAGCTCGGGCTTGTCTTTGACCGATTGCGAAGCCAGGGCCAGCATGGCCACCAGCCCCCCCTCGCCGTTGTTGTCGGCGCGCAGCACCAGAACCACGTACTTGAGCGAAACGATCAGCGTCAGCGTCCAGAAAAGGATCGACAGGATGCCGTAGATGTTGTCGGGCGTGAAAGGCACGTGGCCCGAACCAAACACTTCTTTGACGGTGTAGAGCACGCTGGTGCCGATATCGCCATACACGACACCGATGGCGCCCAGGGTGAGCGCGGGGAGCGATGATTTTGAGCTTTGCACTGACATCCCCCAAGGCACTGGGCCAGACCGGGTTCCATGATTTTTGGGAACGCCATTGTGCTCCGGGCCAGCCCCCTGCGCGCGAACCGGCGCCGGCGTTGTTGCACCGCAACAACTGTCTGGGGCCTGGAGGGCGGCGCTCAGGCCCCCGCGTCAGTCATACACCTCGGCATTGGGGTCCGTCGCCTCCAGCTCGTAACTGGCAGCCAGCATGGCCAGGCGGGCGATCACGCCATACATATAGAACCGGTTCGGGGCACTGATTCCCGGGCGCACGCCGGGCTGGGGCATCTGGGTGCTGTGCTCGAACGCCAAGGGGACAAAACTGGCGCCCGGGGCGTTGAGGTTTTCGTCCACGCCCCGCTCTGCGTGCATGCGGTAGAAACCGCCCACCACATACCGGTCCATCATGTAGACCACCGGCTCGGCGACGGCATCGTTCACGCGCTCCTGGGTGCGCACCCCTTCCTGGATGATCACATCGCTGACGGGCTGGCCATCCTTGATGACGGCCATCTTGTTTTTGTGCTTGCGGTTCAGCGCATCCAGCTCTTTGGCGTCGCGCACGGTCATGATGCCCATGCCGTACGTGCCCTGGTTGGCCTTGACGATGACAAACGGCTTTTCGTTGATGCCGTATTCCTTGTACTTGCGACGGACCTTGGTCAGCAGGGCATCCACGCTGGTTTGCAGCGCGTCCATCCCGGCCCCCCCGACAAAATCGACCGATCCGCACTGGCTGAACATCGGGTTGATGAGCCAGGGATCGATGCCGAGCATCTTGCCAAAGCGCTTGGCCACCTCTTCATAGTTCTTGAAATGCTGGCTTTTGCGCCGCACGCTCCAGCCCGCATGCAGCGGGGGCAGCAAAAATTGCTCGTGCAGGTCCTCCAGAATGCCCGGGGGGCCCGCCGACAGATCGTTGTTGAGCAGGATGGTGCAGGGATCGAAATCCTGCAGCCCCAGGCGCCGCTGGGTGCGCACCACCGGCTCCAGCGTCACCGTCTCGCCGTGGGGCAGGGAGATGACGGTGGTCTTCTTGATCTCGGGGTCGATGGAGCCCACGCGCACATTCAGCCCGGCCATGTTGAAGATGCGCTGCAGCTGCACCACATTGGCCAGATAAAAGGTGTTGCGCGTGTGGTTCTCCGGAATGATCAGCAGGTTGCGCGCTTCCGGGCAGATCTTCTCGATCGCCGCCATGGCCGCCTGCACGGCCAGGGGCAACATTTCGGCACTCAGGTTGTTCCAGCCCCCGGGAAAGAGATTGGTGTCCACAGGCGCCAGCTTGAAGCCGGCATTGCGGATGTCCACCGAGGTGTAGAACGGGGGGGTGTGCTCCATCCATTCGAGCCGAAACCAGCGCTCGATGGCAGGCATGGAGTCCAGCATGCGCTGTTCGAGTTCGTTGATCGGACCGGTCAGGGCGGTAATGAGATGCGGAACCATGGAAGCCCTCGAGAATGGATGCGCTGGATTGTAGGCAGTCGGGCGCGCCGCCCAGCCCAGGCGGCAGGGCTCAGCCGCGCACTTCGCCCTCGCCCAGCACCACGTATTTCAGCGAGGTCAGGCCCTCGATGCCCACGGGGCCGCGGGCATGGAACTTGTCGGTGCTGATGCCGATTTCGGCCCCCAGGCCGTATTCAAAGCCGTCGGCAAACCGGGTGCTGGCGTTGACCATCACGCTGCTGGAGTCGACCTCGCGCAAGAAGCGCTGGGCGTGCATGTGGTCGCGCGTGAGGATGGCGTCGGTGTGGTGGCTCGAATAGCGGTTGATGTGCGCAATCGCCTCGTCCACGCCGTCCACCAGCTTGATGCTGATGATGGGCGCCAGGTATTCCTCGAACCAGTCCTGCTCGGTGGCCGGCACCAGTTTTGCTCCTGAAACCGTAGCTAGCAGGGCATGACTGGCTTCGCAAACCCGCATTTCGACCCCTTTTTCAGCGTAGATGGCACCGATGCGCGGCAGGAACTCGGCAGCCACGCCCCGCGCCACCAGCAGGCTTTCGCTGGCGTTGCAGGGGCTGTATTTGTGCGTCTTGGCGTTGTCGGCCACCTTCACGGCCATGGCGATGTCGCAGGGGTCGTCGACATAGGTGTGGCAGTTGCCGTCCAGGTGCTTGATCACTGGCACCTTGGCGCCAGCGCTGATGCGCTCGATCAGGCCCTTGCCGCCGCGCGGAATGATCACGTCCACATACTGGGGCATGGCGATGAGCTGGCCCACGGCCTCGCGGTCGGTGGTCTGCACCAGCTGCACCGCGTCTTGCGGCAGCCCCGCCTCGGCCAGCGCCAGCGCCACCAGTTGGGCCAGGGCCTTGTTCGACTCGATGGCCTCGGACCCGCCGCGCAGGATGCAGGCATTGCCGCTCTTGATGCTCAAGCTGGCTGCCTCGATGGTCACGTTCGGGCGGCTCTCGTAAATCATGCCGAACACACCGATCGGCACGCGCATCTGGCCGACGCGGATGCCGCTGGGCTGCTGCTTCATGCCGATGATTTCACCAATGATGTCGGGCATGGCGGCCAGCTGTTCACAGCCCTGTGCGCAGGTTTCGAGCACCGGGGGGCTGAGCTTGAGCCGGTCCACCAGCGGCTCGGCCAGGCCGGCGGCACGGGCGCGTTCGAGGTCCCGGGCGTTGTCGACCTGCAGCGCGGCCGTGTGCGCGCGCAACAAGCGGGCCAGGGCCTTGAGCGCTTTGTTTTTGATAGCTGCCGGGGCACGTGCCATCAGGGCAGATGCCGTTTTTGCCTGCAAGCCAAGGGTGTGGGTGTATTCGACGACGTTGAGCGCATTCATGGCGGGATTTTGCCGCAGATGCGCGCCGCGCACACCGCAGCCCCCGCGCGGCGCCTGCTACGCTTGCGAAAAACCCTGGAGCCTTGATGTCCACCCCCCACCCCACCCCGCTGACCGAATTCGAGGCCGCCCTCGCGCGCTTCAGCCAAGGCACCCTGAGCGCTGCCGCCCTCAGCACCTGGGCCCGCGCCCAAACCCCCTTGCTGGCCGAGCTGCCCCCGCGCTACACCGAGGTCCTGCTGGGCCTGCTCGACCGGCTCGAATCCAGCGCCCTGTTCTCGGAAGAAAGCTGCTCTTTCAGCCAGAAAGACCTGATCGCCAGCCTGCAGATGTGGGTGGACAAGGCCCGGGGCCTGCGGAGCACCCGACAACCCGACTGAACCGCTGCGGCCACGCGGCAAGCGGCAAGCGCCCCGGCATGCACGGCCCCATCCCGCACCGACCCCGGCGTACAGTGCCGCCATGAAGCTCCATCAGCTGCGCTATTTCGTGTGTGTCGCCGACCAGGGCAGCGTGCGCTCGGCCGCCGAGCACCTGGGAGTTTCTGCGGCAGCGGTCAGCCAGGCCTTGCGGGAACTGGAACGGGATGTGAGCGCACCGCTGCTCAAACGCGAGGTGCGGGGGACCATTCCGACGCACTTCGGGCACGAGCTGCTGGTCCATGCCCGCCTGATCCTCGGTCAGGTCGCCCGCGCCGAAGAAGGGCTGGGGCAATTGCGCGGCCTTCCGGGCGGTACGCTGTCGATCGGCGTGACCCCATGGGTCAGCCTCTCGATCCTGCCCGGCGCCCTGCAGCGTTTCCGGGCCCTGCGCCCGAACGTTCGCCTGGATGTGTCCGAGTCCCTGGGGAGCAGGCACCAAGGCCTGCACGACGGCAGCCTCGACATCGTCATCGGCATGCCCCCGGCACGCCCCTGGAGTTCCAGCTTCTTTGTGCGCGATCTGTTTGTCAGTGGCCTGGCGGTCGTTGCCCGCCAGGGCCATCCCCTGGCCCGGTGCACCTCGCTGCGCGCACTGGCCGAGCAGGACTGGGTCGTGACCATGCACCACGACACCGACGAGCAAACCCTGTTCTCGCTGCTGCGGGACCACGGCGTCGACCCACCCCCCGAACGGATGCATGCAGCCCGCTCCTCGATGATTGCCATCGGCCTGCTGGATGCAGGCGACCTGCTGACCGTCTGCCCCTGGCCCCTGGTGGAATCCCCCCTGCTGCGCCACCGCGTACAGGCCCTGCCCATCCGGGACCCCTTGCCCGACATGACGACCAGCCTGGTGGTGCGCCGCGGCGATGCCCTGGGCAATGCCGCCCAGCTCTTCATCGAGTGCTTCAAGGAAGCGATGGAGGCTGCCGTGGTCAGCGAAGACCCCGCGCTCCAGCGGATCATGCGTTCGGTCGAAGTGCTTTCCCTGCACTGAAACGGTGTCAAGCATTGCCTGACGGCAACGCAAGTCCCTGGCTTACGGCGGTGCCACGCGCTCCCTAGGATGCCCCCTGTCACGCACCGGCCCCTGAACGGCGGGCCCCCGCCGCCTGCACCAGCGGGAGCGGGAGCGGCCTCAGAGCAGCGTTTGACTTTTTCCATTCCTCCGGAGACATCCATGGCACAGCCCCCCTTTCACCTCCTTCCACGCGCCCTCCTCATCGGGCTGCTCGCCCAGGCCGGCTTCGCCTCGGCCCAGAGCGTCGATGCCGCCGTCCTGGCCCGCCTGGAACCCCAGTTTGCGGCCCTCCAGCCCCAGATGGTCGCCTGGCGCCGGGACATCCACCAGCACCCCGAACTGTCCAACCAGGAACACCGCACCGCCCACCTGGTGGCCGAGCACCTGAGAAAGCTGGGCCTGGAAGTGCAGACCGGCGTGGGCGGCACGGGCGTGGTGGGCCTGCTCCATGGCGGCCAACCAGGCAAGGTGGTGGCGCTGCGTGCCGACATGGACGCCCTGCCCGTGGCCGAACAATCGGGCCTGCCTTTTGCCTCCCAGGCCAAGCAGCTCAATATGGGCGTCGAATCCCCGGTGATGCACGCCTGCGGCCATGACGGGCACACGGCGATGCTGATGGGCGTGGCCGAGGTGCTGGCCGGCATGCGCAGCCAGATCAAAGGCAGCGTGAAGTTCATCTTCCAACCCGCCGAAGAAGGCCATTCCCGCCAGGAAGACCTGGGCAAGCCCGTGGGTGCCAAGGCCATGCTCGAGGCGGGCGTTTTCAACAACCCCAGGCCGGATGCGGCTTTTGCCGTGCACCTCATTCCCAACCTGCCCTCGGGCATGGTGGGCTACCGCAGCGGTCCGCTGTTGGCCAGCGGCGACACCGTGCGCATCACCGTGACCGGCAAGCAGACCCATGGCGGCTTCCCCTGGAACGGCATTGACCCCATCGTGGCCTCGGCCCAGGTCATCACCGCGCTGCAGACCGTGGTCGCGCGCCAGCTGGACATCACCCAGGAGCCGGCGGTGGTGTCGATTGGCCAGATCAACGGCGGCAACCGCAACAACATCCTCCCTGCGGCGGTGGAAATGGCCGGCACCCTGCGGACCTTCGACGAAGGCATGCGCGCCGACGCGAAACAGCGCATCATCCGGGCCGCCGAAGCGGCGGCCGCCGCCAACGGCGCCACGGCCAAGGTGCGCTTCGATCCGTTTGGCTACCCGGTCACGGTGAACGACGCGGCGCTGACGCAGTCGATGATTCCGGTCCTGCACAAGGTGACCCAGGGCAACGCCAAGGAAGTCTCGAAGTTCATGGCCTCGGAAGACTTCTCCGAGTTCGCCAAGGAAGTGCCGGGCATGTACATCGTGCTGGGCGCGGCCCCGGAAGGCAAAACCCCGGCCACCGCCGCCCCGAACCACAGCCCCTTCTTCGACTTCGACGAAAAGGCCATGCCGGTGGGCGCCAAGGCCCTGGCAGCGATGGCGCTGGACTTCCTGGCCCGCTGACCGCCACACCGGACCGCCGGAAGCAGCACCAAAACAGCCTCTACCCCTTGCAGGGTCTATCCAGACAGCTATCTAATCAATAGCACCAACCAAGCCGGCGCCCGGGAGCTCAGCGCCCCAGGCGCCCCAGCTGGAAGGCCAGGCGCTGCAAGGCCTGCCAGCCGTTGGTGGGCCAGTCGGGCACTTTCAGGCCCTTGACGATGCCATCCACGGTGTGCGCCGATTCCAGCAAGCGGGCCAGGGCCGCATCGCTGGCGCGGGGCAGCAGGCGCTCGAACAGTCGCTCCTTGGCGCCCCAGATGCGGTTTTCGCGCAGCGCCATTGGCAGGGGCTTGCCCGCATTCATCGCATCCTTGACGCGCTTGAGGGCGCGGATGTCCTCGGCCAGGGCCCAATGCACCAGCACCTCGGCCTCGCCCTCGGCCTGCAGGCCGTCGAGCATGCGCTGCACCCGGCCCACCTGGCCCGCCAGCACCGCCTCCGACAGCTTGAAGACGTCGTAACGCGCCACGTTCAGCACCGCCGCCTCGACCTGGGCCCAGGCCAGCTCGCCCGCCGGGTGCAAGAGGGCCAGCTTCTGGATTTCCTGGTGCGCGGCGAGCAAATTGCCCTCCACGCGGTCGGCAAAGAACTGCAGCGTGCGCTGGCCTTCCTCGCCCGCGGCCACCCGCTGGCCCTGCTGCTGCAGGCGCTGGGCAATCCATTGGGGCAAGGCCGCGCGCTCCACGGGGTCGATCTGCACGCTGGTGCCATGGGCCTCCAAGGCGCCAAACCAGGCGCCGGTTTTGGTGGCCTTGTCCAGGCGCGGCAGCAGCACCAGCGTCAGGGTGCTGTCGTTGCCACGCGCCGCCTCGGCCAGTTGCTGCAGGGCCACGCTGCCCTCCTTGCCCGGCTTGCCCGAGGGAATGCGGATTTCGATGATCTGCTTGTCGGCAAACAGGCTCAAGGAGCCCCCCGCCGCCAGCACCGTGCTCCAGTCGAAATGCGCCCCCGCCACGGTGTAGCTGCTGCGCTCGGTGTAGCCCTGGGCGCGGGCCACCGCCCGGATGGCATCGGCCGCCTCCTGCTGCAGCAAAGGCTCGTCCCCATGCAATACATACAGGGACGCCAGGGAGCGTTGCAGATGGACAGACAGTTGGGCCAGGGCGATTTGCATGGGCAAAGTTTATCGCCCCACCCGGAGGACAATGGAATCCGCTCCGTGGGGCCGACAGGGCCCCGTCCCTTGAAAGGCATGCCCATGCTCCCGCCAAGCCGCTCCCGCCCTCCCACCATCGGCCTGATCGGTGCCCCCACCGATGTGGGCGCCGGCACGCGCGGCACGTCGATGGGCCCGGAGGCCCTGCGTGTCGCGGGCCTGGTGCGGGCCTTGCAGCACCAGGGACTGCCCGTGCATGACCGCGGCAACCTGCACGGCCCCGCCAACCCGGAGCGGCCGGCGGTCGCGGGCTACCGCCATCTCCCCGAGGTGGTGGCCTGGAACCAGCGGGTCTTCCAGGCCGTGCAGGCAGCCCTGGCACAGGGCGAAATGCCGCTGCTGCTCGGCGGGGACCACAGCCTGGCGGTGGGCTCGATCAGCGCGGTGGCCCAGCATTGCGCCCAGGCGGGCCGCACGCTGCGGGTGCTGTGGCTCGATGCCCATGCCGACGGCAACACCCGCGCGCTCACGCCCAGCGGCAACCTGCATGGCATGCCCGTGGCCTGCCTCTGTGGGCAGGGGCCCCGGGAACTCACCGCCCTGACGGCGCAAGCCCCCCTGCACCACGCGCTGCAGCCCGCCCAGTTCCGGATGATCGGCCTGCGCAGCGTGGACCCCGGCGAAAAGCGCTGGATGCAGCAGCAGGACATGGAGGTCTTCGATATGCGCGCCATCGACGCCATCGGCATGCGGGCGGTTGTGCAGCAGGCCTTGGCGGGGCTGGATGCGCACAGCCACCTGCATGTGAGCCTGGACCTGGATTTTCTCGACCCCGGCATCGCGCCCGGCGTGGGCACGCCGGTGCCCGGAGGCCCCACCTACCGCGAAGCCCGGCTGTGCATGGAAATGATCGCCGACAGCGCTTGCCTGGCCAGCCTGGACGTGATGGAACTCAACCCTGCCCGCGATGTGCGCAACCAGACGGCCGAACTGGCCGTGGACCTGATCGAGCGCCTGCTGGGCAAGAGCACGCTGGCCCGGCCGCGCCCGGCCCCGCTTTAGCGCTTGACCGCCGCGAGGCGGCGCAGCAGCTGCTGCACGAGGTCGGTCTGCATATTGCGGTGCAGCAAGGCCTCTTCGGTTTCCTTGGCCAGGGCGATGGTTTCGCTGTAGCTGATGTCGCGCTGCTGCAGCAGCTCGGTCTCGGGAATCAGCTCTTCGCCCGCCGGGGTGCGCAAGCGAAAGCGGATGCGCAGGCGCAGCTGCAGCTCGCGCACCTGGCCGGTGGCGGTCAGGCCGACCACCGCACGCTCCTGCCGCTCGGACAGCAGGTCAAAAATGGCCTCGGCACGGGGCAACTGGGCGGGGTCGCGCAGCACCTGCAAGGTGCCGCCAGAGCTCTCCAGCGTGCGCAGCAACTCCCGCCCCAGGGGCGAACTGGCCGGGGCCGCCACGTAGATCGACTGGAAGGCGAACTCAGGCACCCCGCGCAGGCGAAAACCACAGCCCGCCAGGCACAGGGCGGGGACGGCCGCGAGCCAGGCCCGGCGCCCATGGAACGCCCCCACAGGGGCCCCTGAAACCGACATGCGCGGGGCCATGGCTCAGACCACCACGTTGACCAGGCGGCCTGGCACCACAACCACCTTCTTGGGCGCAGCGCCTGCGGCCTGGGCGGCAAAGGCTTCGCTGGCCAGGGCCAGGCGCTCGATCTCGGCCTTGTCGGCCTGGGCGGGCACCCGGATCGCGCCGCGCAGCTTGCCGTTGATTTGCAGCATGAGCTCGATCTCGTCCTGCACCAGGGCCTGGGGATCGACCTGGGGCCAGGGCGCATCCAGCAGATCGCCCAGGTGGTCGGCATAGCCCAGGCTGCCCCACAGACCGTGGGCGATGTGCGGCGTGGCGGGGTAGAGGCAGCGCAGCAGAATGCCGAAGCCCTCGATCAGGGCGACCGGGGCCCCGGCCGCATCCACCGCCTTGAAGGCTTCCAGGGCGTTGATCATCTTCATGGCGCCGGACACCACGGTGTTGTACTGCATGCGCTGGTAGTCGTAATCCACCTGCTTGAGCACGGTGTGGATCTCCAGGCGCAGGGCTTTGGCCTCTTTGCCAAATTCCACATCCTTCAGGCTTGCAGCCCCCGACACGCTTGCGTCAGCAGCTATCTTATCCATAGCAGACAGCTTGGCGGCGAAGTTCCAGACCCGGCGCAGGAAGCGGTAGCTGCCCTCGACGGCGGCATCGTTCCACTCCAGCGTGGCCTCGGGCGGGGCGGTGAACATGGTGTACAGGCGCGCGGTGTCGGCGCCGTATTTCTCGATCAGGTCCTGCGGGTCCACGCCGTTGTTCTTGGACTTGGACATGGTGCCCACGCCCTCGTAGTCAATCGGCGTGCCCACGGGCAAATTGCCCACGGCGTTGACCAGGCGGGCCCCCAGGACCTTGCCGGCATCGTCCAGCACATGCTCGACATCGTGCGGCCAGAAATACTCCTTGCCGCCCTTCTCGGTGCGGCGGCTGTAGATGTGGTTGAGCACCATGCCCTGCGTGAGCAGCTTGGTGAAGGGCTCATCGACCTTGACCAGGCCCAGGTCGCGCATGACCTTGGTCCAGAAGCGCGCGTACAGCAGGTGCAGGATGGCGTGCTCGATGCCGCCGATGTACTGGTCCATCGGCATCCAGTAATCCGCACCGCCCGCCACCATGGCGTCGCGGTTCTTCGGGTCGCAGTAGCGCATGAAGTACCACGAGCTGTCCACGAAGGTGTCCATGGTGTCGGTTTCGCGGCGGGCCGCCTGGCCGCACACGGGGCAGGTCACGCCTGCATGGAAGCCTTCGTGCTTGTGCAGCGGATTGCCCGAGCCGTCGGGGATGCAGTCTTGCGGCAGCACCACGGGCAGGTCTTTTTCGGGCACCGGCACGGCGCCGTGCTCGGGGCAATGGATGATCGGGATCGGGGTGCCCCAGTAGCGCTGGCGGCTGATGCCCCAGTCGCGCAGGCGCCAGGTGGTCTTTTTCTCGCCCAGGCCCTGCTGGCCCAGCGCGTGGGCCACGGCGTTCACGGCGTCCTTGTAGGCCAGGCCGCTGAAGCTGTCGGAGTTGACGGTCACGCCGCGCTGCTTGTCGCCGTACCAGTCTTTCCACTGGTGGTAGTCGAAGTCCTCGCCATCGACCAGCACCACTTGCTTGATCGGGATGCCGTACTTGAGCGCAAAGGCAAAGTCGCGCTCGTCGTGCGCGGGCACGCCCATGACAGCGCCGTCGCCATAGCCCATCAGCACGTAATTGCCGACCCAGACCTCGACCTTCTCGCCGGTCAGCGGATGGATCACGAACAGGCCGGTGGGCAGGCCCTTCTTTTCCTGGGTGGCCAGTTCGGCCTCCGTGGTGCCACCGCTCTTGCACTCGTGGATGAAGGCTTCCAGGGACGCGTTGCCCTGCGCCGCATGCTGGGCCAGCGGGTGCTCGGGGGCCACGGCGCAGAAGGTCACGCCCATGATGGTGTCGGCACGGGTGGTGAACACATACATCTTGCCGTCGCCGATCAGCGCGCCGTCGTCGCCCCGAATGTCGTGGGGGAAGGCAAAGCGCACGCCCTCGCTCTTGCCGATCCAGTTTTCCTGCATCAGCTTGACGCGCTCGGGCCAGCCGGGCAGCTTGTCGCCGGTGACGAAGTCGAGCAGCTCTTCGGCGTAGTCGGTGATCTTGAGGTAGTAGCCGGGGATTTCGCGCTTTTCCACGGTGGCGCCGGTGCGCCAGCCCTTGCCGTCAATCACCTGCTCGTTGGCCAGCACGGTCTGGTCCACCGGGTCCCAGTTCACGACCTGGGTCTTGCGGTAGGCAATGCCTTTTTCGAGCATCTTCAGGAACAGCCACTGGTTCCATTGGTAGTAGTCGGGGTCGCAGGTGGCGATTTCGCGGCTCCAGTCGATGGCCAGGCCCATCGCCTTCATCTGCTTCTTCATGTAGGCGATGTTGTCGTAGGTCCACTGCGCGGGCGGCACGCCGTTCTTCAGCGCCGCGTTCTCGGCCGGCAGGCCGAAGGCGTCCCAGCCCATGGGCATCAGCACGTTGTGGCCGTTCATGCGCAGGTAGCGCGTGAGCATGTCGTTGATGGTGTAGTTGCGCACATGGCCCATGTGCAGCTTGCCGCTGGGGTAGGGCAGCATCGAGCAGGCGTAGAACTTCTTCTTATTCGCGTCTTCGGTCACGCGGTAGGCATCGCGGGCAGTCCAGTGGTCCTGCGCGGCGCGCTCGACCTCTTGCGGAGAGTATTTTTCTTGCATGGGGGGCTTGGAGTGAGGGAGATGCAGCCACAGGACTGCGCTGCGCAGATTTTAGGGGCTCGGGATGGGGGGCTCCCGTCCCGGGCAGGATCCGGGAATCAGGGCGCCGCGAGGGAAGACGCGGCCACGGGCTCGGCCACGAAGCCGATGCGCTGCAGCCCCGCCTGGTGGGCGGCCCCCATCACCTCGACCACCCGGCCATAGGGCACGCGGGCGTCGGCGCGCAATTGCAGCTCGGTGTCGGGACGGGCGGCGCCGATGCGCTGCAGCCGCTCGGCCAGGGCCGCCGGGGACAGCGGCAGATCGTCCAGATAGGCCTGGCCTGCAGCGTCCACGACCAGGGTGACAGAAGGCGGCGGCGCGCCCGGCGTGGCCGCGTCGGTGCGCGGCAGGTCGAGCCGGATGGCACTGGCCAGCAAAGGCGCCGTGAGGATGAAGATGACCACCAGCACCAGCATGACGTCGACCAACGGCGTCATATTGATCTCGCTCAGGGGCTGGGGCCCGGGCTGGCGTTCAAGGCGGCCGAATGCCATGGCAGGGCCCCCTCAGCGGCGGGCCGCTGCCGGGGGCAGGCCGTCGAGCAGCCAGTCGCGCAAATCCAGGGCAAAGCCCTCGAGGTCGGCTTCGATGCGACCGAGCAGGCGGCCGAGCAGGTTGTAGGCCAGCACGGCGGGAATGGCCACGGCCAGCCCCGCCGCCGTCATCACCAGGGCTTCGCCCACGGGGCCGGCCACACGGTCGATGGTGACCGGGCCTGCACCGACCAGGGCCGTGAGGGCGTGGTAGATGCCCCAGACCGTGCCCAACAGGCCGACGAAGGGCGCGGTCGATGCCACCGTCGCCAGCAGCACCTGGCCCCACTGCAACCGGGCCAGCACGCCATGCAGGGCATCCCGCAGTACCCGGGTGTATTGCTGCGACAGGCTGCCCTGGGTTGCCAGGCTGCTGATCTGGGTGGGCTGCGCTATCAAATTTGCAGCAGACACCATCGGCAGGATGAGCGCTTCACGGTCAAAAGAGGCCAAGCGCTGCGCCGCCACGTCCAGGGACGGCGCCTGCCAGAAAGCGGCGGTGCAGCGCGCCAGATCGGCGCTGCAGCGGTACAGCAAGCGGGCTTTCCAGACCATCACCGCCCAGCTGGCCACCGACATGGCCAGCAGCAGCAGGGCCGTGCCCTGCGTCACCGCATCGCCCTGGCGCCACCACTGCAGTGCGTCCATGCCGGGCCGCCGAAATCAGTTCAGGCCCAGCACGTCGAACATGTCGAACATGCCCGTGGGGTGCCCCGCCAAAAAGCGCACGGCGCGCAAGCTGCCTTGGGCGTAGGTCGCGCGGCTCGATGATTTGTGCGTGACCTCGATGCGCTCGCCGATGCCGGCAAACAGCACGGTGTGGTCGCCCACGATGTCGCCACCGCGGATGGTGGCAAAGCCAATGCTCGAAGGGTCGCGCTCGCCGGTCACGCCTTCGCGGGCGTACACGGCACAGTCCTTGAGGTCGCGGCCCAGCGCGTCGGCGATGACTTCGCCCATCTTGAGTGCCGTGCCCGAGGGCGCATCGACCTTGTGGCGGTGGTGGGCTTCGATGATCTCGATGTCATAGCCCGTGGGCATGGCCTTGGCAGCCATCTGCAAAAGCTTGAGCGTGACGTTGACGCCCACGCTCATATTGGGCGCCATGACGATGGCGGTGCGCTGCGCCTGCGCGGCGATGTCGGCCTTCTGGGCCTCGGTGAAACCGGTGGTGCCAATGACCATTTGCACCCCCAGCTCGCGGCAAACGGCCAGGTGGGCCAGCGTGCCTTCGGGGCGGGTGAAATCGATCAGGACATCGGCGTTTTGCAGGCCTTCGCGCAGGTCGGCGGTGATGGCCACGCCGCTCACATGGCCCAGGAAGGCTGCAGCATCCGAACCGATGGCAGGGCTGGAGGGCAGGTCCAGCGCCCCCGCCAGGACGCAGTCGTCGCTGGCCCGGATGGCTTCGATCAGCATGCGGCCCATGCGGCCAGAGGCCCCGGCCACCGCCACACGGCGGGGATGGGCGGGGGAGATTGCAGGCAAAGAATTTCCTGTCATGTCGTTCCTGTCAAGGTGAATACGGCGTGAAATGGCGAACGGTCCGCCCGTGCGCTGCGCGAACGGTCAGCGCGCGGGGGCTTCCAGCGGCGGGTAGCTGGCTGGCAGTGCGGGCGCAGGGGCCAGTACCGGGTTCGTGGCGCGCTGGGGCGCCGGGAAGCGGGCGAGTTGCTCCGGCGTGGCCTCCAGCACCGGCACTTTGGCCTGGGCTGGACGCGGGCTGCCCAGGGTGGCGACGAACTCCGACTCGGAGGGCATGGTGTCGCCCTCGAAACGCTCCAGGACATCGCCCTGGAAGAACACCGAGAGCTTGCGCGCCTCCAGGTCTACGCCAGGACGCTGCAGCGTGAAGACATATTCCCAGCGGTCGGCATGGAACAGGCTGGTGACCAGCGGGGTCCCCAGAATGTCGCGCACCTGCTGGCGGCTCATGCCCGGCTGGAGCACTTCGACCTGCTCGCGCGAGATGAAGTTACCTTGCACCACGACCGCCTTGTAGGGCGTGACGACGCGGACCAGACGCTGGCTGGCGCCATCCAGGCTGCTGCACCCCGCCAAGGCGGCACCCAGCAGGAAGATCAAGCCAAGGTGGGCGCTGCGATGGGCTTTGACGGACATGGAAAAGGGTCGTACGGATATGATCGGATCATTGTAGCGGCAGGCCTTCAGGCCCCGAGCACGCGGTCTGTTGCGGCCCCACCGACTTATCCATGAAGAACATCGACGAACTCAAAAGCACCGGACTCAAGGCCACGCTGCCCCGCCTGAAAATTCTGGAGATTTTTCAGACCGGGGCCCAGCGCCACATGACGGCCGAAGATGTGTTCCGGGTATTGCTCGAAGAGCGCTCGGACATCGGGCTGGCCACGGTCTACCGTGTGCTGACCCAGTTCGAGCAGGCCGGCATCCTGATCCGCAGCACCTTCGAAAGCGGCAAGGCCATTTACGAGCTGGACGAAGGCAAACACCACGACCATTTTGTCTGCACACGCTGCGGCAAAGTGGAAGAGTTCTACGATCCTGAAATCGAGCAGCGCCAACAGATCGTGGCCAAAGCCAAAGGCTGGGTCGTGCATGACCACGCCATGGCGCTGTACGGCCAGTGCGCCAGCTGCGCACAAAAATAAGCCTGAAAAACCAGGCCTCCCTGGCCTGCGCGCCAGGGCCTGTCAAAAACCGCTGTCGTGCTCCATGGCGCGGCGGTGCCGTTCGACGAACTCCTGGTAGGTGTCGATGCCGCGCAACTGCAGAATGGTGTTGCGCACGGCCGCTTCCACCAACACAGCGATGTTGCGCCCGGCGACCACCTGGATCACCACTTTCAGCACGGGCACACCCAGCACATCCTGGGTCAGCGGCTCGTGGGGCAAGCGGTGGTAGTCGCGCTCCAGCGTTTCCTTGCGCACCAGGTGCACGATCAGGCGCAGGCGCATCTTGCGCCGCACTGCGGTCTCGCCAAAAATCGCGCGAATGTCCAGCAGGCCAATGCCGCGCACTTCCAGGAGGTTCTGCAAAAGCTCGGGGCACTTGCCTTCGATGGTGGTCTGGTTGATCCGGAACAGGTCCACCGCATCGTCGGCCACGAGGCCGTTGCCGCGCGAGATCAGTTCCAGCCCCAGCTCGCTCTTGCCCAGGCCGGATTCGCCCGTGATCATCACGCCCAGGCCCAAAATATCCATGAACACGCCGTGCATGGTGGTGCGGTCGGCAAAGTGCTTGGACAGGTAGGCACGCAGCACATCGATGACAAAGGCCGAAGGCTCGCGGGTGGCGAACATCGGAATCTGTGCACGTTCACACATCGAGAGCAGGGCATCGGGGGCCTGCTGGCCATCGGCCAGCACCAGGACCGGAGGCTCCAGGGTCACGATGCGGGCAATACGGCGCTTGCAGTCTTCGGGCGAGGCATTGGTGAGATAGGCAATTTCACGCTCACCCAGAATCTGCACCCGGTAGGGATGGATGTAGTTCAGGTAGCCCACCAGGTCGGCCCCGGAGCGCGCCGAACGCACGACCACTTCATCAAAACGCCGCTCGGAAGCCCCCAGCCCGGCGAGCCACTCCCATCTCAGGGGACCGCGAAAGGCCTCAAACAGGGCATCGGCGCTGACGACGTTGGGTTTCACGGGATCAAACCAGGGCAGTGGTGAAGGGCGCTCAGGCCGCCTGGGCCGAGTGCCAGTGGGCAATCATGCCGTGCAGGTCGGCGGCATCGGAACAGGCCTTGAGTTTTTCACGCAAGGGCGCATCGCTGAGCAATTCAGCGATTTCCGACAGAATTTCCAGGTGCTTCTGGGTTGCCGCCTCGGGCACCAGCAAAAAGATCAGCAAACCCACGGGCATTTCGTCCGGAGCGTCAAAGCCAATCGGGTGCAGGAGCTGGAATACGGCCGCCATGGGCGCCTTGAGCCCTTTGATGCGGCCATGTGGAATGGCGACCCCATGCCCCAGGCCTGTCGAACCCAGCCGCTCACGGGCGAACAGGCTGTCCGTGATCAGTGCACGGGAGAGGCCATGCTGGCTTTCAAACAAAAGACCCGCTTCTTCAAAAGCACGCTTCTTGCTGGTGGCGTCAACGCTCACAAGGACTTGAGCGGAGGGCAGGATGGAGGCGAGTCGGTTCATGGTCACAGGGGCAAATTATGCACATGTTGACAAACCGATGAACAAGGCCGCTTTGGACAAAAAAAACCGCCCCGAAGGGCGGTGTTGCAGCCAGGCTTTGCGCCCGACTTTTTCAAACCTGCAATTCGCGTTTTGCGGCCTCGTGGTGGTGGTTCTGCAAGCGGTCCTTGTGGCGCACGACCTGGCGATCCAGCTTGTCAACCAGCTCATCGATGGCAGCGTACAGATCGGAGTGGGCACTCTCGGCAAACAGATCGCTGCCCTTGACATGGATATTGCACTCTGCGTGCTGGCGCTTGTCTTTCTCCTTCTGGTTATCTACCGTCAGCAGCACCTTGACATCGACAACTTGGTCAAAGTGGCGGGTGATCCGCTCGAGCTTGCTGGTGACATAGCTGCGCAAAGCGGGGGTGACTTCGAGGTGGTGACCGCTGATCGTCAAATTCATAAATAGCTCTCCTATGGCACACAGTGAAAAAACCGCCCTGAGTCAAAAAAGCGGTGTGACGAACTCGGATACATCTGGGCTGACACAACTTCACTATGCCCCCAGCTGCAGCGAAAAGCAATCCTATTTCTCCCTCACTCTGTAGGTTATGAAATCGCAGCTGCAGGCCACGCCAGAAGGACGCACAATGGAAAGCTGACCACGGGAACGCTCAGCACCGGCCAGCCTTTCAGCGCTGCGCCCTCTGCTTAAAATCGGGGTCTTGTCCGGGTGGTTGACGCCCCCTACGCCCTCCCTCTTTCCCCAGGCCTGCATCCGCGCCGCATGCCGTGCGCACCACGGCCTCCCTACCGCACTGAGACCATGACCCAGCCCAGCCCCCAAGCCCTGCACACCTCGGCCCTGACCTCCCTGCCCCTGCTCGCACGCGGCAAGGTGCGCGACAACTACGCGGTGGGCGACCAGCGCATTCTGATGGTGGCCAGCGACCGCCTCTCGGCCTTCGACGTGATCATGGGAGAGCCCATTCCGGGCAAGGGCGTGCTGCTGACGCAGATGGCCTTGTTCTGGTTCGACAAGCTGGGCCACCTCTGCCCCAACCACCTCACGGGCGAAGCCCCGGAAAGCGTGGTGAGCCCCGCTGAAGTCGAACAGGTGCGCGGCCGCTCGATGCTGGTGCAACGCTTGCAGCCCATCCCGGTCGAGGCGGTGGTGCGCGGCTACCTGGCCGGCAGTGGCTGGAAGGAATACCAGGAAACCCAATCGGTCTGCGGCGTCCCCCTGCCCACCGGCCTGACCAATGCCGCCAAGCTGCCCCAGCCCATCTACACACCGGCCGCCAAAGCTGCGGTGGGCGAGCATGACGAAAACATCACTTTTGAGCGCACCGTCGAGATGATTGGCCTGGACCTGGCCACCCGGATCCGCGACCTGAGCATTGCGATCTACCAGGCGGCTGCCGACATCGCGCTCACGAAAGGCATGATCATTGCCGACACCAAATTCGAGTTCGGCCTGGCGCCCGATGGCACGCTGGTGCTGATGGACGAAGTGCTGACGCCCGACAGCTCGCGCTACTGGCCTGTGGAAGGTTACGCGGCCGCGCTGGCCGCCGGACAGAATCCGCCCAGCTACGACAAGCAGTTTGTGCGCGACTGGCTGGAGCAGGCGCAGGTCCATGGCAAGCCTTGGGACAAGACCGCCCCGGCGCCCCGGTTGCCCCAGGACGTGATCGCCAAGACAGCGGCCAAATACCAGGAAGCCCTGCAACGCCTCACGGCCTGATCCGGCCTCGGGCCCGAGCGCAGCGCCCACCCCCACCCGAAGACGCCAAGCGCCAGGCCCCAACAGGGGACCCTGGCGCTCCCAGTCCCCTCAGCCCTCAGTTCAGTGCCATGCTGAGCTTGCGCCGATAGCTGGACACCAGCGCAGCCTGCGGGTCTTCCTGCAGCGCGGCCTTGCCGGCAATCTCGATCCCCCCGGCGGCCTTGCCGCCCTGGTCAGCGCCGGCCTTGGGACGGGGCGGTGTCAGCAGTTCCAGCAAAGCGACATAGGTCTTGCGCGGGGCCTCGCCGTCCCAGGTCTTGTCGCGCATGACGATTTCGAGCAACTCGTCCATCGCTGCAGGCCAGTCGCCCTGGGCGATGAGCACGCGGCTCTTGATGAAGCGGGCTTCAAAATTGCGCTTGTTGTCGGCAATCTGCTGGTCCAGCACCTCCAGGGGCTGGCGGGCGCGGGCATCGGTGCCCACAAACTCCAGGGCATTGAGCCACTGCGTCAGCGCCTCGAAGCGCAACAGGACAGGAATCTGCGCCATGGCGGGTGCCAGTGCCGCGGCGGCCTCATCCAGATGGCCGGTACTGATCAAGAGCTTGGCGTAATCGAAGCGGATGTCGTTGTTGCCCGGATCGGCCGCCAGGGCATCGGCCAAGCGGGCCTGGGCCCCTTGCACATCGCCGGATTCGAGCTGTTGCTGGGCTTCCTCGGCGCCGGCCTCGGCCTGCAGCACCTCGTCGGAGGGCACATGCTTGTCCAGGAACGTGCGCACCTGGCTGGCGGGCAGGGCACCGACAAAGCCATCGACCGGCTGGCCTTCCTTGAAGAGCACACAGAACGGAATGCTGCGCACGCCGAACATCTGCGACAGCTGGCCCGCAATCTCCGAGACTTTGTCGGCATCGAGCTTGGCCAGGATAAAGCGGCCTTCGTAGGCGACTTCGACCTGCTCCAGCACGGGACCCAGCTGCTTGCAGGGACCGCACCATTCGGCCCAGATGTCGAGCAAGACCGGCCGTTCCATCGAGGCGGCCACCACCTCGGTTTCAAAATTCTCTAGGGTGATATCGATCATGGTGTTTCAGGCGCCGCAGCGCCAAAGAGGAAAGGGGTCGGGGCAAAAGTAAAATCGCGGGCTTCAACTCTGCGGAACAGGCCAGCACAGCACGCCTGTCCCCCACAAACTATGACGCCCATCCAAATCGGTGTGGTCATGGGCTCCAGCAGCGACTGGGACACCATGCAGCACGCAGTGCAGATTCTCCAGCAATTTGGCATCGCCCACGAAGCCCGCGTGGTCTCGGCCCATCGCATGCCCGACGACATGTTTGCCTATGCCGAGGCCGCCGCGGGGCGGGGGCTCAAGGCCATCATTGCCGGAGCCGGCGGCGCAGCCCACCTGCCGGGCATGATCGCGGCCAAAACCACGGTCCCGGTGCTCGGTGTGCCCGTGGCCAGCCGCTACCTGCAGGGCGTGGACTCCCTGCACAGCATCGTGCAGATGCCCAAGGGCATTCCGGTGGCCACGTTTGCCATCGGCCACGCCGGTGCCGCCAATGCCGCCCTGTTCGCCGTGGCCCTGCTGGCCAACGAGAGCGCCGACCTGCGCCAGCGCCTGGAGGCCTTCCGCGCCGCACAGACCGAAGTGGCCCGGAACATGACCCTGCCACCCGTGGGCGCCGCATGAGCGCCCGGCCTGCAGCCCCCCTGTTGCCAGGCGCGACGCTCGGCGTGCTGGGCGGCGGCCAGTTGGGTCGCATGTTCGTGCACGCTGCACAGGCCATGGGTTATTTCACCGCCGTCCTCGACGCCGATCCAGACAGCCCGGCCGGGCGGGTGAGCCACCACCATGTGCGCACCGGCTACGAAGACCCGGCCGGCCTGGCCGAGCTGGCCCGGCTCAGCGACGCCATCACCACCGAGTTTGAGAACGTGCCCGCCGCCTCCCTGGCGGCGCTGGCCGCGCTGCGCCCGGTGTCTCCCGCCGCCAGCGCCGTGGCCGTGGCCCAAAACCGCGCCGAAGAAAAAGCCCACTTTGTCGGTTGTGGCGTGCCCTGCGCGCCCTACGCCGTCATCGAAACCGCTGCCCAGCTGGCGGCGGTGCCGGCCGAGCTGCTGCCCGGCATCCTCAAGACGGCCCGCATGGGCTACGACGGCAAGGGCCAGGTGCGGGTGCAAAGCGCCGCCGAACTGAGCGCCGCCTGGCAATCGGTCGGCCAGGTGCCCTGCGTGCTCGAAAAAATGCTGCCGCTGGCGCTCGAATGCTCGGTCATCGTGGCGCGCGGGGCCGACGGCGCCTGCGTGCACCTGCCCGTGCAGCGCAACCTGCACCGGGACGGCATCCTGGCCGTGACCGAGGTCTATGAACAAAATATGCCTCCAGCGCTTGCCCATCAAGCGGTTGCAGCTGCGAAATCGATAGCAGAAGAGCTGCAATACGTGGGCGTGCTGTGCGTGGAGTTCTTTGTGCTGGACGACGGCTCGCTGGTGGTCAACGAGATCGCGCCACGGCCCCACAACAGCGGCCACTACAGCCAGAACGCCTGCGATGTCTCGCAGTTCGAACTGCAGGTGCGCACCATGGCGGGCCTGCCCTTGACACCACCGCGCCAGCACAGCGCCGCCGTGATGCTGAACCTGCTGGGCGACCTGTGGTTCGCCCAGGGCGAGGCCGAGCAGACGCCCCCCTGGGCGGCCGTGCTGGCCCTGCCCGGCACGCACCTGCACCTGTATGGCAAGCGCGAAGCCAAGCCGGGCCGCAAGATGGGCCACCTGAACATCACGGCCCCCAGCGCCGAGGCCGCCCGTGCCACCGCGCTGCAGGCGGCGGCCCTGCTGGGCCTGGAGCCGTTCTGATGCGGGCACCCACCCCATGATCCTCGACGGCACCCTGCCCGAATCGATTGCCGCTGCCGCACGCGCCCTGCGCAGCGGCGCCCTGCTGGGCCTGCCCACCGAGACCGTCTATGGCCTGGCCGCCAACGCCAGCAGCGACGCGGCCGTGGCGCAGATCTTTGCCGCCAAGGGACGCCCCAGCGACCACCCCCTGATCGTGCACGTGGCCGATGCCTCCGGCATCGCCCATTTCGCCCGCGACGTACCGGCCTTTGCCCAGGCCCTGGTCGAAGCCTTCTGGCCCGGCCCGCTGACCCTGATCCTGCCGCGCCGCGCGGGCGTTGCCACGGCCGCCACGGGCGGCCAGGACAGCGTGGGCCTGCGCTGCCCCGCGCACCCCGTGGCCCGGTCGGTACTGCACGCCTGCGCGGCGCCGGGCGACAGCACCGCGCTGGGCGG
Source organism: Burkholderiaceae bacterium (assembly GCA_028685665.1). Classification (GTDB taxonomy): domain Bacteria; phylum Pseudomonadota; class Gammaproteobacteria; order Burkholderiales; family Burkholderiaceae_C; genus JAQUDN01. The sequence continues at coordinate 26,242 of JAQUDN010000002.1, read as the reverse complement.
CCCCCCGGTGTGGGGCCTCGCAGCCCCCAGCGCCAACCGCTTTGGGCGCGTGAGCCCGACCACCGCTGCGCATGTGGCGGGCGAATTCGGCCCGGACTTGCTGGTGCTCGACGGCGGCCCCTGCGCCGTGGGCATTGAATCCACCATCGTGGACTGCACCCGGGGCCGGCCCGTGCTGCTGCGCCCCGGCGCCATCACGCGCGCGCAGATCACCGCAGTCTGCGGCCAGGAAGCGCTATCGAAAGATGAGCTTCCAGAGCAGACTCCACGGGCCTCAGGCACCCTGGAGGCCCACTATGCCCCCAGCGCCAAAGTGCGGCTGATGGACGCCCAGGGCCTGCAAACCGCCCTGGACCTGCTCGGCACCGAGGCACCGCACCTGGCGGTGTATGCCCGCACCGCCCTGCGCTGCGCTGCGCCCCAGGTGCGGCTGCAGCGCATGCCTGGGGATGCCAGCGCTGCGGCACAAGAACTGTTTGCCACCCTGCGTGCCCTGGACGCCACGGGCGTGGCCCTGATCTGGATCGAGACCCCGCCGGCCACGCCGGAATGGGAAGGCGTGCGTGACCGCGTGCAGCGCGCAGCGGCCGCCTGACACCGCACGAAAGTGCCTCGTTAAACTACCCCTCACTTTTCTGGAGAAAACCATGGCAGCAAATTGGATGCGCCGCACAGCGCTGGTCGCTCTCGGTGCCTCAGCCGCTTTGCTCGCGGCCTGCGGCTCGAGCACCACCGAGTCGGCGCTCAAGCCCGAGCGCTTCATCGCCTTTGGCGATGCCTTCAGCGACCTGGGGCAAAAAGGCGCCCGCTACACCGTCAACGATGGCTCCGTGAACAACTGGGTCGCGCAACTGAGCTCGCGCTACGGCAAGACGCTCACGCCCTCGACCGCCGGCGGCCTCAGCTTTGCCATCGGCAATGCCCGTGTGAACACCAAGCCCGACGCAGCCGGCGATGCCACCACGCCCACGGTGACCGAACAAATCGACCGCTTCCTGGCCAGCGGCCGCTTTGCCACCAACGACGTGGTACTGATCAATGCCGGCCAGAGCGAAGTGATCGCCGGCATGGCCGCCTTCCGCGCTGGCCAGAAAACCGCGGCCGACACCGTGGCCGCCGCCCGCAAGTCAGGCCAGGACCTGGCAGCCCAGGTACGCCGCCTGGTCACGGCAGGCGCCAAGTACGTGGTCGTCACCGGCACCTACGACCTGGGCCGCAGCCCCTGGGCCAAGGCCATCGACCAGCAAAGCCTGCTCAGCGACATCAGCAGCCGCTTCAACGAAGGCCTGCTGGTGGACATCGTCGACCTGGGGGCCAACGTGCTGTATGTGGATTCGGCCTACTACGTCAACCTGTACACCGGCCTGCCCAGCACCTACAGCTTTGACAATGCCATCACCCCCGTCTGCACCTCCGTGGACGCGAACAACGGCATCGGCATCGGCAGCAACCAGGTCAATGCCCTGCTGTGCAACACCAGCACCTTGCTGGCCGGTGCCAACCAGGACCGCTATGTGTTTGCCGACAGCGTGCACCTGACCCCCTCGGCCCACCGCCAGTTTGGCAACTACGCCTACGACCGCCTGCGCCTGCGCTGGTAAACCGGCACGGCACCCCGCAAAAAAACCGACCTGGGGTCGGTTTTTTTGATGGGGCCCAGGCCCTTACTTGAGCGTGTCGAAGAAGGCCCGCGCCTGGGCCGCGCAGAAAGGCGGCTCGTAGGTGCCGTGGTAGGCGGCATAGTAGGCCGCGAAGGCCGGCGATGCCGGATCGGTCGGGGCACGGCCACCCGGACCGAAGGTGGCCTGGATGAACGGGTCCACATCCACCGACGCCACCTGGGTCAGGCCCCGGCGATCAAAGTCGGCCTGCAGGACCTTCTGGTGCACGGCAGGCGGCACGGTGGGGTCCCCGGCGGCGCCGCAGAGCAGGACCCGGGACTTGGGACTCCAGCCCAGCAGGTCGTTCTTTTGGGCGGCCAGGAACAGGGGATGGGCGGCGTCGGTCTGCGAAGCCGCCAGGAAGCCGGGCTGAAACAAGGCCTCGCGCGCCTGGTTGGGCGTGCCTCCCGGCAGCGCGCCCGAGGTGAGCAGCGTGGTGTAGTTCAAGGCGGGATGGGGCAGCAGCGCCTCGATGTACGGGGCATACAGGGCCTTGAAAGGCTGTGCCACATCGGTATAGAGGTTGCCGTAGACCTTCTGCCAGGAAGTCACCAGAAACGGAATGAAAAACTGCACGCCGGCAATCGCGTCCGGAATGCGCAGCGAGCCCGAGAGGTTGTAAGGCCCGGCCAGGTGGGCGCCGCCCACCACATTGATCTCGCTCGCATGGTCGCGCTCGGCCGCACGGTGCGCCGCCATCGACGCATGCCCCCCTTGGGAATAGCCCGTGAACAGCACCTTGCCCGACAGGCTGGCACCCACCGCCGCCGCGGCCGCCCGCGCTGCGCGCACGGAGTCGATGACCGCGCTGGCCTCGGAGTCGGCGTGCAGGTAGGGGTGGTAGCGGTAGGAGGACTTGGCATACCCAAGGTAGTCGGAAGCCACCACCGCATAGCCCTGGGCGGCATACATGGACGCCAGCAGAAAGGTCTCGCTGTCTTGCGGATTCGCCAGGGTGCGGGGCTTTTGCACGTCGGTGCCCTTGGCGTAGGCCACCAGCGGGGCCGCCCCGGTACAGGGGCCGCCCGGCACCAGCATCACGCCGGAGGCATTGGTGCGTTCGCTGTCTTTGACGCCGATGGTGTGGTAGTTGAGCGCGACCACGTTCACATCACATTTCGCCTTGCCCGTGATCGGCTGCAGGCCGCTGCTGGCGGTGCCGGCATCGATCTGGGCAGCGCTGAGGGTGGCCACCGTCACAGGGGGCTCGACGAGCGCGCCCCGGGACGGGTCCTCGGATCCGCCGCAAGCCACCAGCAAGGCCACGGCGCTGGCCACACCCGTCCATCGGAAATAAGGCATGAAAAAACCTCCGGTTGATCCAAAAACACCGGCGTATCTTGCGCCCATGGGCAGGGTGCCAGCCATCCGGGATAACGCGCCCCCTCTCGGCGCAGCGCCCTCAGGGCGAGGTCGGCGCCGTGCGCCCGAAGCGCAGCTTCATGCCCAGGATGGACGCGGCCAGCGCCAAGGTGACGGCATTGGCCGCCACGATGGGCCAGGCAGCGAGCAGCAGTCCATAGACCAGCCACAAGGCCACCCCCACGGTGAACACGCTGTACATGCCCAGCGAGATGCCCCGCACATCGCGGGTGCGGAAGGTGTGCAGGGCCTGGGGGACGAAACTGCAGGTGGTCAGGGCAGCGGCCAGGTAGCCGATCAGATCGAAGAGGGGCATGGGAAGGGCCAAGAGGGGTTCAAAAATCGCGCGCTGTCCAATCGATCAGCGCGTCCAGGGCGGCACGGGCCGCAGCGGCGTTGGCATGGTTGACCAGGGCCACCAGCACGTAACGCCGGCCACTGGCGGCATGGACATAGCCTGCCATGGCCGCCACGTCGCGCAGGCTGCCGGTCTTGAGGTGGGCGGAGCCGGGGCGGCTCTGGCTGCGGCGCAGCGTGCCGTCCACACCCGCGATCGGCAGGGAGGCCATCAGCTCGGGCATGACAGGAGACGCCCAGGCCTGCTGGAGCATGCGCCCCAGGGCCGCGGCGCTGATGCGTGCCTCGCGGCTCAGGCCGGCCCCGTTGTCCACCCAGGGGGGCTCGGCGCCCGGCAGGCGCGTCTGCCACCACTGGCGCAAGGCGTCGCGCCCGCCCTCCAGCGTGGCCACGCCGTTTTTCTGCAGCGCCAGCGTCAGCAACAGGTGCTGCGCCATGACGTTGTTGCTGAACTTGTTCACGTCGCGCACCACCTCGGCCAGCGGGGGCGAGGTGGCGCTGAAGGCCGGCAACAGGCCCGCCGGCACCCGGCCGTCGCGCACCTGGCCCGTCAGCCGTCCCCCGAGTTCGCGCCACAGGCCCGCCACCGCCCGCGCGGCAAAGCCCTGCGGGTCCGGGGGCGCCACGGTCCACAGGCGCTCACCGCAGGCGGCGGGATACACCCCCTGAAACACCATGCGGCCCGGATCGGACAGCTCGGCACGCAAGCCCTCGCGCCAATCGCCACAGGCCGCACCCGGCGCCGCCAGCGCCACCGTGGCCTGGCGCTCCACCCCGGCCAGCGGAAGGTCGTACTGGATGCGGGCCCAGCCAGCGGCCCCATCGGGCACAAAGGTCATGCCCACCGACTGGTAATTGAGCAGCAAGGCGTCGGGCCCGACGTTGTAAGGGCGCAGCGACTCGCCATCGAAGCGCGCAGGATCGTGCGCAGGCAGTTCGAAGGCGCTGCGGTCCAGCACGATGTCGCCGTCGATGGTGTCGATGCCCTGGGCCTGCAGGCGCCGCAGCAGCATCCACAGGCGCTCCAGCACCAGCTTGGGGTCGCCCCGGCCCTGGAGATAGACATTGCCGCGCAGGCGCCCGCCCTGCACCGGGCCTTCGACGAACACCGGCGTGCTCCAGGTATAGGCCGGGCCCAAGCGGTCCAGGGCCGCGTAGGTGGTGACGAGCTTCATCACCGAAGCCGGGTTCATGGGCACCTGCGTGCGGTGGGCCAGGCGCGGCAGCGCGCCAGGGCTCTGGGCATCGACCACCAGCACCGACAGGGCCTCGCGCGGCAGGCCGGCACGGGCCAGGGCGGCCTCGACCTCCGGAGGCAACAAGGCCGGCAACGGGGCCTGGGCCTGGGCCGCAGGGAGCAGCGCCAGCCAGAGCGCGCACAGCCCCCCCCAACCCCAGGCCCGCCGGACCCCGCACACAAAAAAGAACAACATGGCCACGAGTCTATCGCCCGGAAGGCGGGACAGCGGCCCAGAGGGAGGGCGGCCGATAATCGGGCGATGCACCTTTCTCCTCGCACCGCGGGCCCGCTGGCAGCCCTGGTGACCGTGGCCATGTGGTCGGGCTTCATCGTCATTGCCCGGGCCTCGGCCCAACGCGTCCTCACCCCCTTTGACATCGCCCTGCTGCGCGTGGTCGGCGCCAGCCTGGTGCTCCTGCCCTGGGGCTGGCTGCTGGTGCGGCGCCAGCGCCAGGCCCGTGCGGGCAGCGCAAGCCAGCACACGCCCCAGGACAGCCTTGGGGGCCTGTCTCCGCTGCCGCTGCGCCAGACGGTGCTGCTCGGACTGTTTGGCGGCGTGCTGTATGCGGTGCTGGCCTATGCCGGCTTTTTTCATGCCCCGGCCACCCACGCCTCGGTGCTCCTGCCAGGCAGCCTGCCGCTGTGGACGGCACTGCTCGCCGCGCTGGTCCTGCATGACCGCATCACGCCCGTGCGCGCAGCCGGCCTGGCGCTGATCGTGGCGGGCGACCTGCTGGTCGGTGGCCACGGCCTGCTGAGCGCCCTGGAGGGCGGCAGCGTCTGGAAGGGCGACCTGCTCTTCATGGCCGCCTCGCTCTGCTGGGCCTGCTACACCGTGCTGGCCCGGCGCCATGCGGTGGCGGCGGTCGAAGCGACGATTGCGATCACCGTGCTGGCCTGCCTGGTGTATGTGCCCGCCTTTGCGCTGCTGACCGGCTTCGGGTGGCTGCCCAGCCAGCTGGCCCGGGCCAGCTGGGGAGAAATCGGGTTCCAGCTGCTGTTCCAGGGCGGCGGGGCCGTGGTGGTCTCGGGCATCACCTTCACCCGGATGATCCAGTACTACGGCCCGGTGCGCTCCACCATGATCACCGCCCTGGTGCCCGGGCTGTCGGCCCTCGGGGCGGTGGCTTTTCTGCAGGAACCCCTGCACTGGAACCTGCTGGCCGGCCTCCTGCTGGTGACTGCCGGCATCCTGCTGGGCGTCTTGCGCCCCCGCCCCGCCCCTTGCGCCGTGGAACAATCGCCGCCACCATGAAATTGCTTGCTTTCGATACCAGCACCGACCGCCTGTCCCTTGCCGTGCAGCACGGCGACGCGCTCTGGGAACAGGAAGGCCCGGGCGGCGCCCAGGCCTCGGCCACCCTCATCCCCGCCCTCCGTGCCCTGCTGGAACAAGCGGGCCTGTCGTTTTCCACGCTCGATGCCATCGTCTTCGGCCGGGGCCCGGGCTCGTTCACCGGCCTGCGCACCGCCTGTGCCGTGGCCCAGGGGCTGGCCTTTGGCGCACGCGGTGGCGCGGGCATTCCGGTGCTGCCCGTGGACACGCTGCTGGCCGTGGCCGAAGACGCCCGCCGCCGGCAAGGCTGCACCCAGGTGGTCGCCGTGCTGGATGCGCGCATGAACGAGGTCTACGCCGCGCACTGCCAATGGCAGGCGCCCACCGGGACCACCCCCGGCCACTGGCGCACGGACGCAGACTTTGGCCTGTACGCCCCTGAATCGGTGCAGGTGCCCGAAGGCTGGACGCTGGCGGGCAACGCACAGGCCGCCTACGGCGAACGCCTGGCCCCGGCGGCCCGGCACCTGCCCGCACTGCCCACCGCCAGCGCCCTGCTGCGGCTGGCGCCCGCGCTGCTGGCGGCCGGCGCAGGCCTGCCCGCCAGCGCAGCGCTGCCCCGCTATATCCGCGACAAGGTGGCCCAGACCACCGCCGAACGGCTCGCCCTGCGCGAGGCCGCCGCTGCGGCCGCCGCATCGACCCCCGCGCCATGAGTGCCCTGCCAACGCCCCTGAATGCCCCCGAGGCGCGCTTCGAGCCGCTGACCCTGGACGGGCTGGATGCCTTGCTGCACATCGAGCAGCAGGCCTACCCCCACCCCTGGACGCGCGGCAACTTCACCGATGCCCTGGCCGCAGGCTATGAAATCCAGCAGCTGATGGCCGGCGACACCTTGCTGGGCTACTTTGTCGCCATGGTGGGCGTGGACGAAGTCCATCTGCTCAACCTCACCGTCGCCCCCGCCTACCAGCACCAGGGCTGGGCCCGCGTGCTGCTTGACGCCCTGGCGCTGTGGTCGCGCGGACGCGGTGCCCAATGGCTCTGGCTGGAAGTGCGCGTGAGCAATCTGCGCGCCCTGCATGTTTACCAGGCCCACGGTTTTCGCCGCGTCGGGGAACGCAAGCGCTATTACCCCGCAGCCCATGGCCAGCGTGAAGACGCGGTGGTCATGAGCCGGGCCTTGTAAGCTCCTTCACGGCCTTTTGCGCCCTGTTGCCCCCTTTGCGCCCCTCGCCCGCCCCCGTTTGCATGGACCTGTCTGTATGAGCCTCTCCCTTGATGCGCGCCAACGCGCCATGCTCCAGGAAATGGGGGTCACGGTCTGGTCGCCTGCCGCACCGGACCCCGCCGCCGCACCGCACACCCCCGGCCCCCGGCCCCTGGCACAGCCCGAAGCGGCCCCCACGGCCCCTGCACCCGCCACGCGCCCCCCGATGGAACGCCCCGCCCCGCAGGCCGCGCGCCCCATTCCAGCGCCCACGGCCGCACCGACCCCGCCCCCCGTCGCGGTGTCGATTCCGAGGCCTGCGCCGCCCCCTCCCAGCGCCCACCCCGCAGGCGCCGGGGCGGCACTGGTCCTGCATCCCCCGCAAGTGCTCTACCCCGAGGCCGACCCAGCCCGGACCCCGCCCGGCTTGGGCCGCGCCTGGCTGATCGTGACCGAAAGCCTGACCCCCAACGACCCCCTGGGAGGCGACGTGGGCCGGCTGCTGGACAACATGCTGCGGGCCCTGCAGCTGCACCGCCACCCCCGGGTTTTTCTGGCCGCGGTGGAGCGGAACCCGCCAGACGCCGAGGCCCCCGCCGGCAGCCTGGCCGAAGCGCTGGCACAGGCCGTGGCCGAGGTGCAACCGGCCATGGTGCTGGTGCTGGGCCACCTGGCCGCCCGGGCCGGACTGGGCCGCACCGAGCCCCTGGGCCGGCTGCGCGCCGAACCCCACCAGGTGGGCGCGTGTCCCGCCATCGTCAGCTACGACCCGGCCTTTCTGCTGCGCTCCCAAGCCACCAAAGCCGCCGCCTGGACCGATCTGTGCATGGCACTGGCCCGGGTGCGCCAGGCCGCACCGGGCTGAAACCAGCGCGCCACCGCAGCCCAGGGCAGCGCCACGGCCCTGCCATGTTGCGATGCCATAATCCGCCGCTTGCCATCAACGCACAACGCACGGAGACAGCTCCTTGGAAACCTACCCCAGTTGGTAGCTTTCAACTCCCCGGCCTGAGGTGGGGGGGTTGAAAGCACCCCGCTTCCCCCCTCGCAGACGCCATCACATCACGGGAGTGAGCCCATGCTCAACATCTTTACGCTTGCCAATGGCCGGCTGTTCCAGGAAGAAATCGAATCGCTGGAAGAGCTGACGCGTTTCCAGCCGATCTGGGTGGACCTGGAAGATCCCACGGTCGAAGAAAAACGCTGGATCAAGCAGCACTACGGCCTGTCCATCCCCGAAGATGCGATGGACGAAGACATCGAAGAATCCGCCCGCTTCTACGAAGAAGACAACGGCGAGCTGCACATCCGCACCGACTTTCTGATCGATGACGATGCCGACCCGCGCTCGGTGCGCGTGGCCTTCATCCTGAACCAGCACAACACCGACCTCAAAAGCCGCGGCGTGCTGTTTTCGATCCACGACGAGGCCGTGCCCGTGTTCCGCCTGCTGCGCATGCGGGCGCGCCGCGCGCCGGGCCTGATCGAAGACGCCAAGGAAGTGCTGCTCAAGCTCTACGACATGGACGCGGAGTATTCGGCCGACACCCTGGAAAACATCTACGACGAACTCGAAAAGGTCAGCAAACAGGTGCTGGCCGGCGACGTGACCGACAGCCGCGCCGGCGAAGTGCTGGCCGCCATCGCCCGCCAGGAAGACTTGAACGGCCGCATCCGCCGCAACGTCATGGACACGCGCCGCGCCGTCAGCTTCATGATGCGCAGCAAGATGTTGAACGCCGAACAGTTCGAGGACGCGCGCCAGATCCTGCGCGACATCGAGTCCCTCGACAACCACACCGCCTTCCTGTTCGACAAGATCAACTTCCTGATGGACGCCACCGTGGGTTTCATCAACATCAACCAGAACAAGATCATCAAGATCTTCTCGGTGGCCAGCGTGGCCCTGCTGCCCCCCACCCTGATTGCCAGCGTCTATGGCATGAACTTTCAATACATGCCCGAACTGGCCCAGACCTGGGGCTACCCCTACGCCCTGGGGCTGATGGTGGCCAGCGCACTCGGGCCGATGTGGTATTTCCGCAAGCGCGGCTGGCTCAAGTAAACCCGCAGCACCGGCCCCGGCACGCATGCTGCAGATTCTGGCGATCACCACCCCGATCTACCTGATCATCGCGCTGGGCTTCGCCAGCGTGCGCCAGGGGGTTTTCACGCGTGAGCACATGGGTGTTCTGGGGCAGTTCCTGCTGCGCATCAGCCTGCCCTGCCTGGTGTTTCGCGCCATTTCGCAGTACCGGCTCGGCGAAGTGCTCAACACCGATTACCTCGGGGTGTATGTGCTGGCCTCGCTGCTGACCTGGCTGGCCGGCGTCGCCTTGGCCCGCAAGCTGTGCGGGCACGACCGCACCCGCAGCGCGCTGTACGGCCAAGGCATGTCGAATTCGAACAGCGTGTTCATCGGCTACCCCATCGTGCAGCCCCTGCTGGGGCCAGCGGCCGACATCGCCCTGGCCCTGTGCCTGCTGACCGAAATCGCCCTGATCATTCCGCTGACGATGGCCGTGGCCGACTCGGGCAGCCACCTGAGCTGGCGCGATTCGCTGCGGCAATCGCTGCGGGCGCTGTTCAAAAGCCCGGTCTTCCTGTCGATTCTGGCCGGCCTGGGCGGGTCGGCCCTGGGCCTCGATCTGGCCCCGCCCCTGCAAAAAACCCTCGCGCTGCTCAGCAGCGCCGCCGCCCCCGTCGCCCTGTTCATGATCGGCGGCATGCTGGTCGGCCAGCCCCTGGCGGGCTGGGGCAAGGAACTCAGCGCCCTGGCCCTGGGCAAACTGCTGCTGCACCCCCTGGCCACGCTGCTGCTGTTGCGGCTGATGCCCCGCTTCGACCCGCAGCTGCAGACCGCCGCCCTGATGTTTGCCTGCATGCCCATCCCGGTGCTGCTGCCCACGCTGGCCCAGAAGTACGGGCTGGGCGGTTTTTGCTCGGCGGCGCTGGTGCTCTCGACCGTGCTGTCTTTCCTCACCCTCAACAGCTGGCTGGCCGCCATGCCCTGGCTGATGCAGTGGGTGCAGAAGTAAGAAAATCCGCTCCAAGGCTTAATTACAGGGCGGTTGCAGCTATTTAATCTATAGCAAAGGCAGCAAATGCTGCACGACATGGTCCGCATAGCGGCTGGCCACGGTCTGCACGAACTGGAGGAAATCGACATGCGCGTCGTCGTCGGCACGGTCGGAGACCGTGCGCACGGCGGCAAACGGTATGCCGTAGTCCAGGCACACCTGGGCCACGGCGGCACCTTCCATTTCCACGGCCAGCACCTCGTGGCCTGCCGCTGCCAGCCGGGCGCGCAATTGGTGCGACTCCTGGGCGGTGGCGACAAAGCGGTCGCCACTGGCCACCAGGCCCTGGTGGACCCGTGGTGGCCGGGCTGCATTGTGAGCCTCAAAAACCACTCCAGCGCTTTTCAGGCCTGCACTAGCAGCTATCAAAAGCAGAGCAGACAAAGGGGCATCGCACGCCAGCCGGGTGCGCGCGTAACCGGGCAGCTCCCAGCGCGGGAACAGCGGCGAGGCGTCCATATCGTGCTGCAGATAGTCCTGCGCCACCACCAGATCGCCCACCTGCACACCGTCACCCACCCCGCCGGCCACGCCGGTAAAGACGATGCGCTGCACGCCAAAACCTTCGATCAGCGCCCCGGCGGTGGTGGCGGCCGCCACTTTGCCGATGCCGGACAAGGCCAGCACCACCGGCCGGCCGTGCAGCTGCCCTTGCCAGAAAACACGCCCCGCTCGCTCCGAGCGCCGGGGCTGCTGGAGGGCGGCGACCAGCCCGGACTGTTCTTCGGGCAGGGCACTCAGGATGGCAGTGGTCATGGTTTTTGGCGCAGTTCGCGGCGCAGGATCTTGCCGACCGGGGTTTTGGGCAATTCGGTGCGGAACTCAATCACCTTGGGCTGCTTGTAGCCGGTGAGGTGGGCCTGGCAATAGGCGCGCACCTGGGCCTCGGTCAGCTCGGGGGAGGCCTTGACGATGACGAGCTTGACGGCTTCGCCCATTTTGGCGTCCGGAATGCCGACTACGGCGGACTCCAGCACCCCGGGGCAGGCGGCCAGAACGGCCTCGACCTCGTTGGGATAGACATTGAAGCCACTGACCAGAATCATGTCTTTCTTGCGGTCCACGATCTTGAAGAAGCCCCGCGCATCCATCGTGCCGATGTCGCCGGTGCGGAAATAACCGTCTTCGGTCATGGCCTTGGAGGTTTCATCGGGACGCTGCCAATAACCCGCCATCACCTGGGGGCCCTGGATGACGATTTCGCCCGGCTGGCCCAGCACCTGGACATCGCGGCCGTCGTCGTCGATCAGTTTCATGTGGGTGCTGGGCAGGGGCACGCCAATCGTGCCGCTGTATTCCTGGGCGGTCACGGGATTGCAGCTGACCGAGGGGCTGGTCTCGGAGAGCCCATAGCCCTCGCAGATGGGGCAGCCCGTCCTGGCCAGCCACTGCTGGGCCACGGCGCTCTGTACGGCCATGCCACCGCCCACCGACACCTTCAGGTGGCTCCAGTCCACCGTGTCGAAGGCGGGGTGGTGCAGCAGGGCGTTGAACAGGGTGTTGACCGCAGGAAAGCTGTGGAAGGTGTGCCGGGACAGTTCCTTGAGCACCGCCGCAAAGTCCCTGGGGTTGGGAATCAGCAGGGTTTTGCCCCCGGTGCGCATGCTCAGCATCATGTTCACCGTGAAAGCGAAGATGTGATAGAGCGGCAGCGCGCAGACGCTGGTGGATTGCTCCCCGGCGGGAATCTGGCGCATGACGGGATCGTTCCAGGCTTCGGACTGCAGCACATTGGCAATCACATTGCGGTGCAACAGCACGGCCCCTTTGCTGACCCCGGTGGTGCCCCCGGTGTACTGGAGCAAGGCCACGTCGTCGGGTTGCAGCGCGGGGGGCTGCAGACGGCTCTGCTGCCCCAGGGCCAGTGCGTCGTTGAAGCGCACCGCCCCCGGCAGCTGGAAGGGCGGCACCAACTTCTTGATATGGCGCACCACACCGTTGACCAGCGCCCCCTTGAGCCATCCCAACTGGTCGCCCATGGCGCACAGAACGACATGCTGGACGGGCGTCTGGGCGATGCATTGCTGCAGGGTGGCCGCGAAGTTCTCGATGATGACCACCGCCTTGGCACCCGCATCCTTGAGCTGGTATTCCAGCTCGCGCGGGGTGTAGAGCGGGTTGACGTTCACGACCACGAAACCAGCGCGCAGGACGGCCGCCACGGCCACGGGGTACTGCGGTATGTTGGGCATCATGAGGGCCACGCGGTCGCCCTTGACCAAGCCCAGCCCCTGCAGATAGGCCGCAAAGGCGGTGCTCATGGCATCGGTCTGGGCAAAGGTGATGTCCTGGCCCATGAAGCTGTAGGCGATCCGATCGGCATACCGGGTGAAAGCCTCGTCCATCAGGGCGACCAGGGAAAGGTACTGGGCAGGATCGATGTCGGCGGGCACGCCTTCGGGGTAGCTGGACAACCAGGGGCGTTCGGTCATGGGGAATGTCTCCAGGAAATCGTTATGGATGGGGTGGCACAAAAAAGCACGGTCGTTCTAAAAATGGGATTGTCTCCGATCGCAGACCCAAAAGCAAAATCCGCCCATTCCGGGCGGATTGGCCTTGTGCCATGGGAGCGCGCGCGTCGGAGGGGCGCACAGCCCGCGGCGCTGCGCGCCGAGGACGCGTGCCCGCCGCCGCTCACTCGATGGCTTTGCCGATGTCCTCGACCACCTTCTTGGCATCGCCGAACACCATCATGGTCTTGTCCATGTAGAAGAGTTCGTTGTCGAGGCCCGCATACCCAGCGGCCATCGAGCGCTTGTTCACGATCACGGTCTTGGCCTTGTAGGCTTCAAGTATCGGCATGCCGTAAATCGGGCTGCCCTTGATGTGCGCTGCGGGGTTCACCACATCGTTGGCCCCCAGGATGATGGCGACATCGGCCTGGCCAAACTCGCCATTGATGTCTTCCATCTCGAACACCTGGTCGTAAGGCACTTCGGCTTCGGCCAGCAGCACGTTCATATGGCCCGGCATGCGGCCTGCCACCGGGTGGATCGCGTACTTGACGGTGATGCCTTTCTCGGTGAGTTTTTGCGCCAGCTCCTTCACGGCGTGCTGCGCCCGGGCCACGGCCAGGCCGTAGCCGGGCACGATCACCACGGTTTCGGCATTGCCCAGCACGAAGGCGGCATCGTCGGCGCTGCCGGATTTCACGCTGCGCTGCACCGAGCTGCCCGCCGCCGCGGCCGTGCTGGTGTCCCCGCCAAAACCGCCCAGAATCACGTTGAAGAACGAGCGGTTCATGGCCTTGCACATGATGTAGCTCAGGATCGCACCCGAGCTGCCCACCAGCGAACCGGCAATGATCAGCATGGAGTTGTTCAGCGAAAAGCCGATGCCGGCGGCCGCCCAGCCCGAGTAGCTGTTGAGCATGGAAACCACCACCGGCATGTCGGCACCGCCGATCGGGATGATGATGAGCACGCCCAGAACGAAGGACAGCGCCAGCATGGCGAAGAAAGCCGTCCAGTTCTCGGTGAACATGAACACCAGGCCCAGACCGACCGTGGCCAGGCCCAGCACCAGGTTGAGCAGATGCTGCCCGGAAAACTGCACGGGCGCGCCCTGGAACAGGCGGAACTTGTATTTGCCCGACAGCTTGCCGAACGCAATCACCGAACCGCTGAAGGTGATGGCGCCAATGGCCGCCCCCAGGAACAGCTCCAGCCGGTTGCCCGCCGGAATCGGCTGGCCCTTGGTGACGATCTGGAACGCCCAGGGTTCGGCCACTGCGGCCACGGCAATGAACACCGCAGCCAGGCCGATCATGCTGTGCATGAAGGCCACCAGCTCGGGCATCTTGGTCATCTCGACCCGCTGGGCCATGAAGGTGCCCGCAGCACCGCCCACCACCAGAGCGCCCAGCACATAGGCCATGCCCGTGCCCTGGCCGCCCGACAGTTCGACGATGAGTGCGGCCGTGGTCAGGATGGCGATCGCCATGCCGGTCATGCCGAAGAGGTTGCCCCGGATCGAGGTGGTGGGGTGCGACAGGCCCTTCAGGGCCTGAATGAAGCAGACGCTGGCAACAAGGTACAGCAGCGTGACAAGGTTCATGCTCATGTCGATCGCTCCTTATTTGATAGCTGCTTGCGCACTACCAGCGGGCGCTTTGCGGTCTTTTTTCTTGAACATCTCCAGCATGCGGCGCGTGACGAGGAAGCCCCCGAACACATTCACCGCCGCCAGCGCCACGGCCAGCACGCCCATGCTCTTGCCGAGCGTGGTCTCCGTGAGGGCCGCCGCGAGCATGGCGCCCACGATGACGATGGCCGAGATCGCATTGGTCACGGCCATCAGCGGCGTGTGCAATGCAGGGGTGACGGTCCACACCACGTGGTAGCCCACGTAAATGGCCAGAACAAAAATGATCAGATTGATGAGGGTGGGGGATACGGCGTCCATGGGTCCTCCTGTCGGAATGAAAACGGGGGAAGCAGCCGGCCCGGGGCCGGTCTGCGCGGGCGGGGAGTCCGGCGCGTCAGGCGGCGCGCCGGAGCTGGCCCCCATGGGCCATGAGGCAGGCGGCGACGATGTCGTCCTGCAGGTCCACCTGCAAAGCGCCCTCCTGGGTGAGGATGAGCTTGAGGAAGTCCAGCACATTGCGCGCATACAGCGACGAAGCGTCGGCGGCCACCAGCGCGGGCAGATTGGTCTCGCCCACCAGCGTCACGCCGTGCTTGACCACGGTCTGGCCCGGCTCGGTCAGCGGGCAGTTGCCGCCCTGCGGGGCCGCAAGATCGACGATGACCGACCCGGGCTTCATGGACTGCACCATCTCTGGCGTGACCAGCACCGGGGCCGCGCGGCCGGGAATCAGCGCCGTGGTGATGACCACGTCGGCCTGGGCCACGCGCTTGGCCACTTCGGCTTTCTGGCGGTCGAGCCAGCTTTGCGGCATGGGGCGGGCATAGCCGCCCACGCCTTCGGCGGCGTCTTTTTCTTCCTGGGTTTCGTAGGGCACCTCGATGAACTTGGCGCCCAGCGATTCGACCTGCTCCTTCACGGAAGGGCGCACGTCGGAGGCCTCGATCACGGCCCCAAGGCGCTTGGCCGTGGCAATGGCCTGCAGACCGGCCACCCCCACGCCCAGGACGACCACGCGCGCTGCCTTGACGGTGCCCGCCGCCGTCATGAGCATGGGAAAGAAGCGCTGGTACTTGTCGGCGGCGATCATCACGGCCTTGTAGCCGGCAATATTGGCCTGCGACGAGAGCACGTCCATGCTCTGGGCCCGGGTCGTGCGCGGAGCGGCTTCCAAGGCGTAGG
This sequence comes from Burkholderiaceae bacterium, assembly GCA_028685665.1. Taxonomy (GTDB): domain Bacteria; phylum Pseudomonadota; class Gammaproteobacteria; order Burkholderiales; family Burkholderiaceae_C; genus JAQUDN01. Next base: position 10,788 of record JAQUDN010000002.1, on the reverse strand, counting down.
CCGTCACGCCGGCATCGGCCAGGCGCTGCAGTCCCGCGGCATCAAAGGGATTGAGCATGCCCACCAGCGTTGCCCCGGGGCGCAGCAGCGGCACCTCGGCTTCGCTGGGGCAGCGCACCTTGAGCACCAGATCGGCCCCCCAGGCCCCGGCGGCGTCGGTGATCTCGGCACCGGCCGCCTCATACGCCGCATCGGGGACGCTGGCCGCCACCCCGGCCCCCGACTGGATGCGCAGGGTATGGCCCTGCGCCTTGAGTTTCTTGACGGTTTCGGGCGTCGCCGCCACCCGCGCCTCGCCTGCCATGGCCTCCGCTGGCACACCTATGAACATGTTGTCTCCTCTGTGAGGTCTGTGGTTTTTTCTGACCACGAGCTTACATGAAGAGGGCGAGGGCCCTGTGGCACTGATGTTGCGAAGCAACACCGGGCCGCCTGGCCCCGGGTCGCGCGCCCCTGTGGGCGCCAGGGCACGCGGCCCTCGGCGCGCTGAAAAATCAGCCTTTGCCAGGCACCGGGGCGGAGGAAGGAGGAGCCACGGTGTCTGTGGGCAGCGGCAAGGGGAACGGCGGCACGGGGAGGTGGCCATCCATCATCGACGTGCTGGTGCGCACCGCCTGGGCCATCTGGCGCGCCCAGTCCTGGGCAGGCTGGCCTGCGCGCAGGAACTCCTCGTTGCTGTGGGTGCGGGGCTGCAAGAGCCGCTGATCGACCAGCGCATTCAACTCGATCCAGGCCCCGCCGGCCGTGGCGTAACGGTAGTGCAGATGGGAGTACGGCTGGGGCATGGCCACCTTCTGCTCAGACAGCCAATGCGCCAGGCGCGGATGGTTCTTGCCAAGCCAGTCTTCCTGGTTGGCCCAGCGCTTGAAGCGCAGGCAGTCGATGCGCACGGGGCTGGCGGCGGCGGCATCCTCCACCCACACGCCGCGCTGCGGTCCACAAGCCCCCGACCAGAGGGTGGCATCGCGGGGGGCATTGGTGCGGTTGGTCTGCACCAGAAGCACCGCGAGCAGTTCCTGGCGCGCACCGCGCAAGACCACGGCCCGGGTCTGCAGGGGCATGCTTTCGCCGAGCTCGGGCGGCAAGGGAATGCCTTGATCGGAACGGCCCCAATCCTCCCAGGCCCCCGGGGGCAGGGCCAGGCGCGTGCGCCCGGCGCTGAACTCCGCCACCCCGGGAGGCGACAGGGGTGCACAGGCCGCCAGCGCCAGCCAGCCCGTGGCCCCCAGCAGCCGGACCGGCTTGCGGAGCAGGGAGAAAGAAAGGGTCGGAATCCATGGGCTCATGCGCATCTCGCTGTTTCTGGGGGGGCCGCCCGGCAGACCGCCGCGGGGAGCGCGGCACACCGAGGTTCAGGGCGACCCTCCGGGTCGATGAAGGGCCTGGCGGCAACGGCGGCTGAGCTTACCTGAAGCCACGGGGCCGCCCCCGCCCCGGACAACAGGCCGGGATGCACACAAAAAAGCCCGAGGGCGGTCAGGCCTTCGGGCTTCAGCGGGGCCCCCGGAACGGGCCAGGCTCAGTTCACGACCTGGTTCAAGGCGCCGGCGGCGTACTGGCGGGCCACTTCTTCCAGGTTGTAGCCCTTGATCTTGGCGGCCTGGCCTTCGCAACCGAACTCGATGTAGCGTTGCTTGCAAATCTGCTTGGCGGCTTCGCGGGCGGGCTTGAGCCATTCACGGGCATCGAACTTGTCGGGGTTCTCGTGCAGGAACTTGCGCACGGCACCCGTCATGGCCAGACGGATATCGGTGTCGATGTTGATCTTGCGCACGCCGAACTGGATGGCCTTCTGGATTTCCTCGACGGGCACGCCGTAGGTTTCCTTCATCTTGCCGCCGTACTGGTTGATGATCGCCAGCAGGTCTTGCGGCACGCTGGAGCTGCCGTGCATCACCAGGTGGGTGTTGGGAATACGGGCGTTGATGGCCTGCACACGGCTGATGGCCAGAATGTCGCCTGTGGGCTTGCGCGTGAACTTGTACGCACCATGGCTGGTGCCAATGGCAATCGCCAGCGCGTCCAGGCCGGTGGCTTGGACGAACTGGGCGGCTTCCTCGGGGTCGGTCAGCATCTGGCTGTGGTCCAGCTTGCCGACCGCACCGATGCCGTCTTCTTCGCCGGCTTCGCCGGTTTCCAGGCTGCCCAGGCAACCGAGTTCGCCTTCGACCGTCACGCCCACCTTGTGCGCCAGCTCGACGACCTTGCGGGTCACCTCGACGTTGTAGTCAAAGTTGGCGGGGGTCTTGCCGTCTTCGTGCAGCGAGCCGTCCATCATCACCGAGCTGAAGCCCAGGTCGATCGCGCCCTGGCAGATCGCGGGGCTCTGGCCGTGGTCCTGGTGCATGACCAGGGGAATGTGGGGGTAGGCTTCGACGGCGGCCTGGATCAGGTGCTTGATGAAGCTCTCGCCGGCGTATTTGCGTGCACCTGCGCTGGCCTGCAGGATGACCGGCGCGCCCACTTCGTCGGCAGCGGCCATCACGGCCTGCACCTGTTCCAGGTTGTTGACGTTGAAGGCGGGGATGCCGTAGCCATTGACAGCAGCATGGTCGAGCAGTTCGCGCATCGAGACGAGGGCCATGATCGTGATTCCGAGGTGGTTGAGAAAGAGGGCGGTGCGCTGCCCTGGTCTGCCGCGGGGACAGCGGGAACACGCACAGGGAAACCCGCGATTTTAGCGGGTGGGCCCTGGCACGGCCACGGGGTCAACCCCAGGCAGGGTGGCGGCGCACCACGGCACCGCCCCCACCCCATCGCCGGCCTCAGGCCGCGCGGCAGATCTTCAGCATATTGGTGCCGCCGGGCGAGCCCATGGGTTCGCCGCAGGTGATGGCGTACACATCGCCGCTTTGCATGATGCCGTGGCGCAGGAGATGGCGCTCGGCCTGGGCCAGCGCGGTATCCCGCTCGGTGGCCGTGTCCATGAGCAGGGGGCGCACATTGCGGAACAGGGCCATGCGGCGCTGGCTGGAGACCTTGGAGGTCAGTGCATAAATGGGCACATGGATGCGGTGGCGGCTCATCCAGAGGGCGGTGGAGCCACTGTCGGTCAGCGCGACGATGGCCTTGGCGCCCAGGTGGTGGGCGGTGAACAGCGCGCCCATGGCGATCGACTGGTCGATGCGGCTGAAGGTCTTGCCGGTGAAATCGGCATCGAGCGCCACATCTTCGGCCGATTCGGCGGCGGCACAGATCTTGGCCATTTCCTGCACGGTTTCGAGGGGAAACTTGCCGGCGGCGGTTTCGGCCGAGAGCATCACGGCATCGGTGCCGTCATGGACGGCATTGGCCACATCGCTGACCTCGGCCCGGGTGGGCACGGGGTTGGTGATCATGCTTTCCATCATCTGGGTGGCGGTGATGACGACCTTATCGTGCTCTCGGGCCAGGCGGATCATGCGTTTTTGCAAGGCCGGCACCACGGCGTTGCCCACCTCCACCGCCAGATCGCCGCGCGCCACCATGATGCCGTCGCTGACACGCAGAATGGCTTCAAGGTGCGGAATCGCTTCGGCACGCTCGATCTTGGCGATCAGGCCCGGCTTGTGGCGGAACTCGGCCGCCGCCACCGTACACAGCTGGCGCGCCATCTCCATATCGGTCGCATTTTTCGGAAAGCTCACCGCCACATAGTCGGCCTGGAAGCCCATCGCCGTCTTGATGTCTTCCATGTCCTTGGCCGTGAGCGCCGGCGCCGTCAGCCCGCCCCCTTGCTTGTTGATGCCTTTGTTGTTGGACAGCTCGCCCCCCACCTTCACCGTGGTGTGCACGGCCTCGCCGTGCACGGCGTCCACCGTCAGTACGATCAGGCCATCATTGAGCAGCAACACATCGCCGGGCTTGACATCGCGCGGCAGCTCCTTGTAATCCAGGCCCACCCCGGCCAGGTCGCCCGGCTCGGTGCGCGAGGCATCCAGCACGAAGGGCGCGCCCGACTCCAGCATCACCCGCCCCTCGGCAAACTTGCCCACGCGGATCTTGGGGCCCTGCAGATCGGCCATGATGGCCACCTCGCAGCCCGCCCGCTGCGCTGCGGCCCGCACGGCGGCGGCCCGATCGATATGGTCCTGTGCCTTGCCATGGCTGAAGTTGAGCCGGACCACGTTGACACCGGCGCGGATCATCTGCTCCAGCAGGTGCGGGTCGCTCGATGCGGGGCCCAGGGTGGCAACGATTTTGGTAGCACGGGAGAGGCTCATGGGGAGGATCCATCGGGAGTTGAAGCGCCCCATTGTGCCTCCGGCGGACCGGGTCAACGACCGTGGAATTGCGGAGAACGCTTTTCCTGAAAAGCCAGGCGCCCCTCGGCAAAATCAGCGCTTTGCGCGGTCAAGACCTCCCGCGCGCGCATCGCCGGTCCATCGGGCTGCCCGTTCGCGATTTCATTGATCGACTGCTTGGTGGCCTGCACCGCCAGCGGTGCCAGTGCAGAAACATCACGCACCAGGTGGGCCACGGCGCCCTCAAAATCGGCGGCCGGCACCAAGGCTTCAAGGCAGCCGGTGTTCCACAGCATCTGGGCCGTGAAGGGCCGCGCCGTCAAAAAGGCCCGCTTGGTGGCGGACACCCCCAGGCGCGCCACATAGCGCTGCAAGCCACTGGGGTAGTAATGCAGGCCCAGGGCCGTGGCCGGCATGCGGAACTCCAGGCCCTCCAGCGCCACGCGCAAATCGCAGGCCAGCACCAGGTCGGTCGCACCGCCATACACGCTGCCGTTCAGCGCACAGACCGTGATGGGCCGCAGCGCCGCCAGGGCATCGGCCACCCGCTCGAAGGCCGGGGCACCGCCATCGGCACCATCAAAGCCCCCAATGTGGTAACCGGCACAGAACACCGGACGGGGTTGGCCCGCCGTGTGGGCCGTCAGCACCACCACGCGGATCGCCGGATCGGCATCGATCTGCGCAAACAATTCCAGCAGGGCCTTGAGATCGGCGTCTTCAAGGCGATTGCGGTGCGCGGGGCGGTTCAGGGTGATGGTGGCCACCCCCTCGGTCACGGAAAACAGCGGGGTGGAGGATGCAGCGGAAACAGTCATGCCAAAGCTCAGAAAAAGAAAAGAGGTCAGTCTTCGGGGGTGAACCCCGACAATTTGACCACGTCACCCCAACGCGCCAGGTCATGGCGCAGGAGGGAACCCAGGTCCGCAGCGCCTTCCGGGTGGGCGGGTTCGAACGAGGCCTTGGCCAAGGCCTCGACCAGCCCCCTGGCCTTGAGGGCCTCGCGCACGGATTGCCGCAGGGTGTGGACCGTTTCCGCAGACGCCTTGGCGGGCAGGAAGACGCCAAACCATTCGGTCGCCTGGGCATCGGCGTGGCCCAACTCGGCCAGGGTGGGCACCTGCGGCAGCAAGGCGCTGCGCGCTGGCCCGCTGACCGCCAGGGCCCGCAGCTTGCCCGACTGCACATGGGGCAAGGTGTTGGACAACACGCCCACATTCGCCGCCACCTGGCCGCCCAGCAAATCGTTCATCGCCGGGGCGGCGCCCTTGTAGGCCACGTGCATCCAGTCCAGCCTGGTGGCCTTGCCCAAGGCCACGCCCGTGAAATGCGGGATGGACCCCGCACCCGACGAACCGTAGGTGGCCTGGGACGGGTGCTTGCGGCACCAGTCGATGAACTGGGCCAGGGTGGTGACCTGGGCCGGCACCATCGGGCCGACCGCGATGACGAACTGCGCCGACGCCACCATGGCCACGGGCACCACATCGCGCAAGGGGTCGTAGCTGAGCTTGCGGTAGATATGGGGGTACACCACCATCATGGAGCCGGGGGTGACCAACAGGGTGCTCCCGTCGGGCTCGCTGGCCTTGAGGGCTTCGATCGCGATCCGCCCGCCCGCGCCGGGCTTGTTGTCCACCAGGACCGAGGACGCATAGCCTGTCAGGTGCTGGGCCAGGGCGCGCGCCACCAGATCGGCGGACCCGCCTGGAGGAAAACCCACCAGGATGCGGGCGGGCTTGGACAGGGGCTGGGCCCAAGCGGGCCCAGCCAGGGCGGAGGTCCCGAGCAAGCCCAGGGCAAATGATCGACGGTCCATGGTGCACTCCGTTTCACCAAAAAATTCCCCGCAAAAAGCGGGGTGCATGAGAACAGCGGGAAGCCGTCGGGGACGGACTTCAGTTCCAGCCGTACACCGCCATGGTGGTTTCGCCCGCTTCCAGGCGCTTCAGGATGGCGGCTTCCTCGACCTCGCGTTGCTGTCCTGCGGCAATCACCTCGGCCGCGCGGGCCTGGGGGATGGCCACCACGCCATCGGCATCGCCCACCACCAGGTCGCCGGCCTGCACCGTGACCTGGCCCATGCGCACCGGGTGGTTGATCCAGCCCGTGGCGCCAAAGTCCTTGCCCGTGCCCTGGATGCACAGGCCGCGCGCAAACACCGGAAAGCCGATCTCGCCCAGCAACACCCCATCGCGCACACAAGCGTCGATGACCAGGCCCGCCAGGCCGCGCACCTGGGCCATGGTGGTCATGATCTCGCCCCAGTAGCCGTGCTCGTACACGCCGCTGGTGTAGACCACCAGCACATCGCCGGGCTGGGCCACTTCCAGCGCACGGTGCAGCCAGAGGTTGTCGCCCCCAGGCGAATGCACGGTCAGGGCGGAACCCGCAAATTGGAACTGCGGCGCCACCGGCTTGATGGCCGAGGGCAAGGCGCCGATCTTCTTCGCGGCTTCGTGCAACGTAGCCGTGGGGAGCTTGGCCGCGGCGGCGGCCAGCGCAGGAGAAAGGCGCTGGAATTCCAGGCGCGTGGTCAGCGCGGGATCAACGCGGTCAGTGGCTGCGCTCATTTCGCCTCCCGGGTCTGGAGTTGGTGGTACTTGAACTGCTGGCGGGCTTCGTCCAGGCGCAGGCCCGAACGGGCGGCTTCACGGATCTGGTTCTCGGCCGCCTCGATTTCTTCGGCCACGTCCAACACGCGGTCTTCGTGTTCCTTGGGAATCACGACCACGCCATCGGTATCGCCCTTGAGGATGTCGCCCGGCGTGACACGGGCGCCGCCGATGTTGACGGGAATGCCGGTGGCTTCCACCTGCACGCGGTCCTTGCCGGTGCGCATCCAGTGGTCCAGCGAGAACACGGGATAGCCCAGCGACAAACACAAATGGGTATCGCGGTTGATGCCGTTGATCACCGTGCCGGCAATGCCACGGCGGTGGGCGATCTCGGTCAGGATGTCGCCCCAGACGGTGGCGTCTTCCCGGCCGTTGTTGTCGAGCACGATCACGCTGCCAGGGGCCACATCGTCGATGAAGTCGCCCACCGTGCCGGGCGGGTTGGCGGCCGGGCCGTACTTGAGGGTCCAGGCACGGCCGGCCATGCGAAAGTCGCTGCTGCGCGGCTTGATCTTGTAGCACTGGCCGACGATGCCGAGCTTGTCCAGCGCGTCCGAAATCGTCGGGGTGTCCAGGCGCGCAGCGCGCGCGACGTTCTTGTCTTCGGTGGGGTGGTTCATCGTCATTTCTCTCACTTTTCCAACATGTGTTCGTAGTTGCCGCCCATGACCTCGCCGATCGGCGTGCCGGCAAGAAGGGCCTTGGCCATCGCCGCCTCCTTGGCCACGATGGTTTCCGCGGCGTCGAGGACTTGCCCGATGTGCGCTGCGGCAATGAAGATCACCGCGCTGCGGTCGGCCAGCACATAGTCGCCAGGGTGCACGACCACCTCGCCGCCCAGGCCGGGGCCGGAACCCGCGCCGATGGTGACCGGCACCTGGGTGCCCAGCTCCACCACCCGGCCCCGGGCGGTGCGCGCGGTCAGGCTGCGGCTGAACACCGGAAATTCGTAGGCAATGGCCTCATCGACATCGCGCAGGGGGCCGTCGGCGACCACGCCCGCGACGCCGCGCACCTTGGCGCCCAGGGTCAGCAAGCCCCCCCAGCAACCGGCTTCGACGCCGCTACGCTGCTCCACGACGATCACGTCGTCGCTGCCCGACTGCTCAATCGCCGTGCACCCCAGGTGCTTGGGCGGGCCGGGGGGCGGCTGGCCGGGGCCGACCTTCATCGTGACGGCCCGGCCGGCAATCCGGCTGGCGCCACCAGGGCCCTGGCTGCGCTGGGGCAAATGGGTGACGACGCCGGGCAGGCCCAGCTTGTCAAGGGCGTCGGACACCGCGCAGGCATCCAGGCGGCGCAGGCGTTGCACAAGGTTCTTGGAATCGCTCATGGTGTTTTCCACAAAAAATCGTTGGCCTTCAGGGCAAGGTCTTCCAGGCCACAAAGGCCAGGCCCGTGCCGGTCAGGGCGGGGGTACGGTAGCCGGGGATGTATTCCACCCACTCCACATCCAGGTCCCTGGCCATCTCGCCCACCACCAGCCAGTTGCGGATCTCGGAGCTGCCGGCCTGCAGCAGCTTGGGGTCGAGGGCAGCCAGGGTGGCGCTGTCCTTGTCGCGGATGGCCTGGAGCACTTTCTGGTCCAGTTCTTCATCCACCACGAAGTGGCTCAAACCGCCAGACGCGATCACGCCCACGCGGATGTCTTCAGGCCACTCAGCGACCAATTCGCGCAGGGCCTTGCCCAAGGCCACGCAGCGGCGGGGCGTCGGCTGGTTGGGCGGGTCGAAGGTGTTGAGCATGACCGGGATCACCGGCAGCGCATGCTCCTTCAACAGGCGGCGGTGGATGAACTGGAAGGCATGACCTTCATGTTTGCCACGCTCGATGCCATCCATGGCCGCGATGTCGAAGTCGCGCTCGCAGAGTTGGCGGATCAACCATTCGGCCATGTCGCTCTTGACCGGGTATTCCTTGTCCTGTTCGGGCTCGTGGCGCCACATGCGGGCCGACTTGACCCAGTTGTCCGAAGGCGAGGCGGGCTCGCGGGCGGTGTTGCGGATCGTGGGGCCGTAATAGATGGCGAAGGCCGGGTTGTTGCTCAGGCGGAACAGCTCGGTCTGGTCATCGCCGACGATGAAGAGCACGTCAAGCCGGGCCTCGCGGATGCGCTGGCCCAGATGGTCCATCGCCGCCTCGGCAGCGTCGTAGCGCTCGCCCATCTTTTCCGGCGTGACCCTGGCGTCGGAGCCCGCAGGTGCGGCGGCGAGCAGGGCCTCGTAGTCGGTCTTGTGGCCCTGCTTGTCGTAGTAGTGGGCGTTCTTGGTGTCGATGACACGGAAGCCGTGCTGCCAGTCCTCGCGCTGCGAGACCAGCATGATGCTGTGGGAAGAGGCAAAAGCGGCAACGAGTTGGGCCATGGTGCGGGAATCTCCAAAAAATCAAACCACGTATTTCGCGCGCAGGGCCGCGATCTGCGCGGGGCTGTAACCCAGGCCTTGCAGGATGGCCTCGGTCTGGTCGCCCTGGTGGGGGGCGGGCACCATGGGCCCCTGGTCGCGCGGGTGGGCAGAAAACTGCATCGGCAGACCGATCACCTCGATATCGCCCAGCTCGGGATGGTGCATGGGGCGGGCAATGCCCAGGTGCTTGACCTGCGGGTCTTCGAACATGCGGTCCACCGTGTAGATGGGGCCGCAGGGCACGCCCGCCTTCAGCAGGACTTCGGTCCAATCCGCCGTGCTACGGGTTTTGAAGGCGGCCCCAATCGCGGCATTCACCCGGGCCCGGTTCTGCACCCGCTCAGGGTCCGAGCCCATGCCGGGTTCGTCCACCAGGTGCGGCACGTCGAGGGCCACGCACAGGCGTTTCCACATGGTCTGACCAATGGCGGCAAGGTTGAGATGGCCATCGCGGGTTGCGAACACCCCCGTGGGCACCGTGAGCGGATGCTCGTTGCCTGTCGATTGCGGCACTTTCTTGTCGATCAGCCACTGCGCTGCCTGGAAATCGAGCATGGCGATCTGGGATTCGAGCAGCGAGGTCTGCACCCACTGCCCTTCCCCCGACACCTCACGCTCCAGCAGCGCGGCCATGATGGCCTGCGCGCAAAAATGGCCCGAGCACAGATCGGCAATCGGAATGCCGACGCGCATCGGGCCTTCGCCAGGCTGGCCGGTCACGCTCATCAGCCCGCCCATGCCCTGGGCAATCGAATCGAAGCCCGGCCAGTTGGCATACGGCCCATCCTGACCGAAGCCCGAAATGCTCGCATACACCAGGCGGGGATTGATGGCACGCAGATCGTCCGGACCAATGCCCAGGCGGTATTTCACGTCGGGGCGGTAGTTCTCGATGAACACGTCGGCGGTCTTGACCAGTTCCTTCAGGATCGCCAGGCCTTCGGACTCCTTCATGTTGAGGGTCAGGCTCTCTTTGTTGCGGTGCAGGTTTTCATAATCGGCGCGGTTGTGGTCCCGCCCCCCAATCATGTCGTCCCCGCCGGGCGCCCCGGGCGGGATCTCGAGCTTGATGACGCGGGCCCCCAGATCGGCAAAGGTGCGAATGGCCGTAGGCCCCGCCCGGACACGCGAGGCATCCAGAATGGTGAAACGCGACAGAGGCCCTGTGCGCGGTGCGCTGGAATCAGAGAAAGGCATGGCGGACTCCATCAAACGGGGGTGAACATGGGGACGGCATGGCCGTCGGTGGGCTTGAAGACCACCCGCACCTTGTCGCCGATGGCGACCGTGGCAGGATCGCAGTCCACCAGATTCGTCATCAGGGTGATGCCTTCCTCGAGCGTGACGTACGCCAGGGTGTAAGCGGCCTCGCCCTGCCCCATCGTGCTGAAGGAATAGACGGTGCCGGTTCCCGCCGCCTGCTGCCAGACGGTGTCGCTGCTCAGGCAATGGGGGCAAATGTCGCGCGGGTAATGGTGCACCTCGCCGCAGGCATGGCACTTTTTGATCAGCAGCTTGCCCTCATCGGCCGCCTGCCAGTAC
>JAQUDN010000255.1 GCA_028685665.1 Burkholderiaceae bacterium | reverse complement strand
ACCCAGCACTTTTCAATCCGCCCATCTACCCAGTGATCCAGACTGGGGAAGTTGCTCGGGCAAAGGGCGTGATTCAGGAATACCACTCCAAGTACAGCGAGGTGGGTTTGGCACAGAGTCGCTTGTGGCCGAAGGGTACTTTGTGCATCACGATTGCGGCCAACATTGCTGACGCCGCCATCTTGGGGTTTGATGCCTGCTTTCCCGACAGCGTGGTTGGCTTTGTCCCGGCGGAGGCAATTGGTGAAGCGAGTTACTTTCTCGCTTTCATGGAGACAGCACGTACTCAGTTGATCGCTTTTGCCCCCGCTACAGCGCAGAAAAACATCAATCTTGAGATTCTTGAATCCGTGCTCATTCCAATCCCACCGTTGGCTGAAATGACCCGCATCGTCACCCGCGTCACCGCCCTGCGCCGCCTGTGCGCCGACCTGCGCCAGCGCCTGGCCGAGCGCGAGGCAGTCCAGGCCCGCCTGGCCGGGGCGCTGGTGGCTTATGCGGCGTGACAACCCCAGTGCCTTGTTGAACCAGCGCATCGTCATGGCGTTTTGCAAGCAGGTTGGAGGCTTGTTCACGTGCGACGAAATGACCGCGTGGGGCACGCAATGCGCGCCAGCGCAACGCGGTCCTCGGAACTTCGCACGGAGCTTGCTGCAACGAGAAACCCCGCGCTGAGCCTGGATGGCGCGGCCTTCGGCCCGCATTTCGCGCAGCCACCGCGCAGGCCTCCGGGGCCAGCCTTGTTTCAGTGCCCGTGGGCCATGCAGGCGGCCATCGCCTGCCGGGCCTGCTCCCGGGTCTGCTCCACCAGGTAGTCGAGGAACACCTTGCTGCGCTGCGGAATGAACTTGCGGCTGGGCAGGGCGGCGTACATCGCCAGGCGCCCGGTGATCCAGGGCGGCAGCACCCGCACCAGATCGCCCCGCAACAGCGAAGCCGCCACCAGATCGATCGATACCGAGGTGATGCCCATGCCGTCCAGCGTGGCACGCAGCAGGGTGTCGGTGTGGTTGGCCTGCAGCACGGGCCGGATTTCCACCTCCACCGGATCGGGCTGTTCTGCCGACCACATGCGCCACGAGCGGGTCTTGCCATCGGGGGTTCTCAGGCGCAGGCAGTCGTGCTGTGCCAGCTCCTGCGGGGTCTGGGGCAGGCAGCGCCGCTGCACATAGGCCGGCGAGGCCACCAGGATGGCCTCGGAGTCGATCACCTTGCGCGCCACGATGTCCGCATCAAAGCTGGCGTCGGTGCCCAGCAGCGTGATGTCGAAGTCTTCGATGGGGGGCTCCCGGAAGGTTTCCACCTCGATGTCGAGGGTGATGTGGGGGTAGCGTGCCCGAAAGCCCGACAGCAAAGGGGCCAGCACATACGAGGCCAGCACGGGCGGGCTGAGCACCCGCAACTGCCCGGCGAGCTGCCCGCTGTGCTCGCGGGTCATCGCGTCGGCCTCTTCGATGTCTTCGAGGATGCTGCGCACCCGGCCCAGGTAGGCCTGGCCGGCTTCGGTCAGCGACAGCCGCCGCGTGGTGCGCTGCAGCAGCCGGGTGCGCAGGTGTTCTTCCAGGTCGGCGACCAGGCGGGTCACCACCGGGGGTGACATGTCCAGTGCGCGGGCCGCCGCTGCAAAACTGCCTTCGGCCACCACCCGTTCGAACACCCGCATCGAGAGCAAGCGGTCCATGAAGTTTCCTGCCCTGGGGCTTTATTGTTTCTGATTGTGGAATTCTACGATGATGGAATTGGTATTTATCTATGGATATGGAAACTTTACAGTTCAAGCCATGGATGCAAGGCACTGCCCCAGCGCCCCATCCACCCGGCTCCCGACGGGGTTCTGTCACCCCTGCGGCCCTTTGTTTTGACTGAAAAGGACTTTCACCATGTCGTTCCGTACCTCTGCTTCCCTTCTGGCGCTTTCCTTGTCGATCTTCGCAGCGGGCCACGCCGTTGCGGCCGATGCGGACGCCCCCAAAACCCGTGCCCAGGTCCAGGCCGAACGCGCCGAGGCCGTGCGCACTGGCGAGGTGGTGGGCAACGACCTGACCGGCCAGAAACTGAACGAGCTGTTCCCCGAGCGTTACCCCGCCAAGGCCCGCGCGGCGGCCAAGACCCGCAGCGAAGTCCAGACCGAACTCTCCCAGGCCCTGCGCACGGGCAGCGTGCCGGCCTCGAACGCCCTGGGCGGCTGAACCCCCGGCAGTCCTCCTCCGGTGCCCTGGGCTGGTGGGGGTATGGTGGGCGGCTCTTGATCGAAAGGAGTCGACCATGAACCTCTCTCCAGACCTTGCTGGGCCCCTGTCTTTGTCTGCACCGACCCTGGACCACATTGCGGTGCGCACGGCCGAACTCGGGGAGGGCCTGGCGATTGGCCGGGCCTTGCCCACCCGGCAACGGCGCATGGTCGGCGCCTGGTGCTTTCTGGACCATCTCGGGCCTGTGGATTTGTCCGGGTCCCAGGGCATGCACGTGGGGGCCCATCCGCACACCGGCCTGCAGACCTTCACCTGGATGCTGGAAGGCCAGATCCTGCACCGCGACAGCCTGGGCAGCGAGCAGGTCATCCGTCCCGGGCAGGTCCATCTCATGACCGCCGGCCGGGGCATTGCCCACACCGAGGATTCCCTGCCGGGCGCGTCCCGGTTGCATGCGGCCCAGTTGTGGATTGCGCTGCCCCCGGACTGCGCGGAGGTCGCCCCTGCGTTCGACCATTACCCCCATTTGCCCGCCTGGACCCAGGACGGCGTGTGCTGCACCCTGCTGGCCGGTGCGTTCGCGGGCCATGTGGCGCCCACCCGGCTTTACAGCCCCCTGGTGGGCCTGGACCTTGCCAGCGCACAGGCCGGGCAGACCGTGCTGGCCCTGGAGCCTGGCTTCGAATACGCCCTGTTGCCACTCGAAGGCCGGGTGCACATCGGCGGCGAAGCCTTCGATGCCCGCACCTTGGCCTACCTGGGCACGGGGCGGGCGTCCCTGGGGCTCGGTCTGGAGGCCGGCAGCCGCTGCCTGCTGCTCGGCGGCACGCCCTGGGAGGTACCGATCACGATGTGGTGGAACTTTGTGGGGCCCTCCCGGGCGTCCATCGCCCAGGCCCAGGCCGATTGGGCGGCCGGGTCACCCCGGTTTGGCCCGGTCCCGGGCGGCGAAGACCGGCGCCTCGCCGCGCCGCCCTGGCCCTGGGGGAGCGCTCGTTGATGTGGCATCCACATCCCCCTCCCACCGTTTGGCACGCGGGCTCGCCACGCAGCGCGGCGAGCCGGTGGCCGGGCGCCCTGGCAACACGGTAGCTCTGAAACAGCATCCGGCCGGGGG
>JAQUDN010000085.1 GCA_028685665.1 Burkholderiaceae bacterium | reverse complement strand
GGACTCGGCTGCGGACGGCATGCTCGTCTGTAGTCTGGATGGCCGTGTGCGCGCGTTCAACCAGCGTCTGGCAACGATCTGGCGGATTCCCCGGGAGTTGTTGGTGCAGCGCAATGATGCTGCGGTGTATGCCCATATGGCCGCGCAAATGTCGGACCCCGTGTCTTACCTGGATCGACTGGCCGTGATGGCGCGTGAACCGCTGCTGGAATGCTCCGACCTGCTGCAGTTGCGCAACGGTGCCACAGTCGAGCGCAGGGTGGTTCCCCAGCTCCACAAGGGGCGTTCGGTCGGGCGTGTGTATTCCTTCCGGGATGTCACGCAGCAGGTGGAGGTGGAGATGCGTCTGCGCCTTGCCGCCCGGGTATTTGATTCCAGTCTGGATGCCATTTTCATTGCCGATCTGCAGAACCGTCTGGTTCGCATGAATCCCGCCTGCGAGCGCTTGGTGGGGGCTGCTGCCGCAGACATGCAGGGGCGCAGCGCCGCGGCATGGTTTGAGTCGGAAGCCCCTGCTCCCTGGATGGCGTCGATCCAGTCTGCGTGGGCACAAGACGGTTTCTGGGCAGGGGAGCTGACCCTCGTGCGCAGCAACCGCACCCACTGTCCGGTCCATCTGTCCTGGGTGGCCGTGCGCGATGGGCAAGGCCAGTGGGTCCAGACGATTGGCTTTTTGCGCGACCTGACCCAGCAGCGGGCCGACCAGAAACGCATCGAAGAACTGGCTTACAGCGATGTGCTCACGCAATTGCCCAACCGTTTGCTGCTGGTGCAACGGGTGGATGCCGCCATCGATCAGGCGGCGGCCTGCGGGGGCGAGTTTGCCGTTTTGTTTCTGGATGTGGACCGCTTCAAGAACATCAACGATTCTCTGGGCCACTCCTTTGGTGACCGGGTTTTGCAGTTGGTGGCGTTGCGCCTGCAAGCTTCCCTGCGTCCGCAGGACATGCTCTGCCGCTTGGGAGGCGATGAGTTTGTGGTGTATGCGCCGCAGGCCAATGCCCGGGTGGCCGAGGGACTGGCTCGGCACATTCTGGAAGACATGCTCCGGCCTTTCACGCTGGATGAGATGGGTTTGTCGGTCCAGTGCAGCATTGGGATTGCGCTGTACCCCCAGAACGGTCCGTCGCTCGAAGACCTGATCAAGCATGCCGATACGGCGATGTACCGCGCCAAGGAGAAAGGGCGCAGCAGCTACAGCTTCTACCAGCCGCAAATGAACGCCCACCTGTTGACGCGCATGCGGCTGGAACATGCCCTGCGCCAGGCACTGGGCGAGGGGCGTCTGGAAATTCACTACCAGCCCCAGATCGGCATTCCAACGGGCTGCATCACGGGGGCCGAGGCGCTGATTCGCTGGACCGATCCTGAGTTTGGAACAGTGCCGCCAGGGATTTTTGTTCCTTTGGCCGAAGAGTCGGGCTACATCATTCCGATGGGCCAGTGGGTCATGGAGACAGCCGTGCGCGATGCTGCCCAGTGGATGCGAGAAGGGCATCCCACCGTCGTGGCGGTGAACGTTTCCGCTTTGGAGTTTCGTCAGCCAGACTTTGTGGAGAAACTGACCCGTCTGCTGGCCACACACCAGTTTCCCCCCGCCTTGCTGGAGTTGGAGCTGACGGAAACCATTCTGCTGCACGACGGGATGGAAATGGTGCACCGCCTTGAGCGCCTGGACCACTTGGGCGTGAGCTTGGCGATTGATGACTTTGGTACGGGCTATTCGAGCTTGGCCTATCTCAAAAAACTGCCCATTCACAAACTCAAGGTCGATCAGTCCTTTGTCTGTGGACTGCCCGATGACGCCGGAGACCAGGCGATCATTGCCGCCATCATCCACATGGGGCATGCCCTGGACATCGAGGTGGTGGCCGAAGGGGTGGAAAACACAGACCAGTACGCACAGTTGCAGCAGATGCAGTGCGACCACTACCAAGGCTTTTTGTGTTCGCCCAGTCTGCCTGCCAGTGCATTCCGGGAGCGGCTGTACCGCGAAGGGCCTTCGCCTTGGCAGTGCCCGGCGCTGCTCCCCCCCGTGCCGTGAGGCAGATCAGACCGCCGAAATGCCTTTCCAGAACATATAAGCGGCAAGCCCCAGGAGCAGGCTGGCAAACACCCGTTTGAGTTCTCGCACCGGTAGCTGGTGCGCGGCCTTGGCGCCCAGGGGGGCGGTCAGGACGCTGCAGGTGGCAATGGTCGCCAGCGCGGGCAGCCAGATATAGCCCAGAGACGCCGCTGGCAGCCCCGCCACCTGCATCCCTCCCAGCACATAGCCGAACACATTCGCCAGCGCGATCGGAAAGCCCAGGGCTGCGCTGGTGGCCACGGCGTTGTGGATGGGGACGTTGCACCAGGTCATGAAAGGCACGCTGACAAAACCACCCCCCGCGCCCACCAGGCCTGATAAGAAGCCGATGCCGCTGCCGGCTGTGAGCTGCCCTGCGGTCCCCGGCATTTGCCGCGCTGGCGCGGGCTTCTTGTCCCGGAACATCTGGATGGCAGAGAAACCGACAAAAAGGCCGAAGAACATGGCCAGGTACGAGCCCTTCAGGAGCGCAAAAATCCCCAGGCTGGCGGCCAGCCCTCCGAGCACGATGCCCGGTGCCAGCCTTTGCACGATGTCCCAGCGAACCGCTCCGCGCCGGTGGTGCGCGCGGACGCTGGAGATGGAGGTTAACATGATGGTGGCCATGGCCGTGGCAATCGCCATTTTCACGGCCAGATCGGGCGCGACCTGCCGAGCACCCAGGATATAGGTCAGAAAAGGCACCAGCAGCATGCCCCCGCCAATGCCCAGCAGGCCCGCCAGAAAGCCGGTGAACAAGCCGAGCACACCAAGTTCAACGATCAGAAGGGGTTCGAGCATCATGGGGCGGTGCAATGGCTGCAGCGGTTGGTTGCGCCCGGCCCCGCCTGGAAAAGTGCGGGATACGTTGCCAATGGGGGCAAGGGGAGGGGGAAGAAGGTGTCTGCAAGTGCCACCGGACCGGCATCCTGAACCGGGGGTTCAGGTGGGCGAGGGCAGCCAGGCGTTGGGTTCATCTGACGCGAGATGATCACGCTTGCCTGGCGATGTACCAAGCCCGTGCTCAGTGAGCATTGGTTCAAGGAAATATAAAGCCCGGCAGCACCGCAGACATGCCGATTGTAGTGCGGTCGCGCCGCTTTCGGAACGCTCCGATGGCGCGGGGTTCAGGCCGCGGTGCCGTCCGCCAGCGCCTGGTCCAGGCGGTGCACCAGTGCGTGCAAGCGCTGCGAATCGTGGTCGGACAGGGCAGGGGCCTCGGTCGCAGGGGAGGGGGGTGAGGGCAGGGTGTCGGCAGGGGCGCCGGCTGCGGCATCCGAGGCCTGGCGGTCGGTGATTTCAAACGCCAGATTGAGCGCCGCCAGCACGGCGATGCGTTCCCGGCCACGGACCTTGCCGCTGTCCCGAATTCGCGTCATGGCGGCATCGACCCGTTCCACGGATTCCTGCAGGCGCGCTTCGTGCCCTTCAGGGCAGGTCAGCAAGTAGCTTTGTTGCAGGATCTGCACCTCGATTTGCTTCATGCGGCTTCTTTCGTGGGGGCGGGCACGGGCAGGCGGGCCAGCAGGGCGTCGACACGCACGCGTGCCGCGCTCAGGCGCGCTTGCAGCGCATCGCGCTCCTGGGTCAGGGCAGCCGCTTGTGCCGCCAGCACGGCATTGGCGTGCTGGAGTTCGGCATGGCGCAGTAGCAGGCGTTCGACGCGCTCGGCGATCTGGTCGGTGGCGGAGGGGGTTTCCATACAGCCGGCGATTGTAGGGGGCTCGGCGCGATCCGTTTAAAATGCGCCCGTTGGTGCTCGCAGCCTGGTTCACAGGGTGCAGTTCAACGGGAAGCAGGGAGGTGTTGCCCCACAGGGTGCCCCCAGCCTGCGCTGCCCCCGCAACGGTCAGCGGACGAATCCACGATTCTCTCTCCATCCATACGCCACTGGGAGCCTTGAACAAGCCCCTGGGAAGGCATTGGGGGGGTGTTCCGCCAGCCCGGATACCGGCCAACATGGTGGTTGCCTGCGCCCGAACGGCGCGTGCGGCCGTATCACCCATTTGCTGGCGGGGAGGCCGGCGCGGGTTGTCTGTTGATGGTTGTTTTCCCATGCAATTTGCTTCTTTTTGTGCCCGTACCGGCACGCCTGCGCGCTTGCGTCCCGTGGCGCTGGCGCTGGCTGCGCTGTGCGTTTCTTCCGTGCAAGCCCAGCCCTCGCTGGCCGAGGTGCCCGCCGTGCTGCTGGCCCAAAACCTGCGCACCCCCGCCTTGAATGAAACCGTGGTGGCGGCCACGCGCACCGCACAGCCCCTGGCCGATCTGGTGGCCGATGTCTCGATCGTTGACCGCGACACGATCGAGAAAAGCGGTGCGATCGGCCTGGCCGATTTGCTGGTGCGCCTGCCCGGCGTCGAAATGTCCCGCAATGGCGGACCCGGCACGACCACCAGCGTGTTCCTGCGCGGGGCCGAGTCGCGCTTCACGGCGGTTTACATCGATGGCGTGCGCCTGGATTCCCAGTCCACCGGGGGCGCCCCGTGGGAGGCGATTCCGCTGGCCCTGATCGACCGCATCGAAGTGCTGCGGGGGCCGGCCGGCGCCGTCTATGGCTCGGACGCCATGGCGGGCGTGGTGCATATCTTCACGCGCCGCGGCGAGAGCGGCCCCACCCCGTACGCCGGGGTGGGTGTCGGCAACCTGGGCACGGCCCGGCTCGAAGCCGGCCTCAGCGGGGCCCTTGGCACTTTTGACTACGCCCTGGGCCTGGCGCGCGACACCAGCCAGGGTTTCAATGCCCGCACGCTGGCCACCCAGAACCCCGACCGCGATGGCTACCGCGGCACCTCGGCCCATGCCCGCCTGGGCCTGCAGATCAATGCCGCGCACCGCATCGAAGGCACCCTGCTGAACAACGAAACCAACAGCGCCTACGACAACGGCCTGGGCAAGGACGACCGCAACCTGCACCGCCTGCAGACCCTGGGGCTGAACTGGCAGGCGCAGTGGTCGGGCAGCTACAAGACGCGCCTGAGCCTCAACGAATCGACCGACCGCTACGAAACCCGTCCCTCGCCCTACCTCACGGAAACCCGTTTGCGCGGGGTGCTGTTCCAGAACGAGTGGCGCCAGGGCGCGCACCTGTTCACGGCGGCCCTGGAGCGCCGCGAGGACCAGCTGCAGAACGCCCCCATCGACCGCAGCCGCTCGCAGGACGCGCTGGCCCTGGGCTACGGCTTCAGCATGGACCGCCACACGCTGCAGCTCAATCTGCGCCACGACAGCGACAGCGAGTTCGGCGGCAAAGACACCGGCAGCCTGGCCTATGGCTACGCCCTCACCTCCCAGTGGCGTGCCACGGCTTCGGTGGGCACGGCCTTCCGCGCTCCCACGCTCTACCAGCGCTTCAGCGAATACGGCGTGGCCAGCCTGCGTCCGGAAGAAGGCCGCAATGCCGAAATCGGCCTGCGCTGGGCCCAGGGGCAGAGCAGCTTCTCGGCGATTGCCTACCGCAACCGGGTGCGCAACCTGATCACCTTTGCCGGCGCGGGCACCTGCGCCTCCGCTTTTGGCTGCTATGCCAACACCGCGCAGGCCGAATACGGGGGGCTGACGCTGTCGGGCTCCCACCGCCTGGGAGGGGTGCAGGTGTACGGCTCGCTCGATGTGCAAAACCCGCATGACCTGGCCACCGGCAAGCAACTGGCCCGCCGCGCCAGGCAGCACGCCAAGCTGGGCGCCGACACCCAGCTGGCGGGCTGGACCGTGGGGGCCGAGATGCAGGCCTCGGGCCGCCGCTTCGACAACGCGGCCAACACCAACCTGCTTGGCGGCTACACCCTGTTCAATCTGTACACCAGCACGCGCGTGGCCCGCGATGTGACGCTGCTGGCGCGCCTCGACAACCTGGCCGACAAGGACTACCAGCTGGCCCGCACCTACGCCACGGCGGGGCGCACCCTGTATGTGGGCCTGAAATGGCAGCCCCAATGACGGCGCCGGCCACCGCGCCGGCCTCTTGCCCCGCCATCCTGGTGGCCGCCCCGGCCTCCGGCCAGGGCAAGACCACCGTCACGGCGGCCCTGGCGCGCCTGCATGCACGCCAGGGCCGCCGGGTGCGCGTGTTCAAGTGCGGGCCGGATTTTCTCGATCCGCACTGGCACCAGCTGGCCAGCGGTGCCCCCGTGCACCAGCTCGATCTGTGGATGACTGGCGAGGCCGACTGCACCGAGCGCCTGCACGCCGCGGCCCGCGAGGCCGATCTGCTGATCATCGAAGGGGTGATGGGCCTGTTCGATGGCCAGCCCAGCGCCGCCGACCTGGCGCAGCGCTTTGGCGTGCGCGTGCTGGCTGTGGTCGATGCCTCGGCCATGGCGGGCACGTTTGGCGCGCTGGTCCATGGCCTCAAGGACTACCGGCCCGACCTGCCCTGGGCCGGGGTGCTGGCCAACCGGGTGGGCAGCGCCCGCCATGCCGAGATGCTGCAGGACGGCCTGCGCCAGCCCGAAGACTGGCTGGGCGCCCTGGCGCGCGTGGCGCCGGCGACCGACATCGCCGGCCAGGCGGGCCGGGCCAACCCGGCCCTGCTGCCCGAACGCCACCTGGGCCTGGTGGCCGCGCACGAACTGGGCGACAGCCTGCAGCGCCTGGACGCCGCCGCCGATGCCCTGGCCGCCACGCCGCTGGGCCAGATGGGGGAGGGCGACCTGCAGCGCTGGGCGGTGGCGTTTCCCGCGCCCGCCGCTCCGATCCACGTGCCGCCCTGGCTGCAGGGCCGCACGGTGGCCGTGGCGCGCGATGCGGCGTTTTGCTTCATCTATGCCGCCAACCTGCAAACCCTGGCGCAGATGGGCGCACGGCTGGTGTTCTTTTCGCCCCTGGCCGACAGCGCCTTGCCGCCCTGCGATGCCGTCTGGCTGCCCGGGGGCTACCCGGAACTGCACACGGCGCAGATCGCCGCCAACACCAGCATGCAGGCCAGTTTGCAGGCGCATCTGGCGCAGCACAAACCGCTGTGGGCCGAGTGCGGCGGCATGATGGCTTTGTTCGAGTCGATCACCCTGGCCGATGGCAGCGTCCACCCGCTGTGGGGGCTGCTCCCCGGCACGGTGACCCTGCACCGCCGCCTTGCCGCCCTGGGCGCGCAGCACCTCACCGTGGAGGGCCGCACGCTGCGCGGGCACACCTTCCACTATTCCACCGCCGACAGCCCTGCCGCTGTGCGCGCCCGCACCGCCCGCCCGGGTGCCCAGCCCCAGGAGGGCGCGGGCGAAGCCCTGTACCAGCACGGCAGCCTGCATGCGAGCTACTTCCACGCCTGGTTTGCCTCCGAGCCCGCCGCGGTGGCGTCCTTGTTCGGCGCAGCGGTCGGAGCCTGCGCATGACGCCTGCTCTCCCCCAGACCGAGTTCATCCTCGGCGGCCAGAAAAGCGGCAAATCGCGCCGGGCCGAGTTGCTGGCGCGCGACTGGCTGGCCCAGTCGCCCACGCACCGCGCCACGCTGATCGCCACGGCCCAGCCCTGGGACAGCGAAATGCGGGCCCGCATTGCACGCCACCAGCACGACCGCGCCGAGCGCGTGCCCGGCCTGCGCACCGTCGAAGAGCCGCGCGACCTCGCCGGCGCGCTGGCCGCCCACACCGGCCCCGAAACCCTGGTGGTGGTGGACTGCCTCACGCTGTGGCTCACCACCTGGACCATGCCGCTGGGCGGCCTGCCATCCGATGCAGCCTCCCAGAAGGCTCTGGAGCACGACTGGTCTGCCCAGGTAGCTCTTGTTTTAGGAGCGCTGCGCCAGCCTGCCGGCCCGGTGGTGCTGGTCGGCAACGAGATCGGCCTGGGCGTGATCCCGCTCGGGCGCGAGGTGCGGGCCTTTGTGGACCGGCTGGGCGGGCTGAACCAGCAGGTGGCCCAGGTCTGCCAGCGCGTCACCTTGATGGCCGCCGGTTTGCCGCTGACTTTGAAAGAACCCGGTCGATGAAACCCACTCCCTTGTTGCGCATCGTGCTGGTCCTGGCCGTGCTGTTGGCGCTGTGGCTGGCCATGGCCACGCTGGCGAATGCCCAGCCCGTTCAGGTCACCGACGACCGGGGCCGCCCGGTGGTGTTGCCCCGCGCGCCCCAGCGCATCGTCAGCCTGCTGCCCTCGCTGACCGAAACCGTCTGCGCGCTCGACCAGTGCCATCGCCTGGTCGGGGTTGACCGCTATTCCAACTGGCCCGCCAGCGTGCAAAAACTGCCCCAGGTGGGCGGTGGCCTGGACCCGAACATCGAAGCCATCGTCGCGCTGCGGCCCGAGGTGGTGCTGGCGGCAACGTCCTCGCGTGCGGCCACCCGGCTGGAGTCGCTGGGCATTCCCGTGGTGGCGCTCGAGCCCAAGAGCCATGCCGACGTGCAGCGCGTGCTGGGCAAGGTCGGCCAGGTGCTGGGCGTGCAGGATGCCCAGCGCGTCTGGCGCGTGATCGATGCCGGGGTCTCGGCCGCAGCCCAGTCGCTGCCGCCCGGCGTCCAGCAGACCCGGGTGTTTTTCGAGGTCAACCGGGGGCCTTATGGCGCGGGCGAAACGTCTTTCATTGGCGAAACCCTGGCCCGGCTGGGCGTGAAAAACATCCTGCCCGCCAGCCTGGGGCCCTTTCCCAAGCTCAACCCCGAATACATCGTGCGCGCCAACCCCGACCTGATCATGGTCGGCCAGCGCAATGCCGAAGGCATGGCCCAGCGCCCCGGCTGGCACAGCATCCGGGCGCTGCGCGAGCAGCGGGTCTGCATCTTCCCGGTCGAGCAATCGGATGTGCTGGTGCGCCCCGGGCC
Organism: Burkholderiaceae bacterium; assembly: GCA_028685665.1. Lineage (GTDB taxonomy): Bacteria > Pseudomonadota > Gammaproteobacteria > Burkholderiales > Burkholderiaceae_C > JAQUDN01. The sequence goes on along the minus strand of JAQUDN010000085.1, from coordinate 5,152 downwards.
GCGCATGGCCGAGGGCGCACGCCTCATGGCCCAGTGCCTGGCCCAGAAAGCCCCTGGAGCGCGGCCGTGAACCTGCGCCGTGCGTTCTGGCTGGCCTGGGGCCTGGGGCTGGCCAGTCTGGCGCTGGTGGCCCTGGGCCTGTGCGTGGGCAGCGCCGGCCTGGAAAACCTGCTCCGCCCCCTGCTCGATCCTTTGAGCGACCCAGCGCAGCACGCCATGGCCCGGCAGATCGTCTGGGAGATCCGCCTGCCGCGCACCCTGGGGGCCTGGGCCGCCGGGGCATTGCTCGGCCTGGCGGGCGCGGTGGCCCAGGGGCTGTTCCGCAACCCCCTGGCCGACCCCTACCTGCTGGGCAGCGCCTCGGGGGCTTCGCTGGGCGTGGCGCTGGCGTTGGCCGCCCTCGGCGGGGGCGCCGGCATGGTCGGCGGCAGCATGATGAATGGCGGCGTGGCGGTGTCGGTGTTCTCCAGCAGCTGGCTGGTGCGCCTGGGCCTGACCGGCGCCGCCTTTGCCGGCGCGGTGCTGGCCGTGCTGCTCACGCTGGCCCTGGCGCGGGGCGTGCAGCACACGCTGCGCCTGCTGCTGGCCGGGGTGGTCGTGGGCGTGGTGCTGGGCGCCATGACGTCGCTGGTGCTGCTGTTTTCACCCGATTCGCTGCAGGCCATGCAGGCCTTCATGCTCGGCTCCACCGGTTTTGTCGGCTGGACCGCCTGCCTGCTCATGGCCGCCGTGTGGGCGCTGTGCGCGCTGGCGGCCTGGGGCCTGAGCCGCGTGCTCGATGGCCTGAGCCTGGGCGAGTCCACCGCCCACAGCCTGGGCCTGCCGCTGGCCCCGCTGCGCGCGGCCCTGGTGGCGGTGCTGGCGCTGGCCACCGGCACCGCCGTGGCCCAGACGGGTTTGATCGCCTTTGTCGGCCTGGCCGCGCCGCACCTGGTGCGCGCGGTGGTCAAGGTGCCGCACCGCCTTTTGATGGGCCTGGCCAGCCTGATGGGCGCCGTGCTGCTGACCGTGGCCGATGTGCTCGCGCGCTGGCTGATCGCGCCGCAGGAACTCCCCGTGGGCGTGCTCACGGCGGTGCTGGGCGGCGGTTATTTGCTGTGGCTCATGCACCGCAGAACCCGTAGCGTGGCCGGGAGTTTGCTATGAAAAAAATAGCTATTAGCGCAATACCAATGCGCCCTGAAGCCCTTTTTTATCCCAAACCCGTCGGTGGGTGCCTGGGAGGCCGGCATGGCTGACATCGCTTTGCGCGCCGAAGGCGTCGGGGTGTCCCTCGGGGGCGTTCCCATCCTGCAGGACGTGCAGCTGGCGCTGCCCGCCCGGCGCTGGACCAGCATCGTCGGCCCCAATGGCGCGGGCAAATCCACCTTGCTCAAGGTGCTGGCGGGTTTGCTGCCGGCCCGGGGGCAGGTGCACCTGCTGGACCACTCCCTGGCCGACTGGCCCCGGCGCGAGCGCGCCTGTGCCCTGTCCTGGCTGGGGCAGAGCGAAGCCGCCGCCGACGACCTGGTGGTCTACGACGTGGCCATGCTCGGGCGCCTGCCGCACCAGCCCTGGCTGTCCGAGCCGTCTGCCGCAGACCACGCCGCAGTTGAGCAGGCCCTGCGCTCCACCCAGGCCTGGGACTGGCGCCAGCGCGCGCTGGGCCAGCTCTCGGGCGGAGAGCGCCAGCGTGTGCTGCTGGCCCGGGCGCTGGCGGTGCAGGCCCAGGTGCTGCTGATGGACGAACCCCTGGCCAACCTCGACCCGCCGCACCAGGCCGACTGGCTGCTGCTGGTGCGCGACCTGGTCGCCCAGGGCCAGACCGTGGTCAGCGTGCTGCACGAGGTGTCTTTGGCCTTGCAGGCCGATGAACTGGTCGTGATGGCCGGGGGCCGCGTGCGCTTTCAGGGCCCTTGCGATGCGCCCCCCACCCACGCCGCGCTGGAGCAGGTGTTCGACCACCGCCTCCGGGTGCGCCACCTCGATGGCATGCGCGTGGCGCTGCCTTGCCTGCACCGGCCTCTTCCAGGACCTTGAATCCCTCCGCGCCCAGGGGGCGAATGCCCCCTGGGGTGCCCGAAGGCCCTGCGCGGATCCCTGTTTTTTCACCCACCGCCACACCATGCAAATAGAAACCCCTCCCACCGAAAAGCGTTACGAAAAACCCGAGGGCGAGCGCCGGGGCCTGGTCATCGTCAACACCGGCGACGGCAAGGGCAAAAGCACCGCCGCCTTTGGCCTGGCCCTGCGCGCCCAGGGCCGGGGCAAGGCCGTGCAGATCTACCAGTTCATGAAAGTGCCCAGCGCGCGCTTTGGCGAGCACCGCATGTTCGAGCAGATCGGCCTGCCGATCGAGGGCCTGGGCGATGGCTTCAGCTGGAAGAGCAAAGACCTCGACCATTCGGCCGAGCTGGCGCGCGAGGGCTGGGCAAAAGCCCGGGCCACCATCCTGGGGGGCGCGCATTTCCTGGTGGTGCTCGATGAAATCACCTACCCGCTGATCTATGGCTGGTTGCCGCTGGACGAGGTGCTGCAGACCCTGCGCGAGCGGCCCAAGGAGGTGCATGTGTGCCTGACTGGCCGCCGCTGCCCGCCCGAAATCATGGAACTGGCCGACACCGTCACCGAGATGCAGATGGTCAAGCACGCCTTCAAGGCCGGGATCCCGGCCCAGCGCGGCATCGAGGACTGACGTGGCCGCCGATCCGCGACACGCAGGCGCGGCCCGGGAGGCCGGCTCCGAAGCGGCGCAGGCCTTCACGCCGGGCGAGCGGGCGGCCGTGTACCGGGCCATCCACGAGCGGCGCGATATGCGCCACTTTGTCGGCGGCACGGTGGCGCCCGAGGTGCTGCGCCGCCTGCTGGAGGCCGCGCACCACGCGCCCAGCGTGGGCTTCATGCAGCCCTGGCGTTTTGTGCGCATCACCCAGAGTGCGCTGCGCCAGCAGCTGCATGCGCTGGTCGAGGTGGAGCGCGTGCGCACGGCGCAGGCCCTGGGCCAGCGCCAGGAGGCCTTCATGCGCCTGAAGGTGCAGGGCGTGCTCGATGCGGCCGAGCTGCTGGTGGTGGCCCTGGCCGACGGGCGCGAGCGCCACATCTTTGGCCGGCGCACCCTGCCCCAGATGGACCTGGCCTCGGCCAGCTGCGCCATCCAGAACCTTTGGCTGGCCGCGCGGGCCGAAGGGCTGGGCATGGGCTGGGTGTCGATTTTCGAGCCGCAGGACCTGGGTGCGCTGCTGGGCATGCCCACCGGGGCCGAGCCCATCGCCCTGCTGTGCCTGGGCCCGGTCGAGGCCTTCTACGAGGAGCCGATGCTGCAGCGCGAACGCTGGGCCCAGCGTGAACCGCTGCCGTCGCTGGTGTTTGACGATGCCTGGGGCCAGCCCAGCGGGCTGTGGGACCGCCCGCCCGGGGCCCCCGGCGGAATCCCCCATGCCTGAGGCGGGCCTGTGGGCGCTGCCCGGCCTGTGGCTGGCCGCTGCCGTGCCGCTGGCCCTGGGCATCGATGCCTGGCTGGGCGAGCCGCCCGTGCGCTGGCACCCGGTGGTCTGGATCGGCCATTACCTGGGCTGGGCCGGTCGGCGCGTCGCCCCGCCCGCCGAGGCCGTGCCCCAGGGGCGCGGGGCGCGCTGGGGCTGTTTTGCCCTGGGTGCGCTGGCCTGGCTGGCTGGCGCGGCGCTGGTGTGGGCGGTGAGTGCGGCGCTGCAGGGCGCTGTGCAGCAGGCGCCGGGCTGGCTGGCCGTGCCCTTGCTGGCCCTGTGTCTCAAGCCCTTGCTGGCCTGGCGCATGCTGGCCTCTGAGGTGCAGGCCGTCGAAGCCGCCCTGGCCGAATCGCTGGAAGCCGGGCGCGCACGGCTGGCCTGGCTGGTCAGCCGCGATGTGGCGCAGCTCAGCGCCGCGCAGGTGCGCGAAAGCGCCCTCGAGTCGCTGGCTGAAAACCTCAACGATTCGGTGGTGGCGCCCTTGTTCTGGTTTGCGCTGTTCGGCCTGCCCGGGGCCGCGCTGTACCGCTTTGCCAACACGGCCGATGCCATGTGGGGCTACCCCGGTGCGCGCGCGGGGCGCCACTGGCAGTGGGCCGGCAAATGGGCGGCACGGGCCGACGATCTGCTGTCGTGGCTGCCCGCGCGCCTGACGGCCTGGTTGCTGCTGTGCGGGGGCGGGGCGGGGCCATCCCTCTGGCGCGCCGTGCGCCGCGAAGCCGCCCGCACGCCGTCGCCCAACAGCGGCTGGCCCATGGCCGCCCTGGCCCTGTGCACGGGCTTGCGGCTGGAGAAACCCGGGGTCTATGTGCTCAATGCCCCGGGGCGCAGCCCGGGCGCGCAGGACACGTCGCAGGCCCTGCGTTTGGCCCAAAAAGTGGTCTGGATGCTTACAGGTATTGCGGTGCTTGCTATGGTTTTGATGGTTTTTGAACAAGGGCTGCCGTGACTGCCTCGGACTTTCCTGCGCCCGCCTTGCATGGCGGGCCCGATGCGCTGGGCGTGCCCCTGCACGATTTTTCGACCAACAGCAATGCCTGCGGCCCGTGCCCCGGCACCTGGGCGGCGGTGCAGCAGGCCGATGCCACCCGCTACCCCGATCCGCGCTACACCGCCCTGCGGGCCCAGCTCGCGGCTTTCCATGGCGTGGACCCCGAGCGCGTGCTGGTGGCCGGCAGCGCCAGCGAGTGCATCTTCCGCATCACTGCCTGGGCCGCGCGCCAGGGCGTGCGCCAGGTGCAACTGCCCTTGCATGCCTATGGCGACTACCGCCAGGCCGCGCAGGCCTGGGGGCTGGCGGTGCACTGCGGCGCGCCCGGACCCGGGGCGGCGCCCCAGGAGGCGACCCTGTCCTGGGCCTGCGAGCCGTCGAGCCCCCTGGGCCAGACGCCGGCCGATCTGGCGGATTGGGCGGCGCACTGTGCCCCGGGGCTGGGCGTGCTCGACCGCGACTATGCTCCGCTGCGCCTGTCCGGAGTGCCGGCACTGGCCCCGGCGGCGCGCGGTGCGGTCTGGCAGCTCTTCAGCCCCAACAAGGCCCTGGGCCTGACGGGGGTGCGCGTCGCCTACGCGATTGCGCCCCGGCAGGCGCAGGCGGCCGTGGCGCAACTGGAGGCGCTCAGCCCCTCCTGGCCCCTGGGCGCGCACGCGGTGGCCTTGCTGGCGTCCTGGTGCCAGGCCGACACCCA
>JAQUDN010000254.1 GCA_028685665.1 Burkholderiaceae bacterium | reverse complement strand
CCGATGTGCTGATCGTGGACGAGGCGCTGGCGGTGGGCGATGTGTATTTTCAGCACAAGTGCTATGCGCGCATCCGGGGGTTTCGGGCGCAGGGCACGACGCTGCTGTTTGTCTCGCACGACCCGGTCGCGATCAAGAGCCTGTGCGACCGGGCGGTGCTGCTGGATGCGGGCCGCGTGGTGGCCGACGATGTGCCCGACCAGGTGCTGGACCTCTACAACGCGCTGATCGCCGAAAAAGAGAACCGCGATTTCGAGGCCCAGGCCGCCCCGGTGGGCGAGCGGGCGGTGGGCGTGCGCTCGGGCGATGGCCGGGCGCGCATCCAGGACGTGAGCTGCCACAACGCCCAAGGGCTGGCGCGGGTGTTCATCGTGGGCGAGCGGCTGCAGCTCAAGGTGCAGCTGCTCAAGCACGCGCCGGTGGATGACCTGACGGTGGGTTTTTTGGTGCGCGACCGCCTGGGCAACGATGTGTTTGGCACCAACACCTGGCATGTCCAGACCCCCGGCCTGGCCGAACTGCCCGAGGGCCAGCCAGCCACGCTGTGCTGGGACATCCCCGAACTGAACCTGGGCCCGGGCAGCTACACGGTGTCGGTGGCGCTGCACGGCGACATGACCCATGTGGAAAACAGCTACGACTGGTGGGACAAGGCCACCCTGTTCGAGGTGGTGCGCGGCCCGGAACCGATCTTTGAAGGCGTGTGCCGGCTGACGGGGGTGGTGGCGCGGGTGGAGCGGGCCGATACAGCATCAAAACTGGCCCAAGGCCAATAAATACCAGCGCTATTAGCTATGAAAATTGCATTGATCGCCCCCAGCGGGGTGCCGTTTGTGGTGGGGGGGGCCGAGAAGCTGTGGTGGGGCCTGGCCCAGCATGTGAACCGGCACACGCCGCACGAGATGGAGCTGATCAAGCTGCCCTCGCCCGAGCACGACTTTGCCGCGATTGCCGCCAGCTATGAGCGCTGGAGCCTGCTGGACCTGCGGCATTTCGACGCGGTGATTTCCACCAAATACCCGGTGTGGATCGTGGAGCACCCCAACCACACGGTGTATTTGCAGCACAAGCTGCGCGGGCTGTACGACACCTATCCGGCCCATCTGCCGACCCAGTTGCCCACGCAGCCCGGGCGCCTGCCGCCGGCGGCCCAGGCGCTGTGGGCGCTGCTGGCTTCGCCCTCGACCGACCGGCGCCAGCTGCCGGAGATTTTTGGCCGGGTGCGCGAGCTGCTGGCCAGCACGGCCATCGACCCGCAGGAGCTGGCGAGCCTGACCGCGCTGCCAGCGCCCCTGGTGCGGGGGCTGGTGCACAAGCTGGACGCGATTGCGCTGCAGCCGGGGGCGATCCGCAAGTACCTGGCGATCTCCCAACTGGTGGCCGAGCGGGCGGATTACTTTCCGGTGGGCGCGCGGGTCGAGGTGCTGCCCCACCCCTCGAACCTGGAGGGGCTGCACACCGGGCCGTCGGAGTTTGTGTTCACGGCCAGCCGGCTCGATGGTCCCAAGCGCATCGACATGATCATCAATGGCTACAAGCGCACCCAAACCCCGGTGCCGCTGTGGATTGCCGGCGATGGCCCCGAGGCCCCGCGCCTGAAGGCGCTGGCCGAGGGCGATGCGCGCATCCGCTTCCTGGGCCGGCTGACCGACGAGGCACTGGTGGAGCACTACAGCCGCGCCGCGCTGGTGCCCTTTGTGCCGCACTTGGAGGACATGGGCCTGATCACGCTGGAGGCCATGGCCTGCGGCAAGCCGGTGCTGACGGTGAGCGACGCCGGGGGCGTGACCGAGTTCGTTGAGGACGGGGTGAACGGCCGCATCGTGCCGCCCAACGACAAGGCGCTGGGCGCGGCGATGGACGAGCTGCTGGCCGACCCGGTCAAACTGCAGGCCATGGGCGTGGCGGCCTCGGCCACGGCGGCCACGGTGAGCTGGGAGCGCACGGCGCAGGGCTTGCTGGCGGCGGCGGTGCAGGGCCAGGCGGCCCACCAGGCCGAGCAGACCGCGGCGGCCCGCCGTGCCGAAAGCGGCTTGGGCCACGGGATGCCCGGGCCCCGGGTGCGCCGCGCAGACGAGCGCCTGCGCCTGCTGGTGGTCAACACCTTCAGCGTGTACCCGCCCGACAACGGCGGCAAGAAGCGCATGTTCTACCTGTACCGGGGGCTGGCGCAGTGGGCGGACGTGACGCTGCTGAACATCGGCCCCTGGGGCAGCCCGGCGCAGGAGCGGGTGTTTGGCCCGCATTACCGCGAGGTGTGCGTGCCGCCCTCCGAGGCCTTCGGCCATGCCGAGAAAGCGCTGACCGATGCGCTGAAACGCTCGGTGACGGACATTGCCGCGCTCTTGTATGGCGAGAAGCTGACGGAGTACGTGGCCGCGTTCGACAGCCTGGCCGCGCAGAGCGATGTGGTGGTCAGCGCCCACGTGTACCTGGCGCCGCTGGTGCTGGCGCGCTGGCAGGGGCCGGTGTGGTACGACGCGCACAACGTCGAGGCCGACATGAAGGCGGTGGTGCTGGAGCAGCCCCTGCCCGGCGCCGAGGATGCGCAAACCCCGCTGGCGCCCCTGGACCTGCACGCCAGCGATGTGGCCCGCCGCGCGGTGCAGCAGGTGGCGGCCCGCGAGGCGCAGCTGGTGCAGCGTGCGGAGCGGGTGTTCGCGGTGAGTGCCGCCAACCGGGAGCGCTTTGCGGCCCTGTATGGCCGGCCCGTGGACACCATGGAGGTGGCGGCCAATGGCACCCACCTGCCCACCGACGCCTGGCTGGAAGCCCCGCGCCGCGCGGCCCTGAAGGCCCAGCTGGGCTGGGGCGAGCGGCCTTTGGCGATTTTTGTAGCCAGCTACCACGGCCCCAATCTGACGGCGGTGGACGCGGTGCGGGCGCTGGCGGCGCAATGCCCCGACTGGGGCTTTGCGGTGGTGGGCAGCGTGTGCGACCACTTCCGGGGACAGCGGCTGCCGGCCAATCTGGTGCCGATGGGGGTGGTGTCGGAAGGTGCGCTGACGGCGCTCTTGCGCGCGGCGGACGTGGGGCTGAACCCCATGGCCAGCGGCTCGGGCACCAATCTGAAGATGCTGGACTACGCCGGCCACGGCCTGCTGGTGCTGAGCACGCCGGTAGGGGCCCGGGGCCTGGCGCTGGCCGCCGGGACGGATTTCATCGAAAGCGACACCGAGGGCTTTGCCACGGCCTTGCAGGCTTTGGCGCCCCGGGTGCCCTCGCCCCACCCCGAGGTGCGCGCAGCGGCGCGGGCGGTGGTGGAGCGGGTGTACGGCTGGGACTCGATTGCGGCGGCGCTGCAGCCTGCGCCCGCAGCGGCGCAGGCGGCCGACTGAGCCGATGGCCAGGGCGACTGAAGCGA
>JAQUDN010000084.1 GCA_028685665.1 Burkholderiaceae bacterium | reverse complement strand
CAGCTGGTCCCCGAGCAGCTGCCGGCCAACGACCCGCAGAAAGCCGTGGTCACCGCCTACGACCAGGCCTACAAACTGCGCTACAAGACAGAAGTCTCCACCTTTGGCGGCTACGCCTATGACGCGCTGATGCTGACGGTGGACGCCATGAAGCGTGCCGGCAGCACCGACAAAGCCAAGGTGCGCGATGCCATCGAGGCGACAAAGAACTTCGTCGCCACCAGTGGGACCTACAGCCTGTCGCCCACCGACCACCTGGGGCTGGACCTCTCGGCCTTCCGCATGCTGGAGGTCAAGAACGGCAACTGGCAACTGTCGCAATGAACCAGGAGGCCTACCCCCTGGCCGCCACTACCTGAAGGAGTTCCCCTATGTACACGCAATCGTTCAGCGTCCCGGACGAGGGCCGCCCAGCCGCTACGGCCATCGCCAGCGTCGAGCCCCCGGACAAGATGGCCCGCTTCGATGCCTGCATCGACGCCGATGGCCGCATCGAGCCCCAGGACTGGATGCCCGAGGCATACCGCAAGACCCTGGTGCGCCAGATCAGCCAGCACGCGCACAGTGAAATCGTCGGCATGCTTCCCGAGGGGAACTGGATCTCCCGCGCCCCCAGCCTCAAGCGCAAGGCCATCCTGATCGCCAAGGTGCAGGACGAGGCCGGCCACGGCCTCTACCTGTACAGCGCCGCCGAGACCCTGGGCACCAGCCGCGCCCAGATGCTGGAGGCCCTGCACAGCGGCCGCGCCAAGTACAGCTCGATCTTCAACTACCCCACGCTGAGCTGGGCCGACGTGGGCGTGATCGGCTGGCTGGTGGATGGCGCGGCGATCATGAACCAAGTGCCGCTGTGCCGCTGCTCCTACGGCCCCTACGCCCGGGCGATGGTGCGGGTGTGCAAGGAGGAATCCTTCCACCAGCGTCAGGGCTACGAGGCCCTGCTGGTGATGATGCGCGGCACCGAGGCCCAACGGGCCATGGTGCAGGATGCAGTCAACCGCTGGTGGTGGAAATGCCTGGCCATGTTCGGCCCGCCGGACAGCGACAGCCCCCACAGCGCGCAAGGCATGCGCTGGGGCATCAAGCGTGTGTCCAACGACGAGCTGCGCCAGAAGTTCGTGGACGCCACGGTGCCCCAGGCCCAGGTGCTGGGCGTCACCCTGCCCGACCCCGAGCTGCGCTGGAACGAGGCACGGGGCCACCACGACTTTGGCGCCATCGACTGGGACGAATTCTGGGCCACCGTCAACGGTCACGGCCCCTGCAACCAAGAACGCCTGGCCACCCGGGTCCAGGCGCACCGCAACGGCCAATGGGTGCGCGACGCCGCCCTGGCCCACGCCCGCAAGCAACAGCAACGCAGCATGAAAGAAGCCGCATGAACACCCCGGCATTGAAAGACTGGCCCCTGTGGGAAGTATTTATCCGCAGCAAGCAGGGCCTGGAGCACAAGCACTGCGGCAGCCTGCATGCCGCCGACGCCGCGCACGCGCTGGAGATGGCGCGCGATGTCTACACCCGGCGCCAGGAGGGCGTGAGCATCTGGGTCATCCCCTCGTTCCAGATCACCGCCAGCAACCCCGACGACAAGGGGCCGCTGTTCGACCCGGCCGCCGACAAGGTCTACCGCCACCCGACCTTCTACGACATTCCAGCCGAAGTGGGGCACATGTGACCATGCGCGCCACCACCGACTACCTGCTGCACCTGGCCGACAACGCCGTGGTGCTGGGCCAGCGCAACGCCGAATGGTGCGGCCACGGCCCGGCGCTGGAGGAAGACATTGCGCTGGCAAACGTCAGCCTCGACCTGATCGGCCAGGCCCGGCTGCTCTACCAGGAAGCCGCCCGGCAATGGGGGGGGGAGGCCACCGAAGACCGGCTGGCCTACTTCCGCGATGCGCCCGAATTCCGCAACTACACCCTGCTGGAGCTGCCCCACCACGGGCCGCTGGTGGGCTATGCCCAGTCCGGGCTGGACTACGGCACCACCATCGTGCGGCAATGCCTCTACAGCGCGCTGATGGTGCTGGTCTGGGAAGCCTTGCAGGACTCCCGCGACGCGGCGCTGGCCGCCATCGCCGCCAAATCGCTCAAGGAAGTGCGCTACCACCTGCGCCATGCCCGCGACTGGCTGGTGCGCCTGGGCGACGGCACCGAAGAATCCCGGACCCGCACCCAGGCGGCCCTGGACCACCTGATGCCCTACACCGCCGAGTTCTGGGCCCCCAGCCCCTGGGAGTCCGACGCGGTGGCCGCGGGCGTCGCCGTGGACATGGCCCGCCTGAAGCCCCACTGGGACCTGCTGGTGGACGACGCCCTGGCCGAGGCCACCCTCACCCGCCCGGACCTGCGCAACGGCCATGTCCCCCAGGGCAAGAACGGCCTGCACTCCGAACACCTGAGCTACCTGCTGGGTGAGATGCAGGGGCTGGCCCGCACCCACCCCGAAGCGCAGTGGTAAGCCCCATGCCCACCGATCCCGTCCAGGCCGCCTGGGCCGTGCTCGAGGCCTTGACCGACCCGGAAATCCCCGTGGTCAGCCTGCGCGAGCTGGGCATCCTGCGCGAGGTGCGCTGGGACACCGAGGGGCTGGAGGTCGTCATCACCCCCACCTACAGCGGCTGCCCGGCCATGGGCCAGATCGAGGACGACGTACAGGCCGCGCTGCGGACTGCCGGCCTCCCAGGCCGGGTCCGGACCCAGCTGGCCCCGGCCTGGACCACCGACTGGATGAGCGACAGCGCCCGCGACAAGCTGCGCGCCTATGGCATCGCCCCGCCGGGCCAGGCCTGCGCCCCCGCACGGTCCCCGGGAGAGAACGTACTGCGCTTCGTGCGCGGTGCGGCCGATCCCGCCCCGGCCGTGGCCTGCCCGCAGTGCGGCTCGGCCCACACGGTGGAGACCTCGCACTTTGGCTCCACCGCCTGCAAGGCGCTCTACCAATGCCTGGATTGCCAGGAACCCTTTGACTACTTCAAGCCGTACTGAGCCCTGGATGGCCACGGCCCCACCGGAAACGCCCCATGTCTGCCCCCCATTTCCATGAACTCAAGGTCAAGCGCGTCAACCCGGAAGCGGCGGGCGCGGTGGCCATCACCTTCGAGCTGCCCCCGGCGCTGCGCGAGGCCTTCGCCTTCGAGCCCGGCCAGTTCCTGACGCTGCGCGCCCAGATCCAGGGGCAGGACGTGCGCCGCAACTACTCCATCAGCAGCCCGCGCAGCCGCTTCCTGCGGCAGGGCGAGATCGAGGTGGGCATCCGCCCGGTGGAACACGGCCTGTTTTCCAACTGGGCCGCCACCCAGGTCCGGGCGGGCGACACGCTGAAAGTCATGCCACCCGACGGCCGCTTCGTCGTGCGCCGGCCGCGCGCCCTGCACCGCGTGGGCTTTGCCGGCGGCTCGGGGATCACGCCCATCCTGTCGATCGCCGCCAGCACGCTGGAGGAGCAGCCCGAATCCAAGTTCACGCTGGTCTATGGCAACCGCAACATGGCCACCATCATGTTCAACGAGGCGCTGCAGGACCTGAAGGACCGGCACCCCGACCGCTTCACCATGATCCACATCCTGTCCCACCAAGCCCAGGAGGTGGACCTGCTGCAGGGTCTGGTCAACGGCGACAAGGTGCGCGCGCTGATCGACGCCTTCCTGCCCGTTCCGAGCATGGACGAGGTCTTCATCTGCGGCCCCGAACCCATGATGAACGCTACCGAACAGGCCCTGATCGAGGCCGGCGTGCCTGCCCACCGGGTGTACACCGAGCGCTTCGGCACCGGCGCGCCGGCGGGCACCGCAGCGGCGCCCAGCGCCGAGGCCCCCAAGGCCGCCCCAGCGAGCCACCGGACCATCCGACTCACCGTGGTGCTGGACGGCAAGGAGCACCAGATGGCCATGGCCCCGAACGAGCATGTGCTGGACGTGGCGCTGGATGCGGGCCTGGACCTGCCCTTTTCCTGCAAGGCCGGCGTGTGCTGCACCTGCCGCGCCAAGGTGCTGTGCGGGGAGGTGGCCATGGACAAGAACTACACGCTGGAAGCCGACGAAATGGCCCAGGGCTTTGTGCTGAGCTGCCAGGCCCGGGCCACCAGCCCCACCCTCACGGTGAGCTTCGACGAGCGCTGAGCCCCCACGGCGGCCGCCACCAGCCCCAGGCAAAAGCCCGTCCAAGGACGGGTTTTGCTATTGAATCAATAGCTATTAAGGCTGGATTCGAGTGGCCTGGAGGCCAAAAAGACTCAGAACGGCATCTTGGGCATGCCACCACCCATCATGCCTTTCATGCCGCCGAGCTTTTTCATCATCTTCATCAGGCCGCCGCCCTTCATCTTCTTCATCATGTCCTGCATCTGCTCGAACTCCTTGAGCAGGCGGTTGACTTCGTGCACGGGCACGCCCGCGCCGACGGCAATGCGTTTTTTGCGGGTGGCCTTGATGATTTCCGGCTTGCGGCGCTCCAGCGCCGTCATGCTGCAGATGATGCCTTCCTTGCGGCGGATGTCTTTTTCGGCCTTGTCCATGTCCACGGCACCGGCCTTGGCGGTGAGCTGGCTGGGCAGTTTGTCCATCAGGCTCGACAAGCCGCCCATCTGCTTCATCTGCTGGATCTGGCCCAGAAAGTCGTTCAGGTCGAAGCCGTCGCCACTCTTGACCTTCGCCGCCAGCTTTTGGGCAGCCTCCATGTCAACCCCTGCGGCCACCTGCTCGACCAGGGCCACGATGTCGCCCATGCCCAGGATGCGGCCGGCGTGGCGCTCGGCGTCGAAGACTTCCAGGCCATCGATCTTTTCGGACACGCCAGCGAACTTGATCGGCGCACCGGTGATCTGGCGCACGGACAGGGCCGCCCCGCCGCGGGAGTCACCATCCAGCTTGGTCAGGACGATGCCGGTCAGCGGCAGCGCCGCGCTGAAGGCCTTGGCGGTGTTGATGGCGTCCTGGCCCTGCATCGCATCGACCACGAACAGGGTCTCGACCGGTTTCAGGGCCTGGTGCAGTTGCTGGATTTCAAGCATCAGCACTTCGTCGATGGCCAGACGGCCGGCGGTATCCACCAGCAACACGTCGAAGTAGTGCTTCTTGGCGTAATCCAGCGCGGCGCGGGCAATGTCCAGGGGCTTTTGCTCGGGCGTGCTGGGGAACCACTCGGCGCCAGCCTGCTTCGTCACCGTCTTGAGCTGCTCGATGGCGGCGGGCCGGTACACGTCGCCCGACACGGTGAGCACTTTCTTCTTGCGCTTTTCGATCAGGTGCTTGGCCAGTTTGGCCGTGGTGGTGGTCTTACCCGCGCCTTGCAGGCCGGCCATCAGAATCACCGCTGGCGGCTGGGCGGCCAGGTTGATGTCGGCAACGCCCTCGCCCATCGTGGCGGCCAGTTCGCGGTTGACGATGGACACCAGGGTCTGGCCGGGCTTGAGCGATCCCAGCACCTCCTGGCCCAGGGCCTTTTCCTTGACGCGGGCGATGAAGTCCCGCACCACGGGCAGGGCCACGTCGGCTTCAAGCAGGGCCATGCGCACCTCGCGCAGCATGTCCTGTACGTTGGATTCGGTGATGCGGGCCTGGCCACGCATCTCCTTGACGAGGCGCGTGAGTTTGTCGGTAAGTGCGGAGGCCATAGGGATGTTCCATTGAGGCCCGCCCGTGCGGGTGACAGGCGGGTCCGCCAAGGCGTTGGCGGCAGGCGAAAGGCTAAACTGTGACCCATGATTTTACCCAGTGCTTCCCCTGTCAGCTGGCTTCTGGCCCTGGCGGCCGCTTCGGCTTATGCCACGCCCGCCGTGGCCGCATGGCGGATCCGGGCCGCTGCGGCGCGCCATGCCCTGCTGCTGGCCTGGCTGTTGCACGCGGGCGCCCTGGTCTGGAGCCTCTGGGGGGACACACCGCGCTTTGGCTTTGCGCCCGCCCTGTCCATGACCGCCTGGCTGGTCTTGACGGTGTATGCGGTGGAACGCCAGCTGTTTCCGCAGCTGCAGGAGCGCCGGGCCCTGGCGGCCCTGGGGGCTTTGGCCGTGCTGCTGGCACAGACCTTCCCCGGCCAACCCTTGCATGTCACTGCCTCGGCCTGGCTGCCCCTGCACCTGGCCCTGGGCATTGCCTGTTATGGACTGTTTGCTGCCGCCGTGGTGCATGCCTGGCTGATGACGCGCGCCGAGCGCCAGATGCGCTCGGGCCAGGAAGCGCCCCATGGGCTGCCGCTGCTCACGCTGGAGCGGCTGACTTTCCGTTTTGTCGGCGCGGGCTTCGTGCTGCTCACGGCCACCTTGCTGGCGGGCTGGCTGTTCAGTGAAACCCTGTACGGGCGCGCCTGGCGCTGGGACCACAAGGCGGTGTTCTCGGTGCTTTCCTGGGGGACCTTTGCCGCGCTGCTGCTGGGCCGGCTCCGCTTTGGCTGGCGGGGCCGCAGTGCAGTGCGCGTGCTGTATGCCGGTGCGGGCCTGCTGCTGCTGGCCTATGTCGGTTCGCGCTTCGTGCTGGAAGTGGTCCTGGGCCGCAGCGCATGAAATACCTGGTCCTGATGGCCGTTCTGGCAATCGCCTGGGGCGTGTGGCGCAAGCAGCGCCGTCCCTCGCCCCCCGGGCAGCCTCCGGCGGCGGCCCCAACGACCGCCTCCCCTCAGGACATGGTGGCCTGCGCCCACTGCGGCCTGCACATTCCCCGAACAGAAGCCCTGGGCACCGACCAGAAGCCTTATTGCTGCGCAGACCACCAGCGGCGAGGCGAGGCCTGACCCCCTTGTGGCATGGTGACGTTCTCGGCCTCCGCCAGCCCCTTGATGCCTGCGCCTTTGGCGAGCGAAGCCCCTTTTGTCCGGTTGTGGCACGGCTTCCTGACGGGCAGAGTGATGGTGGCCTTGACCCTGCTGATCCTGGAATGGCTCGTACAAACCCTCCAACAGCACCCGGACCGCGCCGTGCTGCTGGTCTGCGGGATGTACCTCGTGGCCACCCTGGCCTGGCGGATCCGGGCGCACCGGGGACCGCCACCGCCCACCGCGGGGGCCTATTGGCTGCCCACGATCGGGGTGGACCTGGGACTTGTGTGCGCCCTGCAAATCCTGCAGGCCGGGGCGATGGAATTCACCGCGCTGCTGGGACTGCCCATCCTGATGGCCGCCGTGCTCGGCAGCCTCACCCTGGCCCTGGGCACCACAGCCGCCGCGACCTTGCTGATGCTGGCCTGGGCCTGGTGGATGGGTCTGCGCGGGGATGGCACCCCGCTGTACCTGCAAAGTGCCCTGAAGGGCACGGGCTACTTCATCCTGGCCTATCTGGTGCACCAGTTGTCGGCCCGGCTGCGCCGGGAACAGGCCATCGCAGAGCAAAGCCTGATGGCAGCGCAGGTCCAGACCCAGGTCAGTGCCCGGGTCATTGAACAACTCTCCGACGGCGTCCTGGTGCTGGATGAGAGCGATCGAGTGCGCATGGCCAACCCGGTGGCCTTGCAGTGGCTGGACAGCCAGGAGGCCAGCGCCTTGCCGCGGCACTTGAGCCCCGAGGGGCCTTGGGGGCCCCTGCTGGCACTGGCCCACCGGACATTTCGCCATGGTGTCCCCGATGCCGCCGACCTGCACCTCCCCGGTCCCGATGCCCGGGCGACCCAGCTGCATGTGCGCAGCTGGCTGACCAGCGCCCCCCAGACCCACCCTGGCGCGCGGGCCGAAAGCCTGTGCGTCATGTTCCTGCACGATCTGCGCGAGATGGAGGCACGCCTGCGCACCGAAAAACTCGCTGCCATGGGCCGCATGTCGGCCGCCGTGGCGCACGAAATACGCAACCCGCTGGCCGCGATCGTGCAGGCCAATGCCCTGCTGGACGAAGACCTCCACGATCCTGCACACAAGCGCCTCGCACACATGGTGCAACAGAATGCCGAGCGCCTGAACCGGATCGTGGAAGAGATTCTGGACATCGCGCGGGTGCCGCAGCAGAGCCCTCTGGCACCGCCGGTCCCGGTGTGGCTGGACGAAACCATCGCGCAGATTCTGGCCGACTGGCAACGCCAGGCCCCCGGAGGACGCCCTGTGGCCACAGACCTGCAGGCCCCCGGCAGGTCCGTGGCCTGGGATGCCGAGCACCTGCGCCGCATTCTGGTCAATCTGCTGGACAATGCGGCGCGCTATTGCAGCCCGGTACCCGATGCCCTGGTGGTGGGCACCGCCCTCCAGGGTTCAGGCGAAATCCGCCTGCAGGTCTGGAGCGATGGCCCCCCCCTGGACCCCTCGGTCGAACGGCATCTGTTCGAACCCTTTTTCTCCTCGGAAAGCCGCTCCAGCGGGCTGGGGCTGTACATCTGCCGCGAACTGTGCCAACGCCATGGCGCATCCATCCATTACCGGCGACTGCGGCGCACCACCGCCCGGGGCCTGCAGGAAGGAAACGCCTTCACCGTGCATGGGCTCCGGGTGCTGGAATCCGGTGCGCACCCCTTGTCGAATGCCCTGTGGCATGAACAACCATGAGCTCCTCCCCGATGGCCCTTGCCGCCTCCATCCTCGTCGTGGACGACGAACCCGATCTGCGCACGCTGTACGAATTGACGCTGCTGCGCGAGGGCTACCGCATCGAGACCGCCTCCAGCGTGCAGGAGGCCCGCGCCCGGCTGGCGACCCGGGAATTCGAAGTGGTCATCACCGACATGCGGCTGCCCGATGGTTTCGGACTGGAATTGCTGCAAGACCTGCGCGAGCAACAGCGCAACGAGCGCTGCGTGGTCATGACCGCCTACGGCTCGGCCGAGAATGCGGTCGAAGCACTGCGCGCCGGTGCGTTTGACTACCTGAGCAAACCGGTCGATTTGAAGTTGTTTCGGACAGTGGTCGCCTCGGCCATCCAGGGCACCGACGGCGTCCCCCCCCCCAGGCCCATACGGCAGCCCCTCCTGCGCCGTGGCAACACCCCCGACACGCCCAGCCCAGGCAGCCGGGCGCTGGACAGGCTGGTGGGCAGCTCGGAGGCCCTGCACCAAGTACGACAGCGGATTGCCAAGGTCGCGCGCAGCATGGCCCCCGTGCTGATCCGCGGGGAATCCGGCACGGGCAAGGAGTTGGTCGCGCAGGCGCTGCATGCCAGCAGCCAGCGCTGCGAAGGCCCCTGGATTGCCGTGAACTGCGGCGCGATCCCGGAAAACCTGCTCGAGGCCGAATTCTTTGGCGCCCGCAAGGGCTCCTACACCGGCGCCACCCAGGACAGGGACGGCTACTTCCAGGCGGCCCGGGGCGGTACTTTGTTTCTGGACGAAATCGGGGAGCTTCCCCTGGCCATGCAGTCCAAGCTGCTGCGGGCCATTCAGGAACGCAGCGTGCGCCCGCTGGGCTCCACCCAGGAGGAAACCGTGGATGTCCGTATCGTGAGCGCCACGCACCGGGACCTTGCCGCCGATGTGCAGTCAGGGCGCTTCCGCCAGGACCTGTACTACCGCATCAACGTCATCGAAATCACCATTCCGCCGCTGCGCGAACGGCGGGAAGACCTGCCCGCCCTGTGCGCCGCACTGCTCTCGCGCATTGCCCAGGAATCGGGCCTGCCCGTCCCCACCTTGACGGACGCCACGCGGGAGCACCTCACCCACCTTCCGTTGAAAGGCAATGTGCGGGAGCTCGAAAACCTGCTCTACCGTGCCATGGCACTGAGCGAGGGAGACGCCCTGGAGCTCGACATCCCGCACGCCCCCCATGCCGATGGACAGGAAGCGCCCCTCCCGCCGCCCGCCCCCCACGACCCCGCCACGCGGGCGCCACACGCCTTCGAGCCCCCTGACGCACCAGCGCACCCCGGTCCGCTGCCCCACGATCTGCAAGCGTGGCTGGACGAACAGGAGCGCCGCATTCTGGTGCGTGCGCTGCGCGAAGCAGGCTTCAACCGCACCGCCGCTGCCGCCAGGCTGGGTATCAGCCTGCGGCAGATACGCTATCGCATTGCACGCCTGGACATTGCCGGCCCCCAAGACCAGAACCCCCATGACCCGATCCACTGAAGGGCACGGCACCCCAGACCCCTGGCAGGGAGGCTGGTACCGCCCCGCCCAGCCGCTGCCCTCGCCGAACTTCGGCCCCCGCCCCCCCTCGGCGGCAGCGGTCGACCTCATCGTGGTGCACTCCATCAGCCTGCCTCCGGGCGAGTACGGCAGCGGCGCCGTGCAGCAGCTGTTCACCAACCAGCTGGACTGGGATGCGCACCCTTATTACCAGGGCCTCCGCGGCCTGGAGGTGTCTGCGCATTTCTTCATCGAGCGCACGGGAAGGCTCTGGCAATTCGTGGATTGCGAGCAGAGGGCTTGGCATGCCGGGGTATCCTCCTACCGTGGGCGCAGCCAATGCAACGACGACTCGATCGGCATTGAGCTTGAGGGCCTCGAAGGCCAGACCTTCACGGCCGAGCAGTACGCCACGCTGGCCACGTTGTGCCGCGGCATCGCCCAGCGCTACCCTGTCCGCCATGTGGCGGGGCATGAGCACATTGCCCCAGGACGCAAAAAAGACCCCGGCCCGGGCTTTGACTGGTCGGCTCTGGCACAGACGCTGGACTGGCCGGCCGAATGTTTTCCGCCGCCCTGAAACGCCGGGGCGGACAGGCCGATCAAGATGTTGCAAAAATACATCAACGGCCCTCCTCTCCAGCCGACGGCCCCGCCCAAGCCCCAGGCAAGCCAGGTGCGGGCTGCAAGGGCAAATAACCCTGCAAGCCACGCCGGCCGCCATTTTTGGGCAGAATCGCCCGCCCTGCCAAGCGTCTGTGGGCGCCTGCGTGCCCTGCCCGCAGCCCCCCTCCAGACGCCCGAGGCGCTCTCGCAAATTTCGACCCAGACACTACTGGTAGTGTCTTATACTCAGCACACCCCCCAGATATAGCGTTCGGCGAGTTCTATCGCCAACCCAGATACCGCAGCGAGCCGTGTCACGCACGGCGCTCGCTCGCACCCGACAGCCCACCACAAGGACCCCATGCACACTGCATTGAACGCCCCCTCCATGCCCGAAGCAGGCGCCGCTGAAACCTTTGCAGGGTCCGATGCGACCCCGTCGGTTCCGGACACCTTGGCCCACTACCAGATCATTCGCCGCAATGGTGCAGTGGTCCCCTTCGCGCCGCAAAAAATCTCTGTGGCCATGATGAAAGCCTTTTTGGCCGTGCATGGCACCCAGGGTGCAGCGTCGGCCAGCGTCCGTGAAGTCGTGGACAGCCTGACCCAGAACGTGGTCCGGGCCCTGGTGCGTTCACGCCCCGGCGGCGGCACGTTTCACATCGAGGACGTACAAGACCAGGTCGAGCTGGGCCTGATGCGCGGCGGCCACCATGAAGTCGCGCGCGCCTACGTGCTCTACCGTGAACGCCACGCCCAGGAACGCGCCCAGCAAGCCGAGAAAGCCGCGCCCCAAACGCCCGTGCTGCATGTGCTGGATGGCGACCGCCGCGTGGCCCTCGATGAATCCCGGCTGCGCGCCATCATCGAAGCGGCTTGCGCAGGCCTGAGCGCCGACGTGCAGCCCGAACCCATCGTCGCGGAAACCCTGCGCAACCTGTACGACGGCGTCCCCCTGGAAGAGGTGTACAAAGCCTCCATCCTCGCCGCACGCACGCTGATCGAAAAAGACCCCGACTACACCTACGCCACGGCCCGCCTGTTGCTGCACACGATCGCCAAGGAAGTCCTGGGCCATGAAGTGACCCAGGCCGAAATGGCCCCCAGCTACATCGCCTATTTCCCCCAGTTCATCCAGACCGGCGTGGACAACGAACTGCTGGACGAACGCCTGCTGCAGTACGACCTGCCCCGCCTGGCCGCCGCGCTCAAAGCCGAACGCGATCTGCAATTCGACTACCTGGGCCTGCAGACCCTGTACGACCGCTATTTTCTGCACGTGCGCAAGACCCGCATTGAACTGCCCCAGGCGTTCTTCATGCGCGTGGCCATGGGCCTGTCGCTCAACGAAGCCGACCGCGAAGCCCGCGCGATCGAGTTTTATGAAGTGCTTTCCAGCTTCGACTTCATGTCGAGCACGCCCACGCTGTTCAACAGCGGCACCTTGCGCTCGCAGCTCTCGAGCTGCTACCTGACCACGGTGCCCGACGACCTGGACGGCATCTACGAATCCATCAAGGAAAACGCACTGCTCTCCAAGTTTGCCGGCGGCCTGGGCAACGACTGGACCCGCGTGCGCGCCCTGGGCAGCCACATCAAGGGCACCAATGGCGAATCGCAAGGCGTCGTGCCCTTCCTGAAGGTGGTCAACGACACCGCGGTGGCGGTCAACCAGGGCGGCAAGCGCAAGGGTGCGGTCTGCACCTACCTGGAAACCTGGCACCTGGACATCGAAGAATTCCTGGAACTGCGCAAGAACACCGGGGACGACCGCCGCCGCACCCACGACATGAACACGGCCAACTGGATTCCCGACCTGTTCATGCGCCGCGTGATGGAAAAGGGCAGCTGGACGCTGTTCTCGCCCTCCGATGTGCCCGATCTGCACGACCTGTTCGGCGCGGATTTCGAGAAGGCCTATGTCGCCTATGAAGAAAAGGCCGCCCGGGGCGAAATCAAACCCAGCCGCACCCTGCAGGCCACCGACCTGTGGCGCAAGATGCTGACCATGCTGTTCGAAACCGGCCATCCCTGGATCACCTTCAAGGATGCGTGCAACGTCCGTTCGCCCCAGCAACACGCTGGCGTAGTGCACTCCTCCAATCTGTGCACCGAGATCACGCTCAACACCAGCGACACCGAAACCGCCGTCTGCAACCTGGGTTCGGTCAACCTGCTGCGCCACCTGAAAGACGGCCAGATCGACCACGACAAGCTCAAGAAGACCATCAAGGTCGCCATGCGCATGCTCGACAACGTGATCGACATCAACTACTACGCCGTTCAGAAGGCCCGCGAATCCAATCTGCGCCACCGCCCGGTCGGGCTCGGCCTGATGGCCTTCCAGGACAGCCTGTACGAACTGCGCATTCCCTATGCGTCGCAGGAAGCCGTGGAGTTTGCCGACAAGGCGATGGAAGCGATCTGCTACTACGCTTACTGGGCCTCGACCGAACTGGCCCGCGAGCGTGGCCAGTATTCCAGCTACCCGGGCTCGCTGTGGGACCGCGGCATCCTGCCCTTCGACACGCTGGACATGCTCACCCAGGCACGGGGTGGCTACGTGGAAGTGGACCGCTCCTCGACACTCGACTGGAATGCCCTGCGCGCCAAGATCGGCCAGGATGGGATGCGCAACTCCAATTGCGTGGCCATTGCCCCCACCGCCACCATTTCCAACATCATCGGTGTGGATGCCTCGATTGAGCCCTCGTTTGGCAACCTGTCGGTCAAGTCCAATCTGTCGGGCGAGTTCACGGTGATCAACGGCTACCTGGTGCGGGATCTCAAGCGCCTGGGCCTGTGGGACGACGTGATGGTCATGGACCTCAAGCACTTCAAGGGCTCGCTGCACCCCATCGACCGCGTACCGCAGAACGTCAAGGCGCTGTATTCCACCGCGTTCGAAGTGGAACCTCGGTGGCTGGTGGAAGCCGCATCGCGTCGCCAGAAATGGATCGACCAGGCCCAAAGCCTGAACATCTATATGGCCGGTGCTTCGGGCAAGAAGCTCGACGACACCTACAAACTCGCCTGGGTGCGCGGCCTCAAGACCACGTACTACCTCCGCACGCAAAGCGCTACGCATGTCGAGATGAGCACGGTCAACACCCGCCAGCTCAACGCAGTCTCTTCCGGCCATGAAACAGGCAGCTTGCAAGCCCCGGCGAGCGGGTCCAGCGCCCTCGAAGCCGCTGCGGCCGCAGCGGCCGCCCAAGCGGCCTCGATCCCGGCCACCGACGTGAAGTTCTGCGCGATTGACGATCCCACTTGCGAAGCCTGCCAATAAAGCCTTCGCACCCGGCAGCCCCGAATTTCCGGGGTGGCAGGGTTGATGCCTTTAGGCAAAAAAGCATTGCTGCACAACGCTTCAGTGCTTTTCATTTTGCAGCACTGCTTTCATAATTCACGGACTGGAAAATCTATGTTGACCTGGGACGAAGAAGTCAAGCCCTCATTGCACAACCCCCTGGACAGCGGCCTGCACGACAGCCGCACGGCGGAGCCACCGACCGCGCCTGCCCAGGCAATCCCCCAGACCCCGGCCGCTGTGCCAGCGCACCACCGGGTGAAT